>JBOHPP010000124.1:0-5139 GCA_050731755.1 Candidatus Rokuibacteriota bacterium | reverse complement strand
GGCCACCGGTCCGCCGCACGTGGGCCCCGCGCGGCGAAACGCCGGTCCTGATTCACGCCTTCAATTGGGCGAAGCTCTCCCTCGCCGTGGCGCTGGCGTTCCGGTGGGACTTCCGCCGCAGTGGCCTCTTCTTCCAGACACGACGCGGCAGCTACAACGACGTCACCCTCATCGACTTCCTGAGCGACCTCAAGCGTCATTGTCGCGGTCGTCGGTTCGTCCTGGTCTGGGATGGCCTGCCATCGCATAAGAGCCGGGACATGATGGCGTATCTGCGGGCGCAGCGCTCCTGGCTCACCATCGAGCGCTTGCCCGGCTACGCGCCCGAGCTCAATCCGACCGAACTCGTGTGGGGCAATGTCAAGGGCCGTGAGCTGGCCAATCTCTGCGCCGACAATCTGGGCGAGGTCGAGCAGGCGGTCCGTGCGGGCCTCCGGCGTGTTCGGCGCACTCCCACGCTGGCGTTCGCGTTCCTCCGACACAGTGGGCTTTCTTTTTGAGTGTAGTGTCACTGTATTACGCGAGACTCAGTAAGAGGCGCGTTGGCGTCCTGTCCCGGGTGGTCCTGAATCATCAAAAATCAGCCGCCTACGCGGCGTAGCTCGGCCGGCGCGTCCCGGGGAATCCCGTGGAATCCCCGGAAAACCGTCAGCGTGGCGTCAGCAACGAGAACTCCCAGTAACAGCGCATGGCGTCGCCCGGCGATCACAACTTCCCGGGCGCCCTCTCGATCCTCACTTGCACTCCGCCCGCCCCGTGGTACCCCGCCACGGTGAAACCTGTGGTCCCCGATACTCGCTGCACGCTCTCGCCGGCTTCATGCGCCCCCGGACGAAGTCGAGGACGTGCTCAAGGTCGATGCACGCCCGCCGCGTGGCGAGCTGGGCCTCGCGTGGCGCAAAGGCTATCATTCGAATCGTCACATGTTCCTTAGCCACTACGGCTGTCGGAATGGCCGACCAGTCCGGCGTGTTGATCGCGCGGTGGAGTTCCTCACAAATCACCCAGCCACTGCCGTCTTTCTCAAACAGTTCGTCGGCGAGTACGCCGAACATCCGTGCCGCTTGCGCAATCCGCCTTACACCCTTCCGGCCCACGCGTCGACTTGTTGAACTCGACTGCCGGTTCCTTCACCTCAGCAATGACGCAATCGGCCATGGCCGGCGACTTAGGCAAGACGAGGCGATCATCGTTCGGCTGCACCTGTCCGTCCGGCAGCTCCTCCTGCTGATGGGGCATCCGCAGAGCTAAGACGTCGGACTCCGTCTCCAGACCGAAGCGATGCTGGAGATAGTTCCTGATACAGAAGTAGCCGTTGAGCCTCAAGTATAGCTCGACGAGGGGCGAAGGGAAGAGCAGGTCCGGCGGAACGTGATCTCTCGTGTCTGCCTTTGCCGTACGGCAGTAGATGCAAAACTCCGACCTTCTCTCGGTCCTCAGCGTCTTCCCCGCCCGCGTCTACAGCGCCGGCCTCGCTTCGGCACGTCGCGGAGGATCCTCGTCATATCTCAACCAGCCCGAGACTCAGGAGGAGCGCCCTGTCGATCTCCTTCATGGTCTCGGTCTTCAATACACCGAGCCGGCGGACCAGCCGGCCCTTGTCTACCGAGCGGATCTGGTTCAGGAGCACCACGGAGTCCACAGTAAGCCCTCCCTCCGGGGCTCCCACCAGAACCTCCGTAGGGTAGAGCGGCTCCTCGAATTGCGAGGTAACCGCCGCCACAATGGTGACGGGACTCCGGCGGTTCGCGGGGTCGTTCTGCACGATGACCGCTGGGCGAGTCTTCCTGATCTCTGCGCCAACTGTGGGATCAAGGCTCACGAGGTACACCTCACCGCGCCGGGGCTGGGTTACTTTCGTCGCTTTCGCCATGCGTCCTTGTCCACCGGGAACCACTCCTCCGCGATCGCGAGGTCTCGCGCCGCACGTCGTTCGGCGCCCTCCTCAAGGAGCCGCCTGAGCTGTGTTCGCCCATGCGAGCGCACGAAGTGCCTCACTGCTTCGTCGATGAAGCGGCTGCGGTTCCCGTGGTTGGCGGACCGATCAATGAGCCGGATCGTCTCCTCCGGGAGCGTGACGTTCACCCGCTTATGCATTATCGTTGAACCTCCTTTGCCATGACCTCAGCATACACACCCTGAGTGTGTACGTCAAAGGAGGGCGCCGGATCGCGTGCCGGGTACTCCGCTCACCGCAACCGCCCCAGGCGCTTCGCAAGCAATGTCCCATCCCGCCGCACGAGATTGGGCAGGTATCGGTAGTAGGTCGTGAAGATCATCTGGAGCGTCGTGTGGCCGAGCATCTTGGCTACCCAGCCGGGATCCTCGCCTGCCGCGAGGGCATGGGTCGCGAAGGTGTGCCGCGTCGTGTAGAGGTCGCGCTTCTCGAGCTTCGCCTTTTCGAGCGCCGGGTACCAGACGCGGTGCCGGAGGTTCTCGAGACGCATGTAGGTGCCGCGGGAGTTCGGGAAGACGAGATCGCTCCCGCCGGCCACAAGCCGCTGCCGCTCCAGGGCGCGGAGGACAGGCGGGAGGAGATCCACCTCACGGAGGGCGGAGAGGACCCGAGCCGAATTGCAGAAGCGGCGTTCAGCCGGGAGGGTGAAGGGAGAGGTTGCTTGGTCGGAAACCGTCAGCGTGGCGTCAGCGGGACCGCGGGCACCCGGTGAGGTGCCCGCTAACCCCGCGACGTGATTGGTGGGCCGTCAGGGACTCGAACCCCGGACCCGCTGATTAAGAGTCAGCTGCTCTGCCAACTGAGCTAACGGCCCGCGCTGCCGAATGGTGCGCCTGGCAGGAGTCGAACCTGCGGCCTTTGGCTTCGGAGGCCAACGCTCTATCCAACTGAGCTACAGGCGCGCCCGCTCGAATCGAGAACTGGGGTGACCGAAGGGAATCGAACCCTCAACCCCTGGAGCCACAGTCCAGTGCTCTAACCACTTGAGCTACGGTCACCGCGTCACCGGGGTGACGGTTCATGCTACAGAGGGGCCGCAGGGGTGTCAACCGAACCCCCTCCCGCACCGGCCCTCTCCACCGCCTTTCGCATCGCAGTGAGCCCCTCCCGGGGGCCGAGCAGCCCGACGGTGAGCAGGGCGCGGGCGCGGTTCACCCTGAGGCCGGCGTTGAGGGGGCGGGCGGCCCGCTGGCCCAGCTCGGCGGTCGCGACCGGGACCATGAGAGACCGGTCGAGCCCGAAGACGTCGCACGCCACGAGGGCGAAGGCGTGTCGGTCGAGCACCATCGGGCCGGCCACGTGGAGCACGCCGCTCACCCCACGCTCGGCCAATTCCACGACCGCCGCGGCGAGATCCTGATTGTAGGTGGGACTCGAGCGCTGGTCGGCCGGCACCGTGACGCGCTCGCCCGTCCGGGCCTGGCGCACCAACCGGTAGACGAAATTCTTGCCCTGCGGCTCGGGGCCGTACACAACGGTGGTGCGGAGGACGAGGGCGTGGGGATTGGCGTCGCTGACGGCGCGCTCTCCCTCGAGCTTGCTCCGCCCGTATACCGAAATCGGATGGGGCGGATCATCCTCCGCATAGGGGCCCGACCTGCCATCGAAGATGTACTCCGTGGAGTAGTAGACGAACCCGGCCCGGCGGCGCGCCGCGGCGCGCGCGGCCACCGCGGGCCCGTCACAGTTGACGCGGACGGCCTCGTCGGGGTGGTCCTCGCAATAGTCGACGTGGGTGAGCCCGGCGGGGCAGAAGACCCAGTCGGACGCGGTCTCGGCGATGAGCTTCTCGGTCGCCGCGGCGTCGGTGATCTGAAGCGGACGGGTGGAGGGCTGAGGCACCCGATCGTGGGTGCCAATCACCGAGTGGCCGCGGGCGGCAAGGCGGGCGTGGAGCGCGGCGCCCACCTGGCCGGAGGCGCCGATCACCAGCGCCCGCATGTGGGCGGCGCTAGCCCTCCGCCTCGCGCGGCGATGGCCCGCCGTCGATGACGATGGTCTCACCAGTCATGAACGAGGACGCGTCCGAGGCCAGAAAGACCGCCGGCCAGGCGATCTCCTCCACGCGTCCCCAGCGACCGAGGGCCACCCGGGCGGCGACGGCGCGGTACGTCTCCTCCGCGTCGGGATCCGTCTTGTGCAGCACGTCCAGATAGCCTTCGGTCTCGACGGGCCCGGGGGCGATGCAGTTGACGCGGACCCCCTGGCGCGCCCAGGCGACGGCCAGCGCGCGGGTGAGGTTGATGACCGCGGCCTTGGCCGCGCCGTAGTGGGACATCATCGTGGAGCCGTAGACACCGGCGATCGACGCCACGTTGATGATCACGCCGCCCCCGCCCTGCTTCTGCATCTGGTGGTACGCCCACTTGCAGCCCAGGAAGACCCCGTTGAGGTTGATGCCCACGACGGCGTTCCAGCCGTTCACGGAGATGTCCTGGGGCTTGGCCCGGAAGGAGGCGCCGGCGTTGTTGACCATGACGTCCAGCCGGCCGAACTCGTGGGCGGCCCGCTGCACCACCGCCTGCACCTGCTCCTCGATCCGGACGTCCACCACCATGGCGAAGGCGCGTCGCCCCAGATCGCGCACGGCCTTGGCCACGGGCTCGACGTTCTCGGCCTTGCGGCTGCAGACGGCGACGTCGGCGCCGGCCTTGGCGAACTCGAGGGCGATGGACTTCCCGATGCCGGTGCCGCCGCCGGTGACGATGGCGGTGCGGCCTTCGAGTGAGAAGGGTGATCGTGCCATGGCCGGGACCTTACCGCAGCCGTCCTGTGAATGTCGAGCGCAGCTTAAGGTGGGAGCCGGATCTCGGCCTGGCGGCGCGGCACCTGGCGCTCCACTTCACGCCACAGCGACGCCAGCTCCAGCGTCGTACCGTGAGCACGCGCGCACGTAGCCAGCTTGCCGGTCAACGCCCGCGCCTCGTCCAACCGCTCACGCGGCGCCTTGGCCGCGCGCCGGACGGTGTCGTCGGCCGTGGCCTTGGCCTCGATCCACGCCTGCTCGAGATGGGCGGCGAGCAGGACGACGCGGTCGACCTCACCGTTGACGTAGGTCCGCCACTCCGCCGTGGTGGCAAAGCGCGGGCAGGCCCGCTGCATCACCGCGTCGAAGTGGCCGGCCAGCTCGGCCACCGCGCGGAGGTGGTGCTCGACTCGCGGCCACACCTCGGCCGCCGGGC
>JBOHPP010000123.1:0-7385 GCA_050731755.1 Candidatus Rokuibacteriota bacterium | reverse complement strand
ACGCCGGCCCAGGTTGTGTTCCGCTTCGCGCAGGCGGTCGGGATGCTGCCGCTGACCGGCACCTCCGACGCCGAGCACATGAAGCAGGATCTGGTCAGCCACCACCTGGCGCTCTCCGCCGACGAGGTGCGGGCGATCGAGTCGCTGGCCGGCTGACCGCGTGTTTCGGCCCATTCCCGAGGTTTCAGCCGAGTGCAGGCTTCGAACGTCGCCCGAACGTGCCAATTTCCTTGACGGCCACCGAGCGCATCCGCGATGGTAGGGAAGTAGCACGACCTGACCGCGCGCGCGGCTAGGCGGCTCACGCGGTGCAGATTCTGAGGCAAGCCCGCCGCACTGGAGGCGAAGCTTGGGCATCTTCGAGGGGGTGTGGTGATGAGCCTGAAATTTGGGAACGATCAGGCCTTCCAGCTGGAGCTCCGGCGACGGATTGAAGAGTACTTCCGAACCACCGGCCGGCGGCAGCGCGACTGTTGGCAGATGTACTTGAAGACGGCCATCCTCGCTGCCGGCTTCGCGGTTCTGTACGTGTTGCTGGTGTTCGTGGCCGACACGTGGTGGCAGGGCCTCCTGCTGGCCATTGTGCTCGGGTTGTCGGCGGCCGGGATCGGGTTCAATATTCAGCACGACGGCGGCCATCAGGCCTATTCGAACTCCCCCTGGGTCAACAAGCTGATGGCCATGACGTTGGAGTTGATGGGAGGGAGCTGTTACCTGTGGCGCTGGAAGCACGCGGTGTTCCACCATACCTACGTCAATATCACGGGCCATGACACCGACATCGACCTCGGCATCCTGGGTCGGTTGACCCCGCACCAGAAGCGGCTCGCCTATCACCGATGGCAGCACTTCTACCTCTGGCCGCTCTACGGGTTGCTGGCTATCAAGTGGCAGCTCGTGGATGATTTCCGAAAGCTCATCACCGGCCGGATCAGTAACCAGCAATTTCCTCGCCCTAAGGGGTGGGATCTGGCGATCTTCGTTGCCGGCAAAGCGATGTTCTTCACCCTGGCGTTTGGGATCCCGCTCCTGTTCCACCCCGTCAGGTCCGTCCTCGTCTACTACGGCGTCGCCGCGCTGGTGGCGGGAATCGTGCTGAGCGTGGTGTTTCAGGCGGCCCACTGTGTGGAAGAGGCGGAGTTTCCGCTGGTCCAAGAGGACAGCGGACGCATCGCACAACCCTGGGCCGTCCACCAGGCGGAGACCACCGTGAATTTCGCCCGGCGCAGCCGACTCGCCGCCTGGCTCCTCGGCGGTTTGAATTTTCAGATCGAACACCACCTGTTCCCCAGGATCTGCCACGCCAATTACCCTGCGCTGTCCAGGCTCGTGGAAGAGGCATGCCGCGACTTCGGGATCAAGTACGCGGAGCACACGTCATTCAGGGCCGCCATGGCGTCGCACTTCCGGTGGTTGCGACGGATGGGGATGCCGAGCGCGACCGGATGACATGGCTGCGCGCCACCAGCGACCTGTTTCGTTATGGATCTGTCTGCTGGTGATCCCCGCGATTGACCCCCTCTGACTGACGCGCTAGGCTCCCTCCACCTTGGCGGTGGGCGAGAGGAGCGCACATGAAATTCGGGATCTTCTACGAGCACCAACTACCGCGCCCCTGGGAGGACGGCGCCGAGCTCCGGCTCTTCCAGGACGCGCTGGACCAGGTGGAGTTGGCCGACCGCCTGGGCGTCGACTACGCCTGGGAGGTCGAGCATCACTTCCTCGAGGAGTATTCACACTCCTCGGCCCCGGAGGTGTTCCTGGCCGCGGCCTCCCAGCGCTCCCGGCGTATCCGCCTCGGGCACGGCATCGTGCTGATGCCGCCCGCGTACAATCCGCCGGCGCGCGTCGCCGAGCGCATCGCCACGCTGGACCTCGTGTCCGGCGGCCGCGTCGACTGGGGGACGGGCGAATCCGCGTCCCGGGCGGAGCTAGAAGGCTTCGGCATCGACCCGGCCGAGCGGCGCGCCATGTGGCGGGAGACCGTCGAGCAGGTCGCCAACATGATGGTGCTGGCCCCCTATCCGGGCTTCGCCGGTAAATACTTCTCGATGCCCGTGCGCAACGTGCTCCCTAAGCCTGTGCAGAAGCCTCATCCGCCGATCTGGGTGGCCTGCTCGAATCGCGAGACCATCCACCTGGCCGCCCAGCTGGGGATCGGCGCCCTCACCTTCGCCTTCATCGACCCCGCTGAGGCCCGACACTGGGTGGCGGACTACTACGAGACCTTCAAGCGCGAGTGCGTGCCAATCGGCCACGCCGTCAACCCCAACATCGCGATGGTCACCGGCTTCTCCTGTCACGCCGACGCGGACGAGGCCCGCCGTCGCGGCGCCGACGGCTTCCGCTTCTTCCAGTTCGCGCTGGCCCACCACTACGTCTTCGGCCGGCACACGCCGGGGCTGACGAACATCTGGACACGATTCCTGGCGGTGCGCGACCAGATTGGCACCGAGGTCCTGGGCGGGGGCACCGGCTGCATCGGCACGCCAGCGCAGCTCCGCGAGTCGCTCCACACGTTCCAGGACGCCGGCGTCGATCAGACGATCTTCATCCAGCAGGGCGGCAAGAATCGGCACGACCACATCTGCGAGGCGCTCGAGTTGTTCGCCGCCGAGGTCATGCCCGAGTTCCACGAGAAGGCGGCGGAGCGGGAGGCCCGGAAGCTGGAGGAGCTGGGGCCGGCTGTCGAGGCTGCGTTCGCGCGCAAGCGGGCGATGCCGCCCCTGGCCGACGAGGAGATCCCGACGTATCAGGCCTACGGCAACACCATCGCTCTCACCGATGCCGACATTGCGAAGCTGCCGGAGGGCAACCGAAAGCGCGTGCAGACGTTCCGGCGGATCGCCGAGATCGCCGAGCAGGCTGAACGGCGGGCCTGAGGCCGAGCGGCCCGGTTTCACGTGTGCTCGCCCTTACCGCCCTGACCCTGCTCCTCAACCTTTCCGTCCCGCTCCCCCCACTCACTCAGGCGCAGCAGGCGGAGAGCTTGGCGGCGCAAGAGCGCATACCAGCGATGTACGTGCTCTCGGGGTTCGTCGAAGTGGGCGGGCTCATGTCGTAGAGCGCCCGCCTGGCCGACTTGTTTCGTCGAGCCGCCGTAGTAGACAAGATTCTCAAGGGCACGAAGCCCGGCGACCTCCCCTAAGGCGTCGACGTCGACGCACGTAGCCGTGAGTCCGGGAGAACGTGCCACCAGCAACCATCCTCGCTTGCTCAACATCCGGACCGCTTTCTTCTCGTAGAACGCTGCTTGAGCTGGGAACGGCTGTGCGCCAGGCACTACCGTCCGTGCCACAGGTTCGTACGCCGGCACGCGAGACGCGCCTCACGCCCTGTCCTCCGGGGCCAGCCCGTGATCAATGGCTCGACGATCGTGACGTCAAGCTCCGTGAAGTCGGGGGTGCCAGCCGGAAGAATCATGCGGCTCCGGCGTTGGCTCGTGAGGGTTCGCGGCCTGGCCCGCAGGGTTGTACTCTTTTCAATTGCGTGCGAGAGCGAGGCACGCTGCTTGAAAAAGTTTCAAGAAAGTCGCGACACCTTCCGCCAGCGTGGTGGCAACCTAGCGTCTTCGCTCAGACTTGGGCCGTGGCGCTCTTGTTGCATCTGTGCGGGGCATCAGCGGGAGGGTGGGATGGTCGGCAAGACGATCGAACAGCTCGCTGTCGGTGATGGCGCCGAAAAGACGTGCTCGCTGAACGCGGAGCTCGTGGCGAGCTTCGTAACTCTCAGCGGTGATCGCAATCCGCTCCACCGTGACGCCGAGTTCGCCGCGTCCACGTCCTTCGGGGAGCCGATCGCGCCGGGCATCCTGACGGCGGCGCTCGTCGCGGCGGTGATCGGCAGCGACCTGCCCGGACCAGGCGCGGTGTACCTGTCGCAGACCCTGAAGTTTCTTCAACCGGTGAAGCTCGACGACACGATCACGGCGCGCGTCGAGGTCGCCGAGGTCCTTCACGATCGCAACCGCGTGTGCCTGCGCACCGAATGCGTCAACGGCTCCGGCCAGCGTGTGTTGGTCGGTGAGGCGTGGGTGATGCCGCCGAAGGCGGCGCAGCCGCAGCCCCGCATCATCGCTGAGGCGTTACCAATCGCGCGCGCCGCCTAGACCGACCGCAAGAACAGAGGCTCCCATGAACGCGAGCGGCCCAGCCAAGAGGAATCCAGACGCGCCTGACTACGTTCGGTCACTCGAGCTGGCCGAGGCCCTCGGCCAGAACGAGAAGCTGGCCCAAGCGCTGGTGGAGGCGCGCGAGCAGATCACGGCGCTGAGGGACGAGGTCGACAAGTTGTCGGCGCCGCCGGCGACGTACGGCGTCTACCTCTCAGCCAACGACGACGCCACGGTCAACGTCCTCGCTCAGGGCCGCAAGGTCAAGGTCAATGCCCATCCCTCGATCGTCGTCGACACGCTGAGGCCCGGGCAGGAGCGGGTTCTCAACGAGGGGCTGAACGTCGTGGATGTGGCCGGCTACGAGATCCAGGGTGAGGTCGTCGTTCTCAAGGAACAGCTCGACGAGGCGCGCGCCGTCGTCACGCTCCGCGCCGACGAGGACAAGGTCGGCATCATCGCCGATCCGCTCCGCACCCAGCGGTTGAAGATCGGCGACCACATCCTGATGGACGCCAAGTCGGGTTACCTCCTGGAGAAGCTGCCGAAGAGCGAGGTCGAGGACCTCGCGCTGGAGGAAATCCCGGACATCGGCTATCAGGACATCGGCGGTCTCCGGACCCAGATCGAGGCGATCAAGGACGCGGTCGAGCTGCCGTACCTCTACGCGGACTACTACAAGGAGCACCAGCTCGCGCCGCCGAAGGGCGTCCTGCTCTACGGGCCTCCCGGGTGCGGCAAGACGATGATCGCCAAGGCGGTGGCCAGCAACCTCGCCGCCAAGATCTCGGAAAAGCGGGGCGAGAAGATCAAGGGCTATTTCCTCAACATCAAGGGGCCGGAGCTCCTCAACAAGTACGTCGGCGAGACGGAGCGCAAGATCCGGGAAATCTTCGTCAAGGCCAAGGAAAAGGCCAGCGAGGACACCCCCGTCGTAGTGTTCTTTGACGAGATGGACGCGCTGTTCCGCACCCGCGGTACCGGCATCTCGTCGGACATGGAGAGCACAATCGTCCCGCAGCTCCTGGCCGAGATCGATGGCGTGGAGGGGCTGAAGAATATCATCGTGATCGGCGCCAGCAACCGCCAGGACCTGATCGATCCGGCGGTGCTGCGCCCCGGCCGTCTGGACGTGAAGATCAGAATCGAACGGCCCGACCGGGCGGCGGCCACCGACATCTTTGGGAAATACCTGACGACGGATCTCCCGATTGCGGCGCCCGAGATGCGCGCCGCCGGTGGCGCGGAGGCGGCCGTCATGGCCATGATCGACTCGGTGGTCGATGCCATGTACAGCCCCAGTGCCGACAATCGATTCCTCGAGGTGACATACGCCAACGGCGAGCGCGAGACCCTCTACTTCAAGGACTTCGCGTCCGGCGCGATGATCGAGTCGATCGTTCGGCGGGCCAAGAAGCTCGCGCTCAAGCGCTACATCGGGAGCGGTGAGAAGGGCATCACCGCCGGCGACCTCGTGATGGCCGTGCGCGAGGAGTTCAAGGAGAATGAGGACCTGCCGAATACCAGCAACCCGGACGACTGGGCGAAGATCGCCGGCAGGAAACGCGAGCGAATCGTCGCCATCAAACTCGTCTTCAGCGAGGTTCGGGCTGAGTCCGACGCCGCCATCGAGCGCGTCGTGACGACCGGACAGTACCTGTAGTCACTGGCTGGCGGTAGGGCACTAGCGCTCGAGTCCGGTTGGGGCCACAATACCGGTGAACGGACGCCCTGAGCAGCCGGGGCGTTTCGCCATTCAACCGATTCCGGAACACGGGTCCCGAAACCCTCTCGCATATGATCGAAGAGCCCCGCCCATCGGAAGAGTACTGTCAGGCCCATCCGAGCCAGCGCGGGTGGCGCGACCACGCCGGGCTGTTTCTGTATGTCTGCGCGGCGAAGCCGGCGTGATGCCGCGGCAAGGCCAGCGCTCGACATGAGCGGCATGGGCTGGATCCGCTGTTCGATCGTGGCGGTGTCGTGCGCAGCGGCCGCTTCCGTCGGGCACGCCACGGAGTCGGTCTGGGAGGCGCTGCGAGCGCCGGGCAGTGTGGTGGTGCTGCGTCACAGCTACGCGCCCGGCGCGTTCGATCCGCCCGACGCCCGGCTTGATGACTGCTCGAGGCAACGCAACCTGGACGAGAATGGCCGGGCCCAAGCGAGGCGCATCGGTGAAGCGTTTCGCCAGAACGGCATTGCCGTTGGCACGGTCCTGTCCAGTCCGCGGTGCCGCTGCCTGGACACCGCCCGCCTCGCCTTCGGACAGGCGCAGTCGTGGCACCCCCTGCAGGGCTCGCTCCGGGACGTCGAGCTACGGCAGCGCCTGGTCGCTGAGATCAAGAGGACGATTGCCGAGCACCGCGGCAGCCTGCCGCTGGTGCTGGTCACCCACGGCAGCGTGGTCAGCGATCTGACCGAGCGCAATATCCGGATGGGCGAATTCATCATCCTCCGCCGCGCCCCCGATGGCACGCATTCGGTCGCCGGCCAACTCTACGTCGACTGAGTTGCTGCCCTTCGGCTTCCCGGACGACGTGGTCCTCGTCACCGGAGCCGCCGCCGGGATCGGGCTGGGGATCGCGCAGGCCTTCCACGACGCCGGGGCCCGGGTCGCCATCGCTGACGTTCGCGACGCCGCGCTCGAGCGTGCAGCGTCCCGGCTCGGCGCCGGCGCCCGTGTGTTCGCGCAGGTCATGGAAGTGCTGGCCCTGCGCTACGATTTCCTCGGCGTGTCGATGACCCTCCACAACTTCGCGAATCGGCCCGCAGGCAGCCGGCAGTTCCTCGCTGCTCGTAGACCTCCCCATCCATAGCCAACGCCGAGGGGGTTGTGTAAGGCTTACACCCCCTGCGAGGCCAGGGTTCCGCAGAGCCCGATCACTTTGCTGTTGGGAGGAGGCATCAATGCCCCTCGTGAACCTGCGAATCCTGGTCACGGTCTTCGCCGCATCGCTCCTCATCTTCAGTGAGACGGCCTGGGCCGGGCGCCTGCATCCCGAGCTCGACGCGCAGCTCAACGCGCTGCCTCCGGGGGGAACACTCTCGGTGATCGTCGAGATGGTCGCCCAGGCGAACCCGGTCGCTGCCGCGGCCACCGCGCCGCGCGGTCAACGACTGGCTCGGAAGAGAGCCGTCGTGGACGCCCTTCGCGACGTCGCCAACCAACATCAGGGCTCCATTCGGGCACTCCTGGTGCGCGAACAGTCCCTGGGCAACGTGCAGCGTGCGGTGCCGTTCTGGGTGATCAACGGCCTGGCGGTCACCGCGACCGAGC
>JBOHPP010000122.1:0-22069 GCA_050731755.1 Candidatus Rokuibacteriota bacterium | reverse complement strand
GGCCGGCGCCCACGACACCTCGGAAAGATCGGCGGACGGCACCGGCAGGTGCTGCCAGAGCCCCTGCACGCCTTTCTTGGCCACGGCCAGCCGCGGGTGCATATAGAGGAAGACCACCGGCGCCTCCTCCATCAGCAGCTTCTGCATCTGCGTATAGAGCTCGCGCCGGGCCTTGTCGTCGACGGTCGTCTCCGACTTCTTGTAGAGGTCCTGGAACTTCCCGCTGTCGTAGCGGAAGTAGTACTTCGGGTTGGCGTAGTTGGCGATGTCCCAGGATTCGGCGTGCCCGATGATGGTGAGGTCGTAGTCGGCTTCCCGGAACACGCGGCTCAGCCACTGGCTCCACTCGATCTGCTCGATCTTCACCTTGATGCCGACCTTGGCCAGGTGGTCGGCGATAATTTCGCCGCTGCGGACCGTGTAGTAGTACTGCGGAGCCACCTTGAGCACGGTCTCGAACCCGTTCGGGTACCCGGCCTCGGCGAGCAGCTTCTTGGCCCGCGCCGGATCGTAGGGCATCGCATCGGCCAGATCGACGAAGTACGGGTTGAGCGGGTCGACGTTGGAGCCGAGAACCCTGCCCATCCCGAACATCGCGCCCTTGAGCACCTCGCCCCGGTTGATGGCGTGGGTCACCGCCCGCCGCACCCGCACGTCGTCGTAAGGCTTGCGGGAGTTGTTCATGGTCATGATGACGTCGTTGGTGGTGTCACCCACGATCACGGTGAACCGCGGGTCCTTCCGGAGATCGGTGACGTGCTCGGGGCCCAGGCCGAAGAGCGAGGTGTCGATGTCGCCGGCCTTGAGCGCGGCCAGGGCCGCGTTGGGGTCGGGAATGAAGCGGAACGTCACCCGCTCGAGCTTGGGCAGACCGGCCACGTGGTAGTCGGGGTTCTTTCGGAGCACGATGCGGTCGCCGCGGACCCACTCGCCGAACCGATAGGGGCCGGTGCCGATGGGCGCGCTCTTGAGACTGTCCACGGCCTCGGGCGGGTAGATGACCGAGCCCTGGCGGGCCATGTTCTGCAGGAAGCTTGGGTTGACGTGCTTGAGCGAGAACGTGATGGTGTAGTCGTCCTTGACGATGATGTCCCCGATGGCCTCGTAGTAGCGCGGGTACGGGTGCTTGGTGGCCGGGTCCATGGCCCGCTCGATGCTGAACTTGACGTCGGACGCTTTCAACTCCTTGCCGTTGTGGAACTTGACCCCGCGCTTGAGAAAGAAGGTGTAGTTGCGGTTGTCGGAGGTGTTCCAGCGCTCGGCCAGCCAGGGCGCGATCTTGCCCTGGCGGTCCACCTTCACCAGGCACTCCTGGACGTTGTAGAGCACCACCGCCGCCGTGGCCGAGGCCGGCGTGGCGGTCAGATCGAGCCCCGGTGGCTCGGTCGCGGCCTGGACGATGAGATTCGATTGCGCGGCGGCGTCGACGGCGCCGCTCACCAAGGCCAGGACCACCAGGCCGATCACCAGCAGGGTTCGGGACATCACGCTCCTCCTCGTTCTCTGAAGAACTCGACCGTCCGCTGGAAGCCCTCGTCGAAGCCCACCAGCGGGGTGTAGCCGAGCAGCCGCTTGGCCCGGTCGACGTCGGCCAGCGTGTGGGGAACGTCGCCGGGGCGAGGCGGCGTGTGGCGCCGGGCCAGCCGGCGCCCCAGCAGATGCTCCATGCGGTCGATGATCTGAAGCAGGCTCGTGCGCTGTCCGCATCCCACGTTGAAGACCTCGCCGGCGACGCCCTCGGCCCGCGCCGCCAGCAGATTCGCCTCCACGGCGTTGTCGACGTAGGTGAAGTCGCGCGACTGGCTCCCGTCGCCGTGCACCTCCAGCGGCTCACCCCGCAGCCCCCACAGGATGAAGCGCGGGATGACCGCGGCGTATTCGGAGGCCGGGTCCTGGCGGGGCCCGAAGACATTGAAGTAGCGCAGGCCGACCGTCTCCACGCCGTAGAGCCGCGACCAGACGGCGGCGTACTGCTCGCCGGCGGCCTTGGAGACCGCGTAGGGCGAGACAGGGGCCGGCGCCTGATCTTCGCGCTTGGGCAGCTCGGGCCGGGCCCCGTATACCGACGACGACGACGCGTAGACGACACGCCGTACGCCGCGCCGGCGGGCGGCCTCCAGCACGTTCAGCGTGCCGGTGACGTTGTGCTCGTTGGCGCCCAGCGGGTCGTTGACCGACCGCGGCACCGAGCGCATCGCCGCCTGGTGGAAGATGACCTCCGCCCCGGTCACCACCCGCTCGACGGTGGCCAGGTCCCGGATGTCGCCCTCCACGATCTCCAGCCGCGAGCCGACGCTGGGGGCGAAGAGGAGGTTGGCCCGGCTCCCCGTCGAGAAGTTGTCCAGCACCCGGACGCCGTGCCCGTCGGCGAGCAGGCGCTCCACCAGGTGCGAGCCGATAAAGCCGGCGCCGCCGGTGACGAGCATCGGCGATTTCACGCGCCGATTGTAGCACCCCGTCTTGACAGCCCCGGGGAATTCACCCAAGATGGCGGCGCTTTCCCCGGGATCGTTCGTCGGCTTTCCTGCCGGAAGGGAGGACGCCATGAATCGCCTGCGCCTCGCCATCACCGTTCTCTCCCTCGTCCTGCTACTCCCGGGCCTGGTCGCGGCCCAGACGAAGGAGGAAACCATCGTCTACGCCATCCAGGGTGACCTGCCCAACTGGGATCCCCCCAACTCGGTGCTGCGCGAGAGCATCATTCTGGGCTACAACGTCTTCGACCACCTCGCGGCGCGCGACCTCAAGACTGGCAAGGTCGGGCCGAGCCTCGCGGTCTCGTGGAAGACCCTGGACGACACGACGTGGGAGGTCAAGCTCCGCACCGACGTCAAGTTCCACGACGGCACCCGCTTCACGGCCCGGGACGTGAAGGCCACCTTCGACCGCGTCCTGGACGAGAAGAACAAGCTCACCGCCCGCGGCAACCACGCCAAGATCAAGAGCGTGGAGGTGCTGGACGACGCCACCGTCCGCTTCAAGACCGACGGCCCCTATCCCCTCTTCGTCGAGCGGTTGACCGCCCAGGTCATGCAGTCCGAGAAGGTCATGCGGGAGAAGGGCCACGAGTGGATGCAGGAGAACCCCATCGGCACCGGGCCCTACAAGCTCGTCAAGTGGACCAAGAAGCAGGAGCACCTCCTCGTTCGCAACGACGACTACTGGGGGCCGAAGCCCGCCTTCAAGTACGTTCGCGTGCGCATCATCCCCGAGACCGTCACCCAGATCGCCGAACTGATCTCGGGCGGCGTGGACGTCATCAAGGCGGTGCCGCCCGACCAGATGGACGTGATCGACAAGTCCGGGCAGGCGCGGACCACCACGTCGCCGATTCTCCGAACGGCCTTCCTCCAGCTGGACCAGGCGGCGCGCAGCGGCCCGAACCCGTTCACCGACCTGCGGGTCCGGCAGGCCGCCAACCTGGCCGCCGACATGGACGCCATCATCAAGCACGTTCTGAACGGCCTCGGCGACCGGGTGGCGACCACCATCAATCCCATGGCCTTCGGCTTCGATTCGGGTCTCAAGCCGTACAAGCCGGACCCCGAACGGGCCAAGAAGCTGCTGGCCGAGGCGGGCTACCCGAACGGCATCGACGTGCGCTTCCGCACCGGCCCCGCCATCGTGGAACCCGGGCTCCGGCAGACCAGCGAGGCCATCGTGGCCGACCTGGCCAAGGTCGGGATCCGGACCCAGCAGAACTACATCGGCGAGATCGGCCCCTTCGTGACGCAGGTGAAAGAGGGCAAGGCGGGCCCGATGTTCGAGTGGTCATGGGGCTACTACTCGGTCTTCGACGCCGACGCCATCCTCTACGACGTGCTGCGCTGCGGGGAGGCGTACAGCTACTACTGCAACAAGGCGCTCGACGACCTCATCCACGCGGGCCGTTCGACCCTCGACTCGAAGAAGCGGGCGGAGATCTACACCAAGGCCCAGAAGCTGCTTTTCGACGACGCCGCCTACATCTTCAAGTGGGGGCTGCGTGGCGTGTGGGGGGTCTCCAACCGCGTAGACTACGACGCCCCGCGGGACGAGATCGACCGCATGTTCGTGGCCCGACCGCGTAAGAGATAGCGCGCCGGGGGGAATCCGGAACGCGCGCAGGACGCACGAGAGAGGAGGACGCCGTGAGCCGCCTCGCCGCCGTCGTGCTCGTCATTCTTGGCCTGGGGGGCATCGCCGGCGCCGAAGCCCAGACGCAGGACGAGACCATCGTCTATGTCCTGGGCTCGGACGGCGACAGAGCCGCCTATCTCTTCAAGTGGGGCCTCCGGGGCGTCGGGGGCGTGTCGAACCGCATCGACTACGAGGCGCCGCGGGACGAGATCGACCGAATGTACACCGTGACCCCGCGGAAGAAGTAGCGCGGAGACGGTGACTGCCCACACCCCAGACTGGGGGTTCGGCGGACGGTGACTGCCCACAGCGCGTGCGGGGGGTTCGGGGGGGTCCAGGCCCCCCCGACACAATGAAGCGCTACCTCGGCCGCCAGCTCGTCCAGCTCGTCGTCGTCATCCTCGGCATCTCGATCCTCGCCTTCTCCATCCTCCACGTCGTCGGCGATCCCGTGGTCCTGATGGTCCCCGAGACGGCCCCCAAGGAAGAGCACGAGCGGTTTCGGAAACTCCTGGGTCTGGACCAGCCGATCTGGGTCCAGTATGGGAAGTTCGCGAGCCGGGCCGTACGCGGCGACTTCGGGAAGTCCTGGTACGGCGACGTCCCCGCCTTCGGGCTGGTCCTGGAGCGGATGCCGCCGACGATCTTCCTCACGCTGGCCGGCCTGGGCGTCGCCCTCCTGATCGCGCTGCCCCTCGGCACCCTCGCCGCCCTCCGACGGCACTCCCTCGTGGACAACCTCTGCACGGTGGTGGCGGTGACGGGGCAGGCCATGCCCATCTTCTGGCTCGGCATCATGCTCATCATCCTCTTCGCCGTGCGGCTCAAGTGGCTGCCCGCCTCCGGCTACGGGACGTGGCAGCACTTCCTCATGCCGGCCTTCACCCTGGGCGCGTTCCTGGCGCCCATCACCATGCGGCTGGTGCGCTCCGGGCTCATCGAGGTCATGAACATGGAGTACATCAAGACGGCGCGGGCCAAGGGGGTGGGCGAGCGCCTCGTCGTCGTCAAGCACGCCTTCCGGAACGCCTGCATCCCGGTCGTCACCGTGCTCGGGCTTCAGTTCGGCCAACTCCTGGGCGGCGCCATCGTGACCGAGACCGTCTTCGCCTGGCCCGGGGTGGCCACGCTCACGGTGGAGTCGATCCGGAACCAGGACTTCCCCGTCGTCCAGTGCGCGGTGGTCCTGCTCGCCCTCATCATCGTGTCCGCGAACTTCATCGTGGACATGATCGTCGGCCTCATCGATCCGCGCATCCGGGTGGGCGCGTGATGGCGACCGCGGCTGGGCGCGAGCTCGCCCTCGAACCGACGACGGGCCCGGTCACCGCCGAGCCGATCCGCGCCCGCGCCGCGCTGCGCCGCCTCTGGCGACTGAAGTGGGGGGTGGCGGCGGCCGCGATCATGCTCCTGATCGTGGCCAGCGCGGCCTTGGCCCCGACGGTGGTGCCCCACGACCCGCTGGCGGTGAACATCCGGCATCGCCTGGCTCCCCCCGCCTGGATGGACGGCGGGACGCGTGAGAACCTGCTCGGCACCGACCAGGTGGGCCGCGACCTGCTCTCGCGCATCGTCTACGGCGGCCGCGTGTCGCTGGTGGTGGGCGTGTCGGCCGTGCTCATCTCGGCTACCATCGGCGTCCTCCTGGGGCTGGGGGCGGGTTACTTCGGAGGCCGGACCGACTGGACCATCATGACCCTGGTGAACGTGATGCTCACCTTTCCCTTCGTCCTCCTGGCCCTCTCGGTCATCGCCGTCCTCGGTCCCAGCCTGACCAACATGATCATCGTCCTCGGCGTGGCCGGCTGGCCGATCTACTGCCGTGTCGTGCGCGCGGAGACCCTGGCCATGCGCGAGCGGGAGTTCGTCCTGGCCGGGCGGGCCCTCGGCATGAGTCACGCCCGGATCATGGTTCGGCAGATCTTCCCCAACCTCGTCTCCCTCGTCGTGGTGATCGCGACCCTCCAGGTGGCGCAGGTGATCATCCTCGAGTCCTTCCTGTCCTTCCTCGGCCTGGGCGTGCAGCCACCGACGCCCGCCTGGGGCAACATGCTCGGCGAGGGGCGCCTCTACATGCTGAACATGTGGTGGATCGCCACCTTCCCGGGCCTCGCGATCTTCGTCACCACGCTGGTGATCAACCTCATGGGGAACGCGCTCCGCGACTGGCTCGATCCCCACATGAAACTGTAGGGCTGGCCGCCGGCTGCGCGGGACGTCCGACTGCGAGGCGCGGGTGGGATTGGGGGGCGCCTGTGAGACCCGTTCCCGTCGCGGACATGGCCCGCCAACGATCGGTGGAACCGCGCAGTGCTCGCATCGCCACCAGGCGCGTGGTCGAACAGGCGCCCCCCAATCCCACCCGCGCCTACGAAAGCGACGCGGCGCCCAGCCCGCGGCCGGCCTGGCGGTACTCCTCGCGGGGCGGCGCGAAGATGTCGAGCACGACGCACCGCCGGTCCAGCGCCCGGCCGCCATGAGGGACGTTGGGCGGCGTCTGCCAGAAGTCGCCGGCCTTCACGTGGTGCTCGACGCCGTCCTGGATGCGGACCCATTCACCCTCCAGGCACACGCCCCACTGCTCCTGGGGATGGGAGTGGATGGGCGACACGGCGTGGGGCTCCAGGGTGACGACCGACAGCATGGCGTTGACGCCGGGAAACACGCGCGCGCTGAGCCCCGGCGCCAGCTCGCGCACGATCCCGCCCGTCCAGAGGTTGTGGAAACATCCGGCCTCGTCCATCGCCGACCTCCTGTTGAAAGCATCCACCTCGCCCGCGTAGACTACCCCAGTTTCCACGACCATGACGCAGAGCACCCGTCTCACGTCACGCTGCCCTTGATCCAAGGAGTGCAACCATGTCGTCGTGTGCCTTCAGCGCCGCCGATTTCAAGGTCTTCGACGTGAAGGGATTTCAGCCGCGGATGCAGGAAATCCGGACACGCATCCGGCCCAAGCTGGAGGCGCTCGGTCACAGCCTGGCTCCCGCCATCCAGCGAACCACCGGCGAGGAGACGTTCGCGCACGTGGCCAAGCATGCCCGGCGCACGGTCAACCCGCCGGACGACACCTGGGTGGCCTTCGCCGGCGACCAGCGCGGCTACAAGAAGCACCCGCATTTCAAGGTCGCCGTCTGCCGCAGCTGCGTACGCTTCCTCTTCGAGGTCGGCCCCGAGCACGCCGACAAGCGCCGCTGGGCGGCGGCCTGGAGGAAGAGCGCGCCGAAGCTGGGCCCGGTGCTCCGCCGCGTCAAGGGGCTCAGCTGGTTCAAGAACGAGCACGACGAGGAGCCCGCGGCGCCCCTGGCCGATCTCGGGCCCGAGCGGCTCAGCGAGCTGAGCGACGAGCTCACGCGCACCCGCGACGGCCAGCTCGTGGTTGGGCGCGCCGTGCCCGCCGCCGAGGCCGCCCGCTGGACCGAGGCCCAGTATCGAGAGGCGGCCCTGGAAACGTTTCGGGCACTCGCGCCTCTCTACCGCCTGCGGTGACCCGAGCCGTCATCTTCGATCTGGACGGCGTCCTGATCGATTCGGGTCCCTCCCACCGCGCGTCTTGGCGGGCGCTCATGGAGGAGCTCGGCGTGGCTGCGCCCCCCGAGTTCTGGCGGCGGACCATCGGGCGGCCCGCCGAGGAGGCGATCGGCCGGCTTCTCGGCCGGGCGGTGAACCCCGCCGAGGCCGAGGCCCTCTGCCAACGCAAGCACGAGCACTACGTTCGGCTGGCGGCCGTGCTTCCCGTCGTGCCGGGCGCCCCGGCGTTCGTGGACGAGCTCATTCGTTGCGGGGTGCCGCGGGCGGTCGCCACCTCCGCGCGGCGGGCCGACGCCACGCGCCTTCTGGGTGCCCTCGGATTGCTCGATCGCTTCGCCGTCCTGGTCACGGCCGAGGACGTCGCGCGAGGCAAGCCGGACCCCGAGGTCTATCTGCGGGCCGCCTGCGGCCTGGCCGTGCCGCCCGAAACGTGCCTGGTTTTCGAGGACGCGTTGATCGGCGTCGAGGCGGCCCGCCGCGCCGGCATGCGGGTCATCGGCGTGTCGACGGCCTACACCGAACCCGAGCTGCTCGGCGCCGGCGCCGAGCGCGTCGTGAAGAGCTTCGAATCCTCCCGATGGCCGCTGTGATGGCGGTGGTGAACACGCCCGGGTTCTGGCAGGAGCTCTACCAGGAGCGCCGGGACGGCTGGGAGATGGGCGCGCCCCATCCTTCCCTGGTCCATCTCATCGAGACGATGCCGCCGCCTCGCGGCCGCGTGGCCGTGCCAGGCTGCGGACGCGGCCACGACGCCCGGCTCCTGGCGGCTCGAGGCTGGGACGTGGTGGGCTTTGACTTCGCCGATGCCGCGGTGGTGGAGGCGCGCCGCCTGGCCCACCGGGCGGGTGTTCCCGCCGTCTTCGAGCAGCGGGACATCTTCACGCTGGATCGCGACTACGCCAACGCCTTCGACGGCGTGTGGGAGTACACCTGCTACTGCGCGATCGATCCCCGTCGACGCGCCGAGTACGTCCGGGTCATGGCCACCATCCTCAAGCCCGGCGGCTGGTTGCTCGGCTGCTTCTTCCCAATCCGCAGCGGCGGCGGCGGACCGCCATTCCCGGTGGCCAAGGCGGAGGTGCGGCGGCGCCTGGCCCCACGCTTCCACATCCAGCGTGAGTTTCCCCCGCCCCGCCCGGTCGAGCGGCGCGCCGGACAGGAGTGGATGGTCTATGCGGTGAAGACCGGACGGCCGGCCTGAGCCGTGGACGCCCGGCGCGGCGCGTGCTAACGTTACGGGCACTTTTCACCCCAGGAGGTAGCGCTGGATGAAATCATTACCCGTCCTGCTCGCGCTCGTGCTCGTCGCGTTGCTGGCGTTCTCCGCCACGCCTCCGCCGCTCGCGGACGCTCAGGGCCAGACCATCAAGATCGGGCTCCTGTACGACCATAGCGGCCCGTTCTCGGCCGCCGGCTCCCTGAACTGCTACCGCGGCGCCAAGATGATCATCGACTACGTCAACGAGCGCGGCGGGGTGCTCGGCAAATACAAGATCGTCCAAGTCGACGGCGACAGCCAGTCCAAGGCGGAGACCGCGATCAACGAGGCCGAGCGGCTGCTCAACGTCGAGAAGGTCGACATCCTGGCCGGCGTGTACTCCAGCGCCCACGCCGTGCCGCTCGCCGAGAAGGTGGACAAGCAGAAGCGGTTCCTCTGGATCACCACCGCCATCGCCGATGCGGTCCTGAAGGACCGCAACCTCGAGTACACCTTCCGGCCCCAGCCCAACGGCAGCCTCTTCGGCGAGGCCACGGTACAGTACGTGGCCGCCAACGCCCAGGGCAAGCTCAAGAAGGCGGTCAAGGACGTGCGGGCCGCCATCATCTACGAGGACGGTCCCTACGGCGCCGGCGTGGCGGCGGCCAACGAGTCGGAGGCCAAGAAGCAGGGGATGAACGTCGTTCTCAAGGAGGGCTTCTCGGCGCAGGCCCCCGACCTCAGCGCGCTGGTGACGAAGCTGCGGGCCGCCCGACCCGACGTCATCTTCCACACCGGCTACAACCCCGACATCGCGCTCTTTCTCCGGCAGGCCAAGGAGCAGGGCCTGCGCACGAAGATTTACATCGGGCACGGCGCCGGCCACAGCCAGCTGGCCAAGCTCAAGGAGGCGTTCGGCAATGACGTCGAGGGCTTCAACACGACGGATCCGCCGGCCTCCCAGCTCGTCGATCCCAAGAAGCTCAAGCCCGGCCTGGCCGAGCTGACTCAGGAGATGCTCAAGCGCTACAAGACGTTCGAGCCGAACATCCCTCCCGGCCAGGTCGCGCCGCACGTGTCGATGGGCTTCAACAACATGTGGATCCTGCTCAACGACGTGCTGCCGCGGGCCATCCAGAAGCACGGCGGCTTCGGCCCCGACGCCCTGGCCAAGGCCGCCCGGGAGACGGACATCCCGGAGGGCGGGACGATGCAGGGCTACGGCGTGAAGTTCAACCCGCCCGGGCACCCCCTGGCCGGTCAGAACGCGCGCGCCTTCGTCGCCGTCTTCCAGGTGGTGGACGGCGAGTTCAAGCACGTCTACCCGCCGGTCGTGGCGAGCATGGCCCAGCCGCCCGTGCTGCTGCCGGCCTCCTCACCGTACCTTTCGCGTTGAAGCCAGCGGGAGGGGGCTTCGACGGCCCCCTCCCCGCCTTGTTCTCGTGCTGACAGTTAGCGGACTCACCAAGCGGTTCGGAGGGTTCACCGCGCTCAACAACGTGTCGTTCGAGGTCAAGGAGGGCGAGATCCTCGGCTTGATCGGACCCAACGGCTCCGGCAAGACCACCGCCTTCAACTGCATCTCGGGCACCCTGACGCCGACGGCCGGTGCCATTCACTTTCAAGGCGAGAACATCACCGGGCTCACTCCCGACGCCGTCTGTCACCGCGGGTTGGCCCGGACCTTTCAGATCCCGCGTCCATTCCGAAAGCTCTCGATCTTCGAGAACGTCGCCGTGGCCGCCCACTTCGGCACCGACCGCCGCAGCAGTGAGGAGGCGCGGGAGCGCGCCCTCGAGGTGCTGGTCCTGGTGGGCCTGCCCACCGACCCGGAGGCCTCGCCGGCCCTCCTCGGCGCCGGCGGCCTCAAGAAGCTCGAGCTGGCGCGGGCCCTGGCCACCGGCCCCAAGCTCCTGCTGGCCGACGAGAGCCTGGGTGGCCTCGATCCGACCGAGATGCTGAGCGCCACCGAGCTGCTGCGCCAGATCCGCGGCCAGCTCGGGATCACCATCGTCTGGGTCGAGCACATCATGGCCACGCTGATGCGCGTGGTCGATCGCGTGGTGGTCCTGGACCACGGCGAGAAGATCGCCGAAGGGCGCCCGGCTGAGGTCGCCGAGGATCCACGGGTGATCGAGGCCTACCTCGGCGAGAAGATCGTGCTGACATGAGCGGGTCGGCGCCCATGCTCGAGCTGAGGGGCGTCACCGCCGGGTACGGACACTTCACGGCCTTGTGGGACGTGAGCCTCGCGGTGAACCGGGCCGAGGCCGTCGCCGTCGTCGGCCCCAACGGCGCCGGCAAGACGACGCTGCTGCGAGTCATCTCGGGCGTGATACCGCCTCGTGAGGGCGATCTCATCTTCGAGGGCGAGTCCCTGGCCGGACGTCCCGCGCACGACATCGTCGGCCACGGCATTGCCCACGTGCCCGAGGGTCGGCGATTGTTTCCGGCGCTCACCGTCGCCGACAACCTCAAGATGGGCGCGTTCCTGCCGGCGGCCCGCCGGCACTACCGGCAGAGCCTCGAGCGCGTGTACGCCCTGTTCCCCGCGCTGGCCGAGCGGCAGCGGCAGCGGGCGGGCAGCCTCTCCGGCGGCGAGCAGCAGATGCTGGCCATCGGTCGCGCGTTGATGTCGCGCCCGCGGCTGATCCTCCTCGACGAGCCCTCGATGGGGCTGGCCCCGGTCCTGGTGCTGCGGCTCTTCGATCTGATCCGGCGCATCCGCAAGGAGGGCTACACGCTCTTGATCGTGGAACAGAACGTCCGTCAGGTCCTCAAGCTGACCGATCGCGCCTATCTGCTCGAGGTCGGCCGCATCAAGCGGGAGGGCCGGGCCGACGAGCTGAGCGAGCAGGACTTCATCAGAAAGGCGTACGTGGGCCTGTGAGCAGCCTCCTCGATCTCGTCGTCAACAACCCGCTGCTCCTCGCCGAGGCCGCGCTGAACGGGGTACTCCTGGGCGGCGTCCTGGCCCTGCTCGCGCTGGGACTCAACCTGATTTTCGGCGTGCTGGACATCGTCTGGATCGTCTACGTCGACCTCGTGATGCTGTCCATGTACCTGGTGTACTTCCTGGTCATGGTCTACGGGTGGCCGCTCTGGCTGGGGGCGCTGGCCGGGGTCGCCCTCGGCGTACTCCTCGGCATCACCGTCCACCTCCTCATCATCACCCCCATCCTGAACAGCCCGCCCGTGAACCAGCTCCTGGCGACCGGCGGGCTGCTCTTCTTCGTCCAGTCGCTGGCCACGTTCTTGTGGACCACCGACCACCGCTCCGTGCGCTTGACCCTCCCGACCCTCGAAGTGGGCGGCATGTTCATCTCGTTCGCCCGTCTCCTGGCCTTCGTCCTGGCCGTCCTGGTCATGATCGGCCTCTACATCTTCCTGACGCGGACATACATCGGCACCGCCATCCGGGCCGTCTCGCAGGACCGGGGCGCCATGGCCCTGATGGGCGCCAACCCCCAGCGCGTGTACGTGGTGACCTCGGCGGTGGGCGGCGCCCTGGCCGGGGTGGCGGCCGCCCTCCTGAGCATCCAGTACTCGGTGCATCCCCACTTCGGGGCCGCCTTCGGGCCGATCACCTTCATGATCTGCGTGCTGGGCGGGCTGGGGAACATGGTGGGCGCCTTCATCGCCTCGTTCATTCTGAGCGAGATCATCTCGATCGGCGGGGTGGCCTGGTCCACCGAGATGGGCTACGTCATCGCCTTCGCCCTGTTCATCGTCCTCATGTTCATCCGCCCAGGCGGCATCCTGGCCAAGCGGCAATGACAGGCTCGCGTGCCCTCGGCGCCGTCCTCCTCCTCGCTGTCGCCACCCTGCCCTTCGCGCCGATAGGCGGCATGCGCGAGTACGTCGTGTTCGTGGTGGTCCAGATCTTCATCTGGTCCTTCATCGGCACCGCCTGGTCCCTGATGGGGCGCTTCGGCCTCGTCTCCCTGGGGCACGGCGCCTTCCTCGGGGTCGGCGCCTACACCACAACGCTCCTCTGGAACTTCTACGGGCTGACGCCCTGGATCGGCGTGGTGGTGGCGATGGCCGCAGCCGTCGCCCTCGCCCTGGTGGTCGCCTATCCATGCTCGCGCTTTGGAATCGTCGGTCACTACTTCGCTCTGGTGACGCTCGCCGTCGGTGAGGTGATCCGCCTGCTCCTCATCGCCGAGCGCGACTGGACGGGCGGGTCGCTGGGGCTCACGCTGAACCCGGCCGGTTCCGACGCGAGCCTGCTGGCCATCCAGTACACGGACCGGCGGGTCTTCTATTACGCCTCGCTCGTCGTGTGGCTGGGCGGGCTCTGGGTGTGGCACCGCCTGGACCGCTCCATGGCCCGGGCGGCCATGGAGGCGATCGGTGAGGACGAGACGGCGGCGGCCTCCGTGGGCATCCGCGTCACGCGCTTCAAGCTGGCCATCACCGCGCTGTCGGCGGCGCTGACCGCGGTGGGGGGCGTCCTCTACGCCCAATACATCACGTACGTGAACCCGGAGACCCTGGCCGGCATCGGTGTGTCGCTACGCATCGTCTTCGCCGTCGTGCTCGGGGGGATGTACTCGCTCCTGGGGCCCACGGTGGGCACAGCGCTGACGATCGCGCTGTCCGAATATCTCAGAGTGGTCTTCGGGATAAAGTTCATCGGCATGGCCGAGACCATCTATGGGCTGCTTCTGGTGCTCTTCATCATCTTCCTGCCATCGGGGATCTACGGCAGCGCCCAGGCCCTCTGGCGCCGCGCGCTGGGGACCCCGGTTCGCGCGGCGGCGTGAGGCGCGGCCATGGCTGGGTGGGCGGTCTATCCCGACAAGGAGCCGGCGAAGGCGGCCCGCGAGCTGGCCACCCAGGTCGAGCGTGACGGCGGCCAGGTGCTGGCGATTTATCAAGAGCCGGTGGGCGAGCACTGGCAGATCTTCTGCCTGCTGCCGCGGGACAAGGTCGAGGCGAGCCCCTACCAGCGTGACCTGTCCCCCACTCACGTCAAGCGCCTGGCCGAGTCGGTCAAGCGGATCGACCGCTTCGTGGATCCGGTGGTGGCGCTCTCGCCGCAGCCCGGCACGTACTGGACGCCCAACGGCAACCACCGGCGGGCCGTGCTCGAGAAGCTCAAGGCCAAGCACATTCCGGCCATCCTGGTGGTCGAGCCCGAGGTCGGCTATCAGATCCTGCCGCTGAACGTCGAGAAGGCCCACAACCTCAAGGAGAAGTCGCTCGAGGTGATTCGCATGTACCGCGGCCTGGCCGAGGGCCAGCCCTCGACCACGGAGGAGGACTGGGCCTTCCAGTTCGAGTCGCCCCACTTCATCACGCTCGGCCTCCTCTACGAGGACAACAAGCGGTTCGCCGGCGGCGCGTTCGCGCCCATCCTGCGGCGCGTCGACAAGTTCCTCAAGACGACCTTGCGCCGGGGCCTGGAGGAGCGGCGCGAGCGCGCCGATCTCGTCAAGGCCGCCGACGAGGTCCTGGCCGGGGTGGTGGCCCGGATCAAGAAGCGGGGAATCAACCATCCCTACGTCAAGAACTACGTGCTGGCCCGGACGACCCCGCTGACGCGCGCGCGTAAGACGCTGCCCCCCTTCGAGCAGACGTTCCGAAAGCTCAAAGAGAACCTGGCCGACTTCGACGTCGGCAAGGTCCGGTACGAGGACGTTCAGCGCTCGGCGATCATGGCCATCCCCGCGGAATGAGCCCAGCGCACCTCGAACAGGCCACCCACGCAGCGAGCCGGGCTCGCGGACCCCGCTACCATAGGCTGGCATGACACTTTCGGGCCGCGTGGCCTTCATCACCGGCGGCACTGGCGCCCTGGGGCAGGCGGTGACCTTGCGCCTGCTCGCCGAGGGCGCGGTCGTCTGCGTGGCCTGGATCGTCGAGCGCGAGCACGAGGACCTCCAGGCCCGGGTCAAGCCCGGCGAGCGCGAGCGCCTCATCACGGCGCGGGCCGACGTCACCGATGAGGCCGCGCTGGCCGCCCTCGTTCAGGCGATTCGCGCCCGACACCAGCGCCTGGACATCCTAATGGCACTCGTCGGCGGCTTCGCCGCGGGAAACCTGGTCGAGACGGACCGGGCAACGTGGGAACGGATGCTCGGCCTGAACCTCACCAGCGCCTTCACGGCCGCTCGGGCGGTCGTGCCCGAGATGGTGGCGGCGGGTCACGGCCGCATCGTCACCGTCGGCTCCCGCGCCGTGTTCCCTCCAACCGGTGGCTTCATCGCCTACACGGTGGCCAAAGCCGGGGTGATCGCCTTCACGCAGGCGCTGGCCCAGGAGCTCAAGGGCTCGGGCGTCACTGCCAACTGCGTCCTGCCCAGCACGATGGATACGCCGGCCAACCGGGCGGCTATGCCCGACAGCGATCGCCGCGGATGGGTTCCGGTGGACGGCGTTGCCGACGCCATCGCTTGGCTGGCGCGCGACGAGGCCCGCCACGTGACGGGATCCATCATCACCATCTGAGAGAAACAGCAGTGGACCACTACGACGTCGTCATCATCGGCGGCGGCGCCGCCGGGATCAATGCCATGAAGGCGGCCCGCGACCTCGGGGCCAGCGTCGCGCTCCTTGATCGCGGCCCCCTCGGCGGCACCTGTATCAACCGTGGCTGAATTCCCAAGAAAGCCCTGGTCAGGGCGGGACGGATCCATCGGCTGGCGCGCCAGGTTGCGACGTTCGGCACCGTCGCGCCGGCCCCGCGGCTGGACTGGTCGCGCGTTATCGCCCGCCAGCACGAGATCGTGACCCAGCTCAGGCCCCCGCGGGAGAAGCTCGAGCGGACCGGCGCCCGCATCTACCTCGGCGAGGCGCGATTCCTGGACGCCCACACGCTGCAGGTGGACGGCGACGAAGTTCGCGGGGACCGCGTGATCATCGCGGCCGGCTCCGCACCCGTCATGCCGCCGATTCCCGGACGCGAGCTGGCCATGACGTCGGACGATCTGTTGTTCCTGCCCGAGTTCCCCCGACGCCTCGTCCTGGTTGGCGCCGGGGCCATCGGGCTCGAGATGGCGGGTGCCTTCAACGACCTCGGCGCCGAGGTCACTGTGATCGGGCAGGAGGACGAGATCCTGCCCATCTTTGACGCCGACGTGGCGGCGCACCTGCGCGCGACGCTCGAAGCCCGGGGCGTCGAGTTCCACCGCGGCGCGCAAGTCACCGGGCTCAGCGGACATCCCGGCGATGTCGTCGTGAGCTATGTTGTCGCGGGTGCCGCGAGCTCGCCTCCGGGCGTGGGTGGCCTGCCCGAGGCGCGCTGGGCTCCGTCCGCCCATCGGGTTACCCGAGCGGACGTCGTCTGTCTGGCCGTCGGCCGCCGCTGGGATCCCCGCTCGCTCGGCGCCGAAACGCTCGGGCTCGCAACCAACCGGATCGGGCTCGAAACCTCGCGCACCCTCCGCACGTCCGTGGCCCACGTCTACGCCGCCGGAGACGCCGCCGGCAACAGCCAGCTCACGCCCACCGCCGCTCACGAGGGACGCGTGGCCGGCCGAAACGCCGTCCAGGGCGACCACGTGGTCGCCGACCTCTCCGTGGTCCCCCAGGCCATCTTCACCACGCCGGAGATCGCGCGCGTCGGCCTCACGCACCGTGAGGCCCGCCAGCGCGGGATGGCCTGCCACGTGGCGACTCACGACCTCACGGGCGCCTCCAACGGCGTCACCACCGGCGAGGACGGCGGCTACCTGAAGCTGGTCTTCGAGGCCGGCACCGAACGCATCGTCGGTGTCCAGATGGTGTCCTACGCCGCGGCCGAGCTCATCCAGCTCGCCGCGCTCGGGGTGCGCGTCGGGGCCACCGCCGACATGCTCTCGACGCAACTCTCCATCCACCCCAGCCACGCCGAGCGCTTCATCAAAGTGGCGGGCCACGAGTACCACGAGGTGTGCGAGCTGTGAGGAGGAGTTGATCCGTGTATCCGCATCAGGCCGAACGTCTGACGGCCGCGCTGCAGGACGCTGACCTCACCGCCCTGGTCGGCACGACGCCGGGCAACCTGGCCTACGTCGCAGGCTTCCGTAGCCTGCTCCAGGCCTCGTTCCGCGGCATGGAGCTCTACGCCGTCTTCACCGGCCAGGGCACCGCGCTCGCCGTGTCAGCCGGCGACCTTCCCTCGGTCGCCGTCGAAGGCGTCGCCGTCGACCACGTGCGCTGCTATGGGCAGATCGTCTTCGGTGAGAGCGAACGTCCCGACGAGGCGGCACGGCGGGTCCGCGAGTGGAGCCACGCTCCCGCCGCCTCCCCAGCGGACGCGCTGGCCGGGGCGCTGGACGCGCTGGAGGTGCGGTCGGGACGTGTGGGCCTCGACCAGGACGGGCTGACCCTGGCAGCCTGGCGCCGGCTAACCGAGCGCCTGGGCCCGCTGACGGTGGTGGAGGGCGCTGAGGCGCTCGCGGCGGCCCGGCAAGTCAAAGGCCCGTGGGAGACCGAGTGTCTGCAGCGCGCGCTGCTGATCGCCGAAGAGGGCGCCAACGAGGTCATCCAGATGCTGGAGCCGGGCGTCACCGAGCGCGAAGCGGCCACGCGCTTCACGCAGGAGGTGGTCAAGCGGGGAGCCGAGCCCCACGCCGTGCTCGTCCAGTTCGGCGAGGGCGCGGCCTTGCCCTGGGTCGCGCCCTCCGATCGCCCGCTGCGCCGGGGGGATCTCGCACGCCTGGACGTCGGCTGCGCCTTCAAGGGCTACTACGCGTCTTTGGGCCGGACCGCGGTGATGGGACCGCCCGACCCGCGGCAGCAGCGGACGTATGACGCCCTCCACGCGGGATTGGAGGAAGCCGTCGACGCGATCGCGCCGGGCGTGACGGCGGGACGCGTGTTCGAGGCGGCCATCATCGCCGCCCGCAAGGCCGGCCTGCCCGACTACGAGCGGGCCCAGATCGGCCATGCGATCGGGCTCGAGCCCTACGAACGCCCCAAGCTCGCCGCGGGCAGCGGCGCGACGCTGCTGACGGGCATGGTGCTGCGGGTGGAGACACCGTACTGGGAGCCGGGCTGGGGCGGCCTTCAGATCAAGGACACCGTGCTGGTCACCAGCCGCGGCCACGCCGTGCTGAACCGCTCGGCGCGTGGCCTGGTGGTGCTGGACTGAGCGGCACCCGCGGTGTCCCTCCCGGCCCCCCGGGGCCGGCCCCGGCGTTCGTAGGATATTTGCCTCAATTCGACATCATCGCCACCCTCGTGCGACGCCCGGCCGGTGTAAACAACCGCAAACCCCACTCCGTCCTACCATTCAGGACGTCATCACGAGCACGAGGAGGAGCACGCGATGAACCGATGGATGGCGGTGGTGCTGGGTGGAGCGCTGGCGGTCGCGACGGTCGCGCCGGCCGGCGCCGACGAGGTCAAGGACGATCTCCGGGACATCCGCCAGGACCGACGGGAACTCCGGCGTGATCGCCAGGAGATCCGCCAGGATCGCCGGGAGCTGCGCCAGGACCATCGTGAGCTTCGGGACGCCATCACGGACGGGGACAAGGACCGCGCGAAAGCGGCGCACGAGGAGCTCCGGGATGACCGGAAGGAGTTGCGAGAGGACCGCCGGGATCTCCGCGATGACCGGCGTGACCTCAGGCGGGACCGCCGTGAGCTGCGGCGGGATATTCGACAGCGGCACGACAGCCAGTAAACTGGAAACGTGGAGCCCTCGGACGAGGTGCTGTGCCGGCGCGTGGCCGAGAAGGACGATGCGGCGTTCGATCTTCTGGTCACGCGTTACCAGCAGCGCGCCTGGCGTCTGGCCTGGTCCATCCTACGTGACGCCGAGGAGGCACGCGACCTCTCTCAGGAGGCGTTCGTGCGCCTCTACCAGACCGCGGGAAGCTTCGCCGGGCGGGCCCGCTTCTCGACGTGGTTTTACCGCGTTCTCGTCAACCTCTGCCTCGATCACCGACGCCGTCAGCGGTGGTGGCGTGGGCTCTTCGCCGCAGACGGCGTGGCCGGCTCAGGCGACGCCGGGTCCCTCCTGGAGCGCCAGCCGGCCGAGACCGAAGAGCCAGGCGAGGCGCTGGACCGCGAGCGGGCGTTGAAGCGGTTGTGGGAGGCTGTCGGCCGTCTCTCGCCGCAGCAACGGGCGGCGGTCGTGCTGTACGCCGAGGAAGGGCTACCGACGAGGGAGATCGCGGCGGTGCTGGCGTGCTCGGAGACGACGGTGCGCGTGCATCTGCACCGGGCGCTACGGGCGCTGCGCAGCACGCTGCCGAAGGGCTGAGCGATGGAACATCCGACGACTGATCTCATCGCGTACCTGCAGGGGGAGCTGGGCGCCGCCGAGCGGGAGCAGCTCGAGGCACACCTGGCCGCCTGCGCCGGCTGCCGTCGAGAACGCGACGCCTTCGCCGCGATCCTCGGCGGTCTCCGGGCTTCGGCACCTACGACATCCGACCCCCACTGGGGCCGTTGGCGGTCGGAACTGGGGGCCCGGCTCGAGGCCCGCGGGCATCGGCGCTGGTGGCTACGTCCGGTGCCGATGGCGCTGTCCGCCGGGCTGGCCGGCGCCGTGCTCGCCCTGGCCTGGCTGGGTGGCGAGCGTCTGGCGCCGCATCCCGATGTCGCCTCGCTGGAGGAGGTGGTGGGCGACGGCCTGGAGCCCGAGCCCCTGGAGGATCTCGACGTGATCCAGCAACTCGACCGGCTGGCCGCGCGCGGCGAGGGATGATGACGCTCTTCCGGCTCCTCGCCTTCACGGCGCTCGTGTTGTTCGCCGCGCTCGAGGTCGGCTGGGGCCAGACGACGGCGGAGCGCCACCGGCAGCTCGCCCCGGCCGAGCACGCCCGCATCCTCCAGGATTTCGAGCGCTGGAACGAGCTCGGCGAGGCGCGCCGGCACGAGCTGCGGCCGGCATACGAGCGCTGGCAACGCGTCCCGGCGGAGCGCCGGGAGCGCATCCTGCGGCTCTGGCGCAACTACGAGTCGCTGCCGGCCGAGGAGCGCGAGCGCGTCCAGCAGAACTGGGAGCGCTGGCGGCAGATGACCCCGGCCGAGCGTCAGCAGCTCCGCGAGCGCTGGCGGCAGATGCCGGCGGAGGAGCGCCAGCGTCTCCGCGAGCGCCGGCCGAAATAGAGCGGGCTACGCGCCGCCTTTGAGCTGACTGACGTTGTAGGCGGGCATCGGCTTGAGGAATCCTCGGAGCTGCAGCTCTCCCACCGGCTCTACCGTCACCAACTCCTCGACGATCCCGAACACCCGCTGCGAGATGAGGATCTGGCCGGGCCGGGCCTCCCCGCAGAGGCGCGCGGCCAGGTTGGTCACCGTCCCGATCGCGCCGTAGTCCAGGCGGCCTTCGAAGCCGATGGCGCCGATAGTGGCGTAACCCTGGGCGATCCCCACGCCGAAGTTGAGGTCGAACCCCCGCTTGCGCCACTTCACGGCCAGCTCGGCCACGCGGTCACGCATGGCCTGCGCCATCCGGATCGCGCGCTGGGCAGGGTCGGGCACCGGCACCGGATCGTTGAAGAAGATCATCATGCCGTCGCCGGTGAAGCGCTCGAGCGTGCCCTCGTGCTCGAGGATCAGGCGGCCCATTTCGGCGTGGTACTCGCGCAGAACCCCCATCACCTCCTCGGGCTCGGCCGTCTCCGCGAACGCCGTGAAGCCCCGCAGGTCGAGGAAGACGACGGTGACCTCGCGGCGGTGGCTGCGGAGCGGATCTTCGGCGCCGCCGGCCACGATCAGCTCCGCCAGCTGGGGCGAGAAGAAGCGCTTGAGCCGGTCCAGGCGCTCGAGCTGCGCCACCTGCTCGCGGACCCGGCCTTCGAGATTCCGGTTCAGGGCGTCCAGCTCGTCGTAGAGCCGCTTGATGCGGAGCAGCGAGCGGACCCGGGCCAGCAGCTCGGGCTGGTTGATAGGCTTGGTGAGGAAGTCATCGGCGCCGGCTTCCAGACCCTTCAGCCGCTCCTGCGCGGGATCCAGCGCGGTCACCATCACCACCGGCAGGATGGCCGTCGCCGGATTCTCGCGGATCTTGCGGCACACCTCGTAGCCACTCATCTGCGGCATCACCACGTCCAGGAGCACCAGGTCGGGCCGCTCGGCCTCGACGCGATCCAGCGCCTCCCGGCCGGACGATGCCGTCACCACCGTGTAGCCGCGGGCGCCGAGCAGATCGCCCAGGAGCTTGACGTTCTGGGGGGTGTCGTCGACGACCAGGATCTTGGCCGGGGCTGTCATACGCGCTCCAGCATCCGCCGGACGGCCTCCAGGAACTCCTGCACCCGGATGGGCTTGGTCTGGTAGCCGTCGAACCCGGCGGCGAGAATTTTCTGGCGATCGTGGGTCATGGCCGAGGCGGTCACCGCAATGACCGGAATGCCCCGGGTCAGCGGGTCACTGCGCAGCTGGCCCAGCGCCGTGATGCCGTCGATGCCGGGGAGCTGGATGTCCATCAGGATCAGCGCGGGCCGGCGCTCACGGGCCAGGCGAACCCCGTCCTCCCCCGTCTCCGCGTCCAGCGTCTGGTACCCCTTGAACTGGAGGACGTCGCGCACCAGCTTGCGGTTGCGCTCGTTGTCCTCGACGATGAGGATCAGTTCGCCGGCCATGCTCGCTCCGGAAGTGTGAAGGTGAACGTCGACCCCCGCCCCACTGCGCTGGCCACCCACAGCGTGCCGCCGTGGAGCTCCACGAACTTCTTGGCCAGGGCCAGCCCCAGCCCGGTCCCTTCGCGCTTGTGCGCGCCGTCGCTGCCCACCTGTCGGAACTCTTCGAAGATGGTCTCCTGGTCCTCGCCGGCGATACCGACCCCGGTATCGCTCACCGAGATCTCCACCGAGCTGTTCGCCGCCGACGCACTGAGAGCCACCCGGCCGCCGGCCGGCGTGAACTTCACCGCGTTGGACAGCAGATTCAGCAGGACCTGGCGGACCTTGCGCTCGTCGGCGACGACGTCGCCCACGCCATCGTCGAGACGGAGCTCGAGCGCTACCCCCTGCCGGGCCGCCCGCTCCCGCACCAGCGCCAGGCCGTGCTCCAGCGCCTGCGGCAAGTGGAAGCGGGCGAGGTCCAGCTCCATGCGTCCGGCCTCGATCTTGGAGAGATCGAGGATGTCGTTGATCAGGGCGAGCAGGTGACGACCGGAGGCGATGATGTCGTCGAGGTACTCGGCCTGCTTGGGGTTCACCTCGCCGAACATCCGCTCCTGGAGCACCTCGGAGAAGCCGATGATCGCGTTGAGCGGCGTGCGCAGCTCGTGGGACATGCTGGCCAGAAACTCCGATTTGTGCCGACTGGCCG
>JBOHPP010000121.1:0-17493 GCA_050731755.1 Candidatus Rokuibacteriota bacterium | reverse complement strand
CATCACGGTGGCGTCGCCCGTGTTTCACGAGGGCCGGCCCGTTGGCTTCGTCGCCAACATCGCGCACCACGCCGACGGCTCCGGGCGCGAGACCCGCACGATCTGGGACGAGGGTCTGCGCATCCCGCCGATCCGCATCGTCGAGGCCGGCGTGCTGCGCGAGGACGTGATGGAGCTCCTGCTGCTGAACTTCCGGCTGCCGGGCCAGCGCCGGGGCGACTTCCGCGCGCAGTTCGCCGCCAACCGGATCGGCGCCCAGCGGCTCGCCGAGCTGCTCGACCGCTACGGCCGGCCGACGTGCCTGGCGGCCATGGACGAGCTTCTGGCCTACGGCGAGCGGAAGATCCGGGCCGCGCTGCGGAGCCTCCCCGGCGGCGTCTACGCGTTCGAGGACTGGATGGACGACGACGGCGCCGGCGGGCCACCGGTGCCGATCCGCGTGCGCATCACCATCGCCGGCGAGCAGATCTCCCTCGACTTCGCCGGAACCGGTCCCCAGGTGCCGGGCGACATCAACGTCGTCTACCTGGCGCTGGTGGCGACCGTGTATTACGCGCTCAAGGCGCTGCTCGACCCTACCATCCCGGCCAACGGCGGGTTCTACCGCGCCATCCGCGTCGAGGCGCCGGAGGGCTCGATCGTCAACGCCCGGCCGCCGGCGCCGGTGGCCTGGCGCACGCAGACCTGCCAGCGGATCGCCGACGTCGTCTTCGGAGCGCTGGCCCCGGCGCTGCCCGCCCGGGTGATCGCGGCCACCAACGGCGCGAACTCGGCCTGGGTGTTCAGCGGCACCGATCGGCGCGGCCAGTACTACGTCTACCTCGAGACGATCGGCGGGGGCTCGGGCGCGCGCGCGACCAAGGACGGGCTCGACGGGGTCCAGGTGCACATCACGAACACCTCGAACCTGCCGGTGGAGTGTCTGGAGATGGAGTATCCGCTCCTCGTCGAGGAGTACTCGCTGGTCCAGGACTCGGGCGGCCCCGGACGCTTCCGCGGGGGGCTCGGCCTGCGCCGCACGATCCGCGTGCTCGGGACCGAGGTGACGTTCCTGGGCACCCTCGACCGCGAGCGGTTCGCGCCCTGGGGGCTGTTCGGCGGCTCCGACGGCGGCCGCGGCGGGGTCGTCCTGAATGCCGGGCGGCCCGGCCAGCGCGTGCTGGGCTCGAAGGTGGCCGGGCTGTCGCTGCGGGAGGGCGATACGGTGACCATCGTCACGCCCGGCGCGGGCGGTTACGGCTCTCCGGCCGAACGCGAAAGCGCCCTGCTCGCGCGCGATCTCCGCGAGGGCAAGGTCTCGCCCGCCGTGGCCCGCGAGGTGTATCAGGCGTGACGGCGATGACCCGCGACATCAGTTCCCCCGCATGGTGGTCGGCAGCCACACGGCGAGCGGGGGAAAGGCCATGACCAGCGCAATCCCAAGCATGTAGACGAGGACGAAGGGCATGACGCCCAGCCACACGTCCATGATCGTCCCCGGGGCCTGGCCCTCGGGCCCCGCCTTCCGAAAGGCCTGGATGACGTAGAGATTCAGCCCCTCGGGCGGAGAGATCAGCGCCGCCTCGGTCAGCATCACCGCGAGGACGCCGAACCACACGAGATCGATGTTCTGAGCCTTCAGGATGGGCAGGAGCACCGGGATCGTGGTGACCATCATCGAGAAGCCATCCATGAACGTTCCCAGGATCAGGTAGAGTACGACGATGGCGGCGATCGTCATGGCTGGCGTCAGATTCATGGCGGCGACGGCCTTGGAGACCGCGTAGGGGATACCGAGGAGGGCCAGCGAGGAGTTGAGGATGAAGGCGCCGGTAAGGATCAGCATGACCACCGCCGTGCTACGGGCGGTAGACAGGAACGACGCCTTCAGCATCGCCGGGCTCACACGCCTGGCCAGGAGCGCGAGCGCGAACGCGCCGGTCACGCCGAAGGCGGCCGACTCGGTGGGGGTGGCCACGCCGAGGTAGAGCGTCCCCAGGACGAGGAAGATCAGGATGGCCGTCGGGAGCATGTGCAGGAGGCCGCGCAGCATGACCGACCACGGGGCGGCGGGCTCGCGGGGCGCCAGGGTCGGGCGCACCACGGCGATGCCGAAGATCAACAGCATCATCAAGAACGCCACCAGGATCCCGGGCACGATGCCGGCGATGTAGAGCCGCCCGATCGAGACCTCCATGAGCACGCCGTAGACGATGAAGGCGATGCCGGGCGGGATGAGGTTGCCGAGGGCGCCGCCCCCCGCAAGCGATCCGAGCACCAGCCGCTCGTTGTATCCGCGCGTCCGGAACGACGGCAGAGCCACCGAGCCGATGGTGGCGGCGGTGGCGACGCTCGAGCCAGACACGGCTGAGAAGACGGCACAGGCGGCGATGTTGCTGTGGAGCAGCCCCCCGGGGATCGGCGAGACCCAGTGCGCCAGCACACGGTAGAGCCGGTCAGACTCGCCGCTCCGCAGCAGCAGCTCACCCATCAGGAGGAAGAGGGGGATCGCAACCAGTACGAAGTTGGTATTGGTGTTCCAGGCGATCAGCCCGGCGAGGTCCCACAGGGGGCGGTCCCCGAAAATCGAGAGCATCGAGAGCCCGAGCAGCCCGAGCGACGCGGCGACGTGGAGCCCCAGCAGGAATGCCGTGAGCATCACCACCGCCGCCACGCCGAGGGCGAAGAAGCCCACGCGATCCCCGGTTCAGAGCCCTTCGGTCAGGTCGGCGACCTGGAGGGTGTCGAACTCCGCCAGGCGCCCCTGGCGGATGGACTCGAGCACCCCGACGAGGAAGATCACGGCGCCGTGCAGGGCCAGGAGGCTGAAGCCGATCGCCAGGGTGCCTTGGGGCACGAAGAGCGGGGTCCGGAGGAAGCTCATCGCCCGGGCGTCCATCGTGTAGGACTCGATGGCCAGCTTCCACACGTAGAAGGCGATGATCGATGCGAACACGCTCAGGGCGGCGAGTGCGGCGTAGTTCAGGACGGCTCGGGCCCACGGCGGGATGTGGGGCATGAGGACGTCGATCCGGACGTGGGCGCCGGTGGTGAGGGCGAAGGCGAGCGCCAGCATGCCGCCGAAGAGGAGCGCGTAGCCGCCGAACTCGTCGGTTGCTTTCGACGAGACGTGGAAGAAGCGACGCCCGACGACGTCGACGGTGATGAAGAAAGACGCCAGCAGCAGGACCGCGCCGGCGACGGAGGCCAGCGCGGTCGCGACGGAATCCAGGAGGCGTAGCGCGTGGCGCGCCGCCCGGAGGACGGCGCCGAGCAGCTCCCGCCCGCCGACGGCAGGCGCGGAACGGCCCGGCGCCGGGTGAGCCCGATCCGTCAAGGGATCGTGAAACCGCTGTACGGAGCGAGGTACTGGTTGAAGACTCCCTTCGCGTCGGGTCCGGCGCGCTGGACCCAGCTCGGCACAACAGTCTTGCTGACCGCCTCCTTGACCGCGGCGGCCATGGCAGGAGAGAGCGGGATCCACTCCATTCCTTTCTCCTTGTTGCGATCCACGCCCTCCGCGGTCGTGCGGCGTCCGACCTCCCAGCCCTTTTCGGTGAACTCCTCGCCCAGCTTCCGGAGGGTGGCCTGGAGTTCCGGCGTGAGCTTGTCCCAGGTTCGCTTGCTCACGACGAAGGTGCCGGCGACGGGCCCGTGGGCGACGTCGACCAGATACTTCGTTACCTCAAACCATTTCACCCCCCACCCCGAGTACGTGCCGGTGAAGCCGGCATCCACCGTACCCCGCTCGAGGGCGGTGTAGACTTCCGCGAACGCAAGGGACACGGGCTCCATCCCGAGGGCGCGGGCGAACTCCGTCTGGGCGGTGCCGTAGACCCTGACCTTGAGGCCTTTGAGGTCGGCCGGGGTCCGCACCGGCTTTCGGCTGAAGATGACCTGGTGCGGCCAGAGATACCCGCCCAGCACCGCGCCGCCCAGCTTGTCCTCTTGCTTCTGGAGCACGGCCATGTACGCGGCGTGAGCTTTCACCGAGGTCTCGAAGTCCTTGAACAGCCCGGGCAGGTCGACCCCCTCGACGATGGGGACATCGCCCGCGACGTAGGTCGGAAGCACGTCGCCGATGTCGACGAGCCCCGCCCGCATGACGCGGACCAGCTCGAAGCCAGTGAGCCCGAGTTCCGGCAGGCTCACGACTTCCAGCTTGACCTGGCCTTTGGTGCGCTTGTCCAGCTCGTCCGCCAGCCAGGTCCACAGCTGGAACTGCGGCAGCGGCCGGCTGGTGGCGACCGCCTTCCATTTTGTCTGCGCCACGCCCGCATCGGACACGGCCAGCACGGCGATCGATGCCAAAACGACAGCGAGGAGCCACTTGACCCTCATCGCGTGCCCTCCTCTCGATGGCGAAGGTGGTTGAGACCTCACGGGAGCGTGATGCCGCTGTGCGGCGCCAGGTACTGGTTGAAGACGGCCTTGCCGTCGGGGCCAGCGCGCTTGAGCCAGTTCGGCAGCACAACCTTCAGCAGAGTGTCCCTGGACGCCGCCGCCATCGCGGGGGTGGCGGGAATGAACTCCATGCCCTTCTCACGGTTCTTGTCGATCCCCTCCCGGTCCGTGCGCCGGCCGATCTCCCAGCCCCTCTGGCTGAACTCCTCGCCGAGCTTGGTGAGGGTCGCGCGCGTCTCCGGCGAGAGCCGGTCCCAGGTCCGCTTGCTCACGACCAGGACGCCGGAGTTGGGCCCGTGGTTGACGTCGACGATGTACTTGGCCACCTCGTAGAGCTTCACCGCAAACGCCGGGTAGCTGCCGGTCATGGCGGCGTCGACGGTGCCGCGCTCGAGCGCGGTATAGACCTCGGCGAAGGCGATGGCCACCGGCTCCATCCCGAGCGCCCGCACGAAGTCCGTGTCGCCGGCGCCGTAGACCCGGATCTTAAGACCCTTGAAGTCCGCTGGGCTGCGGATCGGCTTGCGGCTGATGATGTACTGGCCGGGCCAGAGGTAGCCGCCCAGGACCACGCCGCCGAGCTTGTCCTCGTACTTCCGGACGGCCTGGAGGAAGCTGGCGTGCGCCTTCACCGAGGCGTCGAAGTCGGGGTAGAGCGCGGGGAGATCGACGGCCTCCACCACGGGGACATCCCCGGCGATGAAGGCGAGGATCACGTCGGCGAAGTCCACGAGCCCGGCTCGCGTCACGCGCACCAGCTCGAAGCCGGTGAGCCCCAGCTCGGGCAGGCTGACGACCTCGCCCTTGATCTGTCCGTTGGTCCGCTTGTCCAGCTCCTCCGCGAACCACTCCCACACCGCGAACTGCGGCGTGGGCCGGCTGGTCGCCACGCCTTTCCACTTCTGCTGAGCGAGCGCCGTGTCGAATCCGGCCACCAGCGCCAGCGCCGCGACACCGACGGCCACGAGCCACCGTGCGGTCATAGTCCGTTCCTCCTTCCTGAAGATGAATGCCGGCGAGTGTAGCACTGCTTCGGCGAGAAGTCGGGGGCTCCGGCAGGATATAATCCCCGCCCACAGGGAGGGCCACACATGCGACATGTCGTGCGGCGCGGCGAAGGCGAGCGCCTCTGGATCGGCAAGGGCGGTGATCGACCGGTAGAAATCCTCGTCGAGCCCGCCACAACGGGGACCGCGGCGTTCACCATGGGCGTACAGAACTTGCCCCCGGGCAGCCAGGTCCCGCTCCACCAGCACCCGGAGGAGGAGATCCTCTTCTGCTATAGCGGTCGGGCCCGCATCACCGTGGCCGGCGTGACCCACGAGGTGGGCCCCGAGACGGCGGTCTTCATCCCGGGGGACACCTACCATTCGATCGAGAATGTCGGGACCGAGGAGTTCCGCATGACCTTCACCCTCTCGCCGGCGGGCTACGAGAAGGTCTTCCGCGAGATGGCGCGGAGCCAAACCGAACACCCGCCGGTGTCGGCGTAGCCGAGGGAGGCAACGATGCAGACCAGTGACTCGCGGTCGCGGAGAACCTGGATGGTGGCGCTCGTGGCGGCCTCCCTCGTCGGTCTCACCGTGGGCTTCGCCGGTGTCGCCCGCGCGCAGGTGACCGAGGTGCGGATCGGCGTGACGCTGCCCTTGACGGGGCCGGCGGCCGAGGCCGGCGTGGCCATGCGCCAGGCGATGGAAATGGCCGAGGAGGAGATCAACGCCAAAGGCGGCGTGAAGCTCGGGGACCGTCAGACGCGCCTCAAGGTCCTCTTCGAGGACAACCAGTCGAAGCCGGAGGTGGGCGTCAGCGGCGCCGAGAAGCTGGTCACGCGGGACAAGGTCCAGTACCTCGTCAGCGACGCCTTCCACAGCAGCGTGACCATGGCCACCATGGAGCTGGCGCCCAAGTACAGCATCCCCGTGGTCAGCGCCCAGCCGGTGAGCGAAGAGATCGTCAAGAAGGTGCTCTCCAACAAGGAGCGGTACCGCTACTTCTGGAAAAGCGACTTTGGCAGCACTGCGTACGCGAACGCGGTCTTCGGCACGGTGCAGTGGCTGATCGGCAAGCAGCAGTTCGCGGCGAAGACGAAGACGGTGGCGTTCCTGGTGGAGGATACCGACTACGGGCGCTCCAACGCCGAGCGCGCCCGGGAGCTGTTCCAGGCGATCGGCTGGCGCCCGGTGGCGACGGAGACGGTTCCGATCGGGCACACGGACTTCTATCCGCAGCTCGGCAAGATCCGCGCCGAGAACGCCGACGTCCTCATGACCGTGTTCACGGCCCTGTCCTCCGGCGTGGCGCTGGCCAAGCAGTTCTCCGAGCTCGGGGTGAAGGCGCTGCACATGGCCATCTACTATCCGATCCGCCCGGAGTTCATCCAGCAGGCCGGACGCGCGTCGGAGGGGTTGCTGTGGGCGCCGCTGGCGTTCGACCCCGACGCGGTCGCGCACCAGAAGGAGTTCGGCCAGAAGATCCGGGCGAAGTTCAAGGTCATCCCGACCTCCGACCACGGCTACGGCTACGACGCCATCTACAACGCGGTCGACTCGATGGAGCGGGCGGGATCGGTGGAGCCGGCCAAGGTGATCGCCGCCGTCGCCGCGCTGGACCGCAAGGGGATCATCGGCCGCTATCAGTTCGATCAGCGGCTCCAGCAGGGGAAGGACGGCCCCGACTTCATCCCCGTTCCCACGGCGCAAATCCAGAACGGCAAGAACGTGATCGTCTGGCCGGAGGCGATGGCCGCCGGCAAGTACGTACCGCAGTCCGGAACCAAGTAGCCGCGCGGCGCGTGGGCGAGCCCATCCTTGAAGCCCACGGCGTCCGCAAGCGCTTCGGCGGCATCGCGGCGCTGGGTGGGGTCAGCCTCGCCCTGGCGCCGGGCGAGATCCTGGGGCTGATCGGCCCCAACGGCGCCGGCAAGACCACGCTGTTCAACGTGCTCGCCGGCGTCTATCGCCCTGACGCCGGCACTGTCCGCTTCCACGGGCGCGACGTCACGCGGCTCCGGCCCCACCTGCGCTGTCGCCTGGGTCTGGCCCGGACCTTCCAGCTCACCAAGCCGTTCCTCGGCCTCACCGTGCTCGAGAACGTCACGATCGGCGCCTACTACGGCCGGAAGACCGGAGGGCCAGGCCTGGCGGAGGCGCGCAGGCGCGCCGAGCAGGCGCTGGAGCGAGTCGGGCTGGCGGGTAAGCGGGAGGCTCTGGCCAGCACGCTCACCGTCGGCGAGCGCAAGCGGCTGGAGCTCGCCCGAGCGGTGGCCACCGAGCCCGCCGTCCTCCTGCTCGACGAGGTCGTGGCCGGGCTCTCCTCAGTCGAGGTCGGCGAGATGATGGACATCATCCGCGCCATCCGGGCGAGCGGTGTGACGGTCCTGATGGTGGAGCACGTGATGCGGGCCGTGATGGGGATCTCGCAGCGGATCGTCGTGCTCCACCAGGGCCAGCTCCTGGCCGAGGGCACGCCCGCCACCATCGCGACTCACCCCGAGGTGGTCACCGCCTATCTCGGGAGCGCCGCCGCGCTCGGCGACCTTTCCCCTCCGGCCCATGCTTGACGTTCAGCGTCTCGACGTGTTCTACGGGGACGTCCAGGTCGTCTGGGACCTCTCCTTCAGCGTGCAAGACGGCGAGATCGTCACGCTGCTCGGCGGCAACGGGGCCGGAAAGAGCACGACGCTCAAGACGCTCTCGGGGCTCCTGCGCCCTCGCCGCGGGCGGATCCTCTTCGACGGCGTGCCGCTCGAGCGGCTCGCCGCCTACGAGATCGTGGCCCGGGGCGTGGCGCAGGTTCCGGAAGGGCGGCGCCTCTGGCCGGGGATGACGGTGGTCGAGAACCTCCTGCTCGGCGCCTATCCGCGCGCCGCGCGCCAGGGGGTGCAGGCCGCCCTCGAGCGAGTCTTCACGCTCTTCCCCGCGCTCGCCGAGCGGCGGCGCCAGCTCGCGGGGACGCTCTCGGGCGGCGAGCAGCAGATGGTGGCCATCGGACGGGCGCTGATGGCCCGGCCACGGCTGCTCATGCTCGACGAACCCTCCCTCGGCCTGGCGCCGAAGATCGTCGAGAGGATCTTCGGGGTGGTGCAGGACATCCGGCGCCAGGGCGTGACCGTCCTCCTGGTCGAGCAGAACGCCCACCTGGCCCTCAGCGTCGCCGACCGCGCGTACCTGCTCGAGACTGGCCGGCTCGTGCTGAGCGGCGCCGGGCGAGACCTTCTGGCCGACGCCGAAGTCCGTCGCGCCTACCTCGGGCTCTGAGGCGGCCGTGAGGGTCGGCCTCATGATCGAGCAGCTCTTCAACGGCCTCGTCTCGGGCGCCGTGTACGCGCTGATGGCCAGCGGCCTCAGCCTCATCTGGGGCACGCTGAAGATGCTGAACTTCGCCCACGGCGAGTTCTACATGCTGGGCGGCTTCGGCGTCTACCTCGGCCTGCTGCTGGCCGGGCTCCCCCCGCTGCTGGCGGTGCCGCTGGCCATGCTCGGCGCCGGCGTCGTCGGCATCGTCGCCGGGCGTCTCGTGATCCATCCGCTCCTCGACAAGCCGGGCTGGGACGTCAGCCCGGTCATCGCGACGCTCGGCCTGTCGATCCTTTTCCAGAACCTGGCCCTGCACCTCTGGGGCGAGCGCTTCAAGAACATCCCGTATTACATCGAGGGCGGCGTGGATCTGCTGGGCATCCGCATGGCCTGGCAGCGCGTCCTCATCGTCGCCGTCACCGTGGTCATGATCGCCGTCGTCGTGATCGCGCTCCGGAGGACCTGGTGGGGACGGGCCCTGCGGGCGACCGCCCAGGACCGCGATGCGGCGATGCTGGCCGGCATCAACGTCTACGCGGTATATCTCTGGACCATGGGCCTGGCGGCGGCCCTAGCCGCCCTGGCCGCCGCGATGCTCGCTCCGATCTACTCGGTCAACCCCTGGATGGGGACCGCGCTGCTCCTGAAGGCGTTCATCGTGTGCGTCCTCGGCGGTCTCGGGAGCCTGGGAGGCGCCATCCTGGGCGGGATCCTGCTCGGGACGACCGAGAGCCTCACGGTCATCCTCTGGTCCTCGGAGTGGAAGGACGTCGTGGCCTTCGTCCTCCTCATCCTCGTGCTGTGGGTGCGCCCGGCCGGCCTGCTGGGGACACGCGAGTGGTGAGCGAAGTGACGGGCGCCGTCGCCCGGGCTCGGCTGGCCCTGCCCGCGCGGCTCGTCGAGGGTGGTCGGGCCTATCTCTGGGTCGCCGCCGCCATCGCGGTCGTCCCCGCCATCAGCGCGGACCCGTATTTCATCCACATCCTGATCCTGTCGATGATGCACGCGGCCCTGGTGTCGAGCTGGAATCTGCTGACCGGCTATGCCGGGCTGTTCAGCTTCGGTCACCAGGCCTTCTTCGGACTGGGCGCCTACGTGTCGGCGCTGATGGCCATGCGGCTCGGGCTCTCGCCCTGGCTGACCCTGTTCGTCGGTGGCGTGGTCGCCGCCGGTGCCGGCCTGCTGATCGCGCTGCCGTGTCTGCGGCTGCGGGCGCCCCCGTACATCGCCATCGCCACGCTCGGCTTTGCCGAGATCTGCCGCTTCGTGGCCACAAACCTGGTCGGGCTCACTCGGGGCGAGCTCGGCCTCTGGGGCATCCCCGAGATGACCGCGTTGACGGTTCCGGGAGTGGGGACGCTGTCGTTCACGGGCCAGCGGGTGCCGTACTTCTACCTGATGCTCGGGCTGTGGGTGGCCATCATGGCGCTGCTCTACCGGCTCATCCGCTCGCCGTTCGGCCTGGCCTTGAAGTCGGTGCGCGACTCGCAGGACGCGGCGGAGTCGCTGGGGGTCGACATCACGCGCACGAAGGTGGCGGCCTTCGTGATCAGCGCGTTCCTGGCCGGCCTCGTCGGCAGCTTCTACGCGCACTACGTCCTCATCCTCACGCCCTCGGCCGTGCTGTCGGTGGGGGTGATGGTGGAGATCGTGGCCATGACGCTGGTCGGCGGTTTGGGAACGTTTCTGGGGCCGACCCTCGGCGCGTTCACTCTCACCCTGATGCTCGAGTACCTGCGAGCGCTTGGCGAGTACCGGCTCCTCATCTACGGAGCGCTCCTGATCGTGATCATCCTGTTCATGCCCGAGGGCGCCGTGCAGCGGTTGCTCCCGCGTCGGGCGAGATTCTAACGTCGGACGAGCGTGTCGAGAGGTGGATCATGGACGATGACATCTACTACCTGGACGCCACCGAGCTGGCCGCGCGCATCGCGGCCAAGCAGGTATCCCCCGTGGAGGTGACCCGCGCGCACCTCGAGCGCATCGACAGCGTGAACCCGCGCATCAACGCGGTGGTCACGGTGAACCCGCGGGCCCTGGACGAAGCGCGGGCGGCGGAGGCCGCGCTGATGCGCGGGGAGGCCTCCGGGCCGCTCCACGGGGTACCGTTCACCGCCAAGGACTGCTTCGACGTGGCCGGCGTCCGCACCACGCGCGGATCGCGGCTGTTCGCCGAACACGTCGCCACCACCACCGCCACGGCGGTCACCCGGCTACGCGCGGCCGGCGGTGTGTTCCTGGGCAAGACGAACATCCCCGAGTTCGCGCTGTGGTGGGAAACCGACAACCTCGTCTTCGGCCGGACGCTCAACCCGTGGAACGCTGGCCGGATCGCCGGCGGCTCGAGCGGAGGGGAGGCGGCGGCGCTCGCCGCCGGGCTCTCGCCTCTCGGCCTCGGCAGCGACGTGGGGGGCTCGATCCGCCAGCCCGCCCACTGCTGCGGCGTCGTCGGCCTCAAGCCCACGCACGGTCGTGTCCCGCTCACCGGTCACTGGCCCGACACGCTCTCGCGCGCGATGCACGTCGGCCCGCTCGCTCGCTCGGTCCGTGATCTCGGGCTAGCGCTCCGCGTGCTGGCCGGCCCGGACGGGCACGACCCGTACGCGATGCCCGTGCCCCTGCCCGCGCTGCCGACCGCGGCCGAGGCCCTGCCGGCGCTCCGCATCGGGCTCAGTCCTACCGGCGGCGTTACTCCCGTCGATCCACAGGTGGAGCGGGTCGTCGAGGCAGCGGCCAGACGACTCGGGGACCTCGGTTGCCGCGTGGAGCCGGTGAGCCTCGGCGCCCTCGAGGAGCACGACTGGAACGCTCTCACGATGGTCCTGTACGCGGCCGAGGCCGCGCTGTTCTTCGGTCGGGTCGTCGCCGGCCGCCACGCCGAGCTCCATCCCGTGCTCCGGCGGCGGCTGGCCTTCCCGGTGAACTCGCTCAGCGACTATGCCGCTGCGCTCGATGCCTGGGAACGTCTGCGCCGCGACGTCGCTGACTTCTTCACCCGCTACGACCTCCTGCTGTGTCCCACGTCCCCGGTGCCGGCCCACGAACCCGGGCTGGTGGAGCTGACGATCCAGGGCAAGACCGTTCCGGCACGCCACGCGCTCCGGAACACGCTGCCCTGGGACCTCACCGGCTCCCCGGCGCTGGCCGTGGCCTATGGCTGGAGCGACGATCGACTCCCCATCGCCGTCCAGGTGGTCGGTCGGCACTTCGACGAAGGAACGGTTCTCCGCGTCGGGCTCGCGCTCGAGGTCGTTAGCGAGGTCCTGGGGAAGCGGCCTGAGGCAGGCTAACGCTTACTGGACTGAACGAAGGATCTGGTCCTTTGCGGGCGTGGGCCGAGCGCGAAGAACCGCTCCGCGGCTGAGGCGCGTGAGCTCGGTAAGCCGCATGACCCCGGCCTGCAGCGCGTCCCGCGACGACTCGTAGCCCGTCCATTCGTTCGCCCAACTGCTTTCGATGAGCGTGCCGTTCTCGGCATCGAGGATCTCCCAGCGCCAGAGACACGGTTCGCCCAGCAGGTCCACCTTGACCATGAGTCGCTCGCTCCGATGGAGGTCCATACGCCTCATCCTTTCGCGAGCTTCTCGACCTGCCGCTTTGACATTGTCTGCAGGCGTGACAGCAGAGCCTTCACCTTCCGCTCGGTCGCCCCGTCGACCAGGACGAGCTTCTTCGACTTCGTCATCGCGATGTAGGCCACCCAGTCGTCGAGGTCCGGCGTCCCTCTCCAGGCCACGGTGACCCCGCTGAGCCGCAGACGACGGCGTCCTTCTACTTTGGCCAGGGGCTTCCGGCGATTTTCCATGTGGGCCACTTATCAGGCCCACCCATCGAGACGTCAAGCCTTCGTTCACACGCATTCAGGGCGTGTACGCCGCTCCTCACAACGCACGCGGGCCCCCAGTACAGGGGAATCGGGCCTCGTGGCTTGCGGCGGCTCGCCAGATCGGTCGTTTTGGGCGAGTCTCCCCGCGAAACCGCATCGGTCCGTCAGATTTCGGTGATGTGGACGACTGTGGACATGTGGACAGGCGCGTCAGGCGCGGACGCGCGCCACGATGTCCTTGGAGATGGCCCCCGCCTCGGCGCGCGGCCGCTGCCACACGTTCCGGCCCACGGCGACGCCGGCGCCGCCCGCCCGCATGACGCCGTCCACGACGGCGAGGAACTCGCCTGGCGATTCGGTCAGGACGCCACCCGAGAGGACGACCTTCGTGGTGACAGCGCTCGTGCAGGCCCATCGGAACGAATCCACACTGCCCGACCACTTCACCTTGGCGACGTCGGCGCCCAGTTCGTAGGCGACGCGGGCGGCGTAGGCCACGATCTCGGGCGCGGTGTCGGAGCCGACCGCCTTGCCGCGGGGGTAGACCCAGGCGACGGTGGGCACGCCGAGAGCCTCGGCGTCCCGCACGACCTGGGCGAACTCGGCCAGCATGCGCGCCTCGTGCTCGGATCCCAGGTAAATCGTGTAGCCGACGGCCACGGCGCGGAGGGCCTTGACCGCGTACTCCACCGGGCACAGGAGCGGCGAGTAGGGCTCGCCCTTGGCCAGCCCGGCCTTGCCGTTCAGCTTGACGAGCCGCGGCACCTCCGGGTAGAGCTCGCGCGTGGCCAGGGCGACGCCCTGCTGGAAGACCACCGCGGTGTAGTCCGAGTCGCGGGCCAGCTCGAGGACGAAGCGCGGCGAGGCCGCCTCCGGGTTGGGCCGGAAGTCCTCCGGCCCGTGCTCGAGCCCCTGGTCGTAGGCGAGGAACGCGAACCGCCCTCGCCCGTCGCGGTCGATCTTCTCGAGGTGCACGCTTACCTCCCTACCAGCGGGCCGAAGCGCTTGGCGAACTCGGTCTCACCGAGGTTGCCGGCCTTGGCCAGGACCGCCAGCGTGTGCGGGTCGTCGAAGTCCTCCGGCTTGAGCCGGATCATGTACGCCGCGAGCGTCTGGTACATCTCCGACTCCACGTCTACATAGCGGACGCGAATCTTGCCGGTCTGGGCATCCATCATGAGGCCGAAGGGAACGGGCACCAGCCGGCCGGCCTGAATGGTGACCATGGCGTTGCCGCCGCCCTCCAGGAGGAAGCGGGTGGCCCAGTAGCCGAGGCTCCGGCAGTACTGGATATCGTGAGCGCCGGGCGGCGCGCAGCGCAGCTCGTACCCCAGCTCCTTGGCCACGACGGTCACGTCCACACCGCGAGCGTGGAGGCTGGCCGCCACGCGCTCCTTCAGCAGACGGCCCAGCTCCAGCTCGGTGAGCCGCACGTTGCCATAGGCGTCGCGCTCGACCTCGCCGAAGGTCGCCGGGTCGATCTTCTCGGAGAGTCCCTCGGACAGGATGGCCACGCCGTGCTCGCGGCCCTGCGCGCGCCGCTTGATGATGGCCCCCTCCAGGACGTCGGCGAGGCGGTCGAGGCTGAGTGGCGCATCGCGGAACTCCTCGGCGATCACCGTCAGCGTCGCCGCCGCCGAGCCCCCGATGCCGAGGGCCAGGTGGCCGGCGTGCCGCCCCATGACGGTGACGAAGTACCAGCGCTCCATCGTCGCCGCGTCTTGCATGAGATTGCGGACCAGGTCCTTGCCGAGGTCGCAGGCCGTGGTGAAGCCGAAGGTGACGATGTCGCTCGGCAGGGGCAGGTCGTTGTCGATCGTCTTGGGCACGTGGGCGACGGTGAGCCCGGGGGTGGCCGGGGCCAGGCGGGAGGCGGCGAACGCGGTGTCGTCCCCGCCGATGGTGATCAGATGATCCACGCCCAGGCGCCGGAGGGTATCGGCCACGCGGGCGACGCCTTCCGGCGTACGGGTCGGGTTGGCCCGCGAGGTCCGGAGGATCGAGCCGCCTTCGAAGTGGATGCGCGAGACGTCGTGGATGCCCAACTCGACGACGTGCTGGGTGTCACCCTCCAGAAGCCACCGGAAGCCGTCGGAGCACCCGAGGACGCGCAGGCCGTGGTTGCGGGCTTCGATGGTGGCTGCCGCGATCACCGCGTTGATGCCCGGCGCCGGGCCGCCACCGACGAGGATGGCCAACGTCTTCATCAACACTCCGTGCCCCTATCGTTCGGGCGCGGTCAACGCCGGGGCGAGCGCTCGATCGGATGATACACGGAGTCACCTCGCCGGATGCTACACTCCCCGCTCTATGGAACCAGGCGAACCTCGCCGGCCGCTCGACGGCATTCGCGTGCTCGAGCTGGCCCAGATCGTGGCCGGCCCCTTCTGCGGCACGCTCATGGCCGAGTTCGGCGCCGAGGTGATCAAGACCGAGCTGCCCGGCAAGGGCGACGACCTCCGGCGCCTGGGGCCGGCGGAGGACGGGTGCTCGTACTGGTTCGCGGTGGACAACCGGAACAAGAAGCTGATGACCCTCGACCTGCGCACGCCGAAGGGCCAGGACATCGTCCGGCGCCTGGTCCCCCACTGCGACGTCGTCCTCGAGAACTTCCGCCCGGGCGTCCTGGAGGGTTGGGGCCTCGGGTGGGACGCGCTGTCGGCGATCAACCCGCGCCTGATCATGGCGCGGATCACCGCCTTCGGCCAGACCGGGCCGCTGCGCGACGGCCCGGGCTTTGCCGCCATCGCCTCCGCCTTCGGCGGCACGTGGTACGTGAACGGCCACGCGGATCGGCCGCCGGCGCGGCCGACACCGGTCTATCCCGACTACCTCACCGGGCTGTTCACCGCCTTCGGGGTCCTGGCGGCGCTACGCCATCGCGACGCGACGGGCGAAGGCCAGTGGATCGACGCCGCGCTCTACGAATCCGCCTTCCGCCTCCTGGAGTACACGACGACGCTCTACGGGCGGCAGGGGGTCGTCCGCGAGCGCGGTACGCTGCAGCACTCCGGCTGGCCGGGCGGGGCCTATCAGACGCTCGACGGGCGCTGGATCGTTTTCACCGCGCCCGCTCAGCACCTCTTCGAGCGATTCTGCGTGATGCTGGGGCGGCCCGAGCTGCCGCGCGACCCGCGGTTCGCCAGCGCGGAGGCGCGCCCGCAGCACCTCGACGTGATCCTCGGCCTCGCCGAGAAGTGGTTCGCCGCCCGCTCGTTCGACAAGGCCGTCGACGAGCTGCGCGCCCATGACATTCCCCACGCGCCCGTCATGAGCATCGCCGACATCTTCGCCGAGCCGCACTACCGCGAGCGCGAGATGATCCTCGACGTCGCCGCCGAGGGACTGGGTGCGCTGGCGCAACCCGGCGTGGTGCCCAAGCTCTCGCGGACGCCCGGCCGCGTCACCCACGCGGGGCCCGCGCTCGGCCACGACACCGACGAGATCCTCTCCGGGCTCCTCGGGATGTCGGCCAGCGTGATCGCCGCGCTGCGCGCCGAGCGCGTGGTCTAGCGTCGCAGGAGCAGCGGCCCAGCCCGTGCTACACTCGCGTTGCCATGGACACTGTCGAGGACCGAATCGCTGCAGTCCTGCGCGCGGAGCCCGGCCTCAGGATGTGCGATGGATGCCTTGCCCTGGAAGTCAAGGCCACCCTGGCCGAAGCCCAAGCGGGGTTCGCCGCGCTCGACGGAGACGTTAGCTTCGAGGTCGCCCAGGGCGGCTGCTCGCGCTGCCGGCGCAGCAAGATCGTGGTCTGCGCCGTGCGTGACGCCGGGGCCGGGTGATGCCGGGCGCGACTGACCCGAACGCGGCGAGGCTCGACGCCGTCAGCAGGTACCTGACGGAGAATTTCCCTGAAGCCGACGTTTTAGCGCCGACGGACTTCGGGGGAGCCGCGAAGGGCCGTGTCTTCTCGATCGAATATGGGGACTACAGCACTCATCAGTTGGAGCTTGGGCGGTCGGTGTATGAGGACCGGAACGCCGTGCAGCTGATCACTCTGCTCGATACCCACGCGGTCGCCGCGACGATGCAGGCCAACCCGGATAGGCGCCTCGTCATCGCCTCAACCGCAGGCGGTGGCGTCCAGTGCCACGTCGAAGTACTGCGCAGGTGATGGGCCCCGCCGCCTGATCGGCGCCGCCGCACGTGCCGGGGGCCCGCTCGACGAGGCCCCGGCAACGACCGGGCTAGGGACGGAAGCCCGAGGCGCCGATCCAGCCCGTTTCGGAGACGTCCAGCATGACTCCGTCCGGGCCGCTGTACTTCACCTCGACGTTGGCGTAGCGCTGCTCGCTCTTTCCCACGCCGAGCGCCTCGTTGACATCATCGCGACGCTCGGAGCCGGCGGCGGCCAGCCGCTCGGCGATCGCCTCCAGGCTCTCCACCTGAAAGCCGATGTGGTGGATGCCGCAGTAGTCCTTGCCGCGCTCGGGCCCCGCCACCGCGTCGTTCTTGAACTTGAGGACCGCCACGTTGATGTCGCCATCGGTGAGGAAGTAGCCACCGACGGCGGGATGGTCGACCCGCCCGATCTGCTTCATGCCGAAGACGTCCACGTAGAACTTCGCGGTCGCCTCAGGGTTTTGGGTCGAGAGCGCGATGTGCTTGATCTTCGCCATGGCATCCTCCCGTGTTGCGCCCATCGGTGGCCTCGTATGTTAGCATCCCGGGCCGGAAGATGAGAGCTAGGCTCGAGATCGAGACAAAGTCCGGATTGGTCGTGTTGTCGGATTCCGGCCTACCGCTCACGCCCCCCGCGGTCTCGTCGCCATCCTTCAGAAGGTATTTCCGCGAGCTCGCCGATCAAGGAGAGCTCTTTTTTCTGGATGGCGAGGAGCGGTCGCAGTTCCGGCTCCTCGTATGTGCGGATGACGACCCGAGCGATCTGCCGGGCCATCGGTTTCGGAGGCTGAGCGGGTCGTTTCTCTTGCCCGTCCCCAGCGGGCGCCTTTCCGTGTCGGGCCACACCGAGCGGGAGAGCGCCCG
>JBOHPP010000120.1:0-7110 GCA_050731755.1 Candidatus Rokuibacteriota bacterium | reverse complement strand
GGCGGCCGCGACCGTGGGCCCTTCGCCGGCCACCGTCGTCCGGTGCATGACCCGCCGATAGCGCCGGGCGTCCCATGGACGGCCGCGGTGGAGCACCGCGCGGTTGTCCCACATGACGAGGTCGCCTACGCGCCAGGTGTGCCGGTAGACGAACTCCGGCTGGGTGGCGAAGGCCAGCAGATCGCGCAGGAGGGCGCGCCCCTCCTCCACCGGCATGCCCTCGATGTGGGAGGCGTGAGAGCCGAGGTAGAGCGTCTTGCGTCCGTTCACGGGATCGACGCGAACCAGCGCCTGCCGCACCGGCGGCAGCGCGGCGTCCTGCTCGGTGGTGAGCAGGCCGGGCGCGATGAGGCCGCGCGAGTACGCGAAGTGGTGGACGGCGACGAGGCCCTCCAGACGCCGCCGCGTCGGCTCGGGCAGCGCGGCCCACCCCGCGCGCAGGCTGGCGAACTCCGTCTCGCCGCCCTCGGGCGGCACCTCGCGCGCCGACAGCAGCGAAGCCAGCGCCGGCACCGGTTTGAACGAGCTGTCGGTGTGCCACAGCTGGTTGCCGGAGTGGTACAGCATCCGCCGGTCGTCGGCTGGGATCATCTGCCCCTCGGCGTCGACGTTGGAGAGGTCGGCGATCTCGCGGGCGACCGTGTCGTTTCGGGCGATGCTCGAAGTGGTCTGCTCGAGCGGCCCGAAGCGGCGGCTGAAGGCCACCTGCCGCTCGTCGCTCAGTGGCTGGTCAGGGAACACCAGCACCGAGTGCTCGGTGAAGGCGGCGTGGATCTCCCCGAAGGTCGCCTCGTCCAGCGTCGCGCCGAGGTCGACGTCCCGGACCTCGGCCGCGAAGAGGGGATGGAGCCTGCGCACCGTGACGCTCATGGACGCTCCTCCGCATCGTCGGCGCCGTGGTAATTGCGCCGCATGAACCACCCCAGGTACTCGCCGTAGGCCACGGGCGGGTGGCGCGGCGAGTTGCCCGGACCGTGGCAGGCGGGCAGGCACTCGACAACCACGTCGGTCCGCGGGTCGAAGAAGAAGGGAATCGCGTAGCGGTCGCGCTCCGACCGGTTCAGCACCCGGTGCTCGGTCGAGTGGAAGCGGTCGTTGGTCCAGCGCTTGAGGATGTCACCGGAGTTGACCAGGAACGAGCCGGGCACGCTCGGGACCGGGATCCAGTAGGTCCCGGCCGGGCGGATCTCGAGGCCCCCGATCTCGTTGTCGGCCAGCAAGGTCGTGAAGCCGGCATCGGTGTGGGGCGAGAGCCCGAATTGGGTGACCGCCATACTTACCGCCTCCGGCGTAACGGCGTTGCTGCGGCGATGATAACCACCGGTCGGCGCCGCCGGCAAGACCAGGGAACCCGCTCGTGCGTTAACGGATCACGATCGACAGGTCGGTGAAGTCCCTGTCGGCGGTGACTAGCCGGGCGCCGTAGCGGCGTGCTGTCGCGTAGACGAGCGAGTCCGCCATAGCTAGGCCGTGGGCGAACGAGATATCCGCTGCCTCCAGAGCCAAGGCCTCATCGACCGGGGCGATGGTCGCGCGCCGCATAGCGGCCACGGCCGCCACCGCCCGCTCCTCAGACAGGTCGCGGCGAAGGACTTTGTAGACCTCATAGATCCCGATCGCGGAGACAAGAAGCGGCTCCCGGCCTTCGAGGTAGGGAGCGAAGCGGCGCGCCAGCGGCCGATCCCCCAGGTACTCGATCCAGCCGCTGGAATCGACGAGAATCAGAGCCGGTCTTTCTTCTCCCGCAGCGCCCGGGGCGTCGCCCCGCGGGCCAGGCCCCGATATCCGCGCATGGGCCGCTCCGGGACCAGGAAGATCACGCCGCCCTTATCCAGGACCGTGAACCTCATTCCCGGGTGAAGGCGGAGCCGCTCGCGGGGCCCGCGCGGGAGCACGAGCTGGAATTTGCTGGAAAGGGTGACGGTCTCCATTGACTTACCGAAATGCTATCGATCGAGCCTCTGTAAGTCAAAGGCCGCCGGGCCCGGAAGGCCTGGAAGAGGAGCGGAGGAGGCGGGCTACTTCAGCTTCGGACGCTGACGCGCGTAGTCGCAGTGCTCGTGCATCAGGTCGTCGCGCCGGCCGGATACCAGGTCACTGGGCGCGATCACCTGGAGGCACACGGGGCAGATCGGGTCTGGAGCTTGCTCGCTATCGCGCGGGTCCGCTCTCGTGACCACCTGGTGGACGCCCCTCCCGTTGCTGCTGGGGAGAGTTGATAGCACCGCTTCGTCAGTTTGTCGATTCGTGAATACCCGTACGTCGGAAGGTATAGCCGTCCCGATATGGCAAGGCCCGGCCGGCACGTCAGTGCGCCGTGGTCAGCGCTCGGTGGCGCGGTAGTGGTCGGCCAGCACCTGCGCCACGCACGCCGTCACGCGAACCCCCATGCGCAGGTCGACGAACTCGTTGGGGCCGTGGGCGTTGGAGCCGGGACCCATGACGCCGGTGATGAGGAACTGGGCCTGGGGGAACCACTCGCCCAGCATGCTCATGAAAGGGATGGAGCCGCCGACGCCCTGGGAGACCGCCGGTTTGCCGAAATACGCCTGGGACGCGCGCTGCATGGAATCCCGCAGCCAGTCGGCGGTGGCCGGCGCGTTCCAGCCGCCGCTGGGGGCGGCGGGCGTGAAGGCCACGCGGGCCCCCGAGGGCGGATCGGCCTCGAGGATCTCCTGGAGACGCCGCGCCGCCTGGCCGGCGTCGAGCGTGGGCGGCAGGCGCAACGAGAGCTTCAGCGCGGTCTGGGGCCGGAGCACGTTCCCGGCGTCCCCGAGCGCCGGCAACCCGGCCGCGCCGGTGACCTCCAGCGCCGGGCGCCAGGTGTTGTTAAGCACCAGCTCGACCGGGTCGTCATGCACTGGACGCACGCCGGGCGCGAACGGGAACTTGTCGAACACCTCGGGGCCCAGGACGCCGGCCACGGCCCGCGCCTCGGCCAACCGCTCGGGAGGGGGCGTGACGTGGAGATCGCGCGGACGGATCTCGCCGGTGCGCGCGTCCTCCAGCCGCGCCAGCAGCTCGCGCGCGACGCGGAAGCTCGAGGGCACGATGCCGCCGGCGGCACCCGAGTGCACGCCCTCGCCGAGCACCTCCACCATCAGCGTGCCGTTGACGAGGCCGCGGAGCGAGGTCGTGGCCCAGAGCTGCTCGTAGTTGCCGCATCCGGAGTCCAGGCAGACCACGAGGCTCGGGGTCCCGATCCGTTTGGCCAGCGCCTCGACGTAGAACGGCAGGTCGTAGCTGCCGCTCTCCTCGCAGGCCTCGATGAGGACGACGCAGCGCCGGTGCGGCTGCCGGTTTGCCTGCAGGGCCTCGATGGCGGTCAGCGCGGAGAACGCCGCGTATCCGTCGTCGCCCGCGCCGCGACCGAAAAGGCGATCGCCGCGGCGAACGGGCGTCCAGGGGCCGAGACCCTCCGCCCAGCCCGTCATCTCGGGCTGCTTGTCGCAGTGCCCGTAAAGCAGCACGGTGTTCTCGCCGTGGCCGGGGATCTCCATCAGAAGCACGGGCGTGCGGCCTTCGAGCCGGGCGACGTCGATCTGCAGACCTTCCAGCGGCCGCGAGCGCGCCCAGCCCTCGATCAGCGCCACCGCGCGCTCCAGGTGCCCATGCTCCCGCCACTCCGGGTCGAACGCCGGCGACTTGGCCGGGATCTTCACGTAGTCAGTGAGCGCGGGGACGATGTGCTCGTCCCACGCCCGTTGGACGAAGGGCAGCGTGCGATCGGGGCCGGTGGTCGTCATGGGCTGGATGGTAGCATCAGCCTGACCTCCGCAGCAGCGGGGCCAGGTAGAGCCACAGACGATCCGCGATGACCTGGTGTCCGGCGGCGGAGGGATGGAGCCCGTCGGGCTGCAGCAAGCGGGAGTCGGCCGCCACGCCCTCGAGCAAAAAGGGCATCAGCACCGCGCCCGTCTGCCGGGCCACCGCCGGGAACACCGCGGCGAACTCCTGGGTGTACTCGGCGCCGTAGTTGGGAGGCATGCGCATCCCGGTCAGCAGCACGCGGGCGCCCGACGCGGTAAGGCGCCCGATGATGGCCTCGAGGTTGTCGCGCATCGCCGCCGGGCTCTGCCCGCGCAGCCCGTCGTTGGCGCCAAGCGCGACGATCACGATATCGGGCTTGCTCCTGAGTACCCAATCTACGCGTCGCCGCCCCCCGGCGGTGGTGTCTCCACTCACGCCGGCATTGACCACGCGGTAGTCGTAGCCCTCGCGCCGGAGCCGCGCCTGCAGGCGCGCGGGAAACGCCTCGTCAGCAGCGACGCCGAGTCCGGCGGTGAGACTGTCGCCGAGCACTGCGATCACTGCGGCGCCCTCCGCCGGCACGGGCCCGGCGAGGGCGAGCGTAAGCGGCACGAGGACGAGAGCGAGCAGGGGTCTCACACGCGCAGTGTATTATGAGTGACTCGATGATTCAGGTTCGCGACCTCGTGATGCGACTGCCCAGTGGCGGACGTCTGCTCACAATTCTCGACGGCATCGCCCTCGACGTGAGGGCCGGCGAGGTCTGCGCCATCACCGGCCCTTCGGGCAGCGGGAAGTCGACCCTGGTCGGCCTGCTGGCCGGGCTCGATCGTCCGACGGCGGGCTCCATCGTCGTCGCCGGGGTCGAGCTGGGGCGCCTCGGCGAGGACGCTCTCGCCCGCTTCCGGCGCGACACGCTCGGTTACATCTTTCAGTCCTTCCACTTGATCCCCACGCTGACCGCCGCCGAGAACGTCGCCGTGCCGCTGGAAATCGCCGGCGTGCCGGACGCGCCGGCCCGTGTCCGGCAGCTCCTCGACGACGTCGGGCTGACCGACCGCGCGCACCACTATCCGGTCCAGCTCTCGGGCGGCGAGCAGCAGCGCGTGGCGCTGGCCCGAGCCGTCGCCCTCGGTCCGAAGCTCCTGCTGGCCGACGAGCCGACCGGGAACCTGGACTCGGCAACGGGCGCCCAGATCATCGAGCTGCTCCTGGCTCTGAACCGCGAGCGCGGTTCGACGCTGGTCTTCGTGACCCACGACGAGGCGCTCGCGCGCCACGCCGGGCGGATCGTGCGACTCCGCGACGGCCGTGTCGTGAACGGACAGCCGTGACGCCTTTTGCGCTGCGGATGGCCTGGCGGCAGACGCGGGGGGCGTGGCGTCACTTCCTCGCCTTCTTCGCCTGCATTGCCCTCGGCGTGGCCGCCCTCGTCTCCGTCGGCACCCTCGCGGCCAGCCTGGAGGGTGGGGTGGCCCGCGAGGCCAAGGCGCTCACTGGCGGCGACCTCGAGATACGCTCCGCACGCCCCCTCGACGACCAGGCGCAGGCGGCGCTCGACCGGCTGCGCGCCGAGGGGGCTCGCACCACCGCCGTGCGCGAACTGGCGGCCATGGCCCGGAACCCGACCAGCGGCGCGAGTCTCCTGGTCGAGCTCAAAGCCGTGGAGGCGACGTACCCGCTGTACGGGCGCATGGAGGTGGCGCCGGTCCGGCCCTACGGAGCGCCCCTCGTCGTCGGCGGGACGGCCCTCGTCGAGCGCCCGGTCCTGGAGCGGCTCGGCCTGGCGGTCGGCGATCCGCTGCTGCTCGGGACGACGCGCTTCTCAATCACCGGCGTGATCGAGCGGGAGCCTGACCGCGCGGCGGGATTCGTGACGCTCGGTCCGCACGTGATGATCGACGCCGGCGCGCTCGACACCACCGGTCTCGTCGCCTTCGGCAGCCGCGTGCGCTACCGGACGCTCGTGCGCCTGGCCGAGGGCGCATCGCCGCGCGCCACGCGCGACGGGCTCGACCGCGCCATCGCCGACCCTTCGGTGCGGGTGACCGCGTTCGACGACGCCCAGCCCGGTCTCCGCCGCTTCTTTTCCCAGCTCGCGACGTATCTCGGGCTGGTCGGGCTGGCCAGCCTCTTCGTGGGCGGCATCGGCGTCGCGTCGTCCGTCACGATGTTCGTCCGGCGGCAGCTCCCGACCATCGCGGTCCTCAAGTGCCTGGGCGCCGAGTCGCGCACGCTGCTCGCCGCCTACCTCTTTCAGATGATGGCGCTCGGCGCGCTGGGCAGCCTGGCCGGCGCCGCGCTCGGCGTCCTGATGCAGCCGGCGCTCGTGGGGGCGCTCCAGCCGTTCGCACCCTTTCCCCTCGAGCCGTCCTGGGACGCGTGGACCGTCGCCCGGGGCCTTTTGATGGGGACGTTGACGGCGCTGCTGTGCGCCCTGTGGCCCCTGCTCGCCGTCCGGGCGGTACCACCCTCGCTCATCCTGCGACGGGACGTCGAGGCAGCGGCGTGGCGCGCCCCCCGGCCCTGGGCGGCGACGCTGCCGATCGCCGGAGGGCTCGCCGCGCTCGCCTTCTGGCAGGCGGGGTCGTTCACGCTGGGAGCGATTTTCGTGGGGGCAGCGATCGCCGCCCTGGGGGTACTCACGGCGCTCTCGCGCGGCCTCGTGCTCCTCGTGCGCGTTCTGCCGCCCCGTGGCGGGCTGGCCTGGCGGCAGGGGCTGACGGGGCTTCGCCGGCCGGGCGGACACGCGGCGCGGGTCGTCGTCGCCCTCGGCACCGGCGTCATGCTGCTGGTGGCCATCGCGCTTCTCGAAGCGAACCTCGGCCGCCAGATCGCATTCGAGCAAAAGCAGGAGGCGCCGTCGTTCTTCTTCGTCGACGTGCAATCCGATCAACGCGAGTCGTTCGAGCGGCTCGTCGCTAACGCCAGTGGCGTGGCGCCGACCCTCACCCCGGTCGTGCGCGGCCGGCTGGCAGCGATCGATGGCCTGCCCGTCACCCGCGAATTGATCGAGGCCAGGAAGGCCGCGAGGGCCGACAAGATCTGGTACTTCACGCGCGAGTACGTGCTGACCTTCGCCACCGAGCCACCGCCGGGAACCACGATCACGCACGGGCGCTGGTGGACGGCCGGGGACGCGGTGCGGCGGCCCGGCGTGTCGCTGGAGGAGGAGGCGGCGAAGCACCTCGGCGTCTCCGTCGGCGGCACGCTCGCCTTCGACGTGCAGGGGGTCACCGTCGAGGTGGAGGTGATGAGCCTCCGGCGGGTGGATTGGCAGAGCCTGGCCATGAACTTCTTCGCGATCCTTTCACCCGGCGCCCTCGACGGGGCGCCGGTCACGTACGTGGCCACGGCCCG
>JBOHPP010000119.1:0-32859 GCA_050731755.1 Candidatus Rokuibacteriota bacterium | reverse complement strand
CGCCCTCCCCGTCGCCGACGAGTATAAACTCCCCTCGATGCGCTGGGCCGCGCTGGCCCTGGTGACGCTCGCCCACGCCTGCACGTCGCTGGCCGCGCTGGCGATGGCCTCGCTGGCCCCCTTTCTCCTGGAGGCCTTCGCGTTGTCGCGCGTGCAGGTGGGGCTGCTGCTGCCCGCCATCTACCTGGGCGGCGTGCTGATGGCGCTGCCCGCCGGCTGGCTCACCGATCGCCTGGGTGCGGGCGCCACGCTGAGCCTGGGCGGCGCCGTGACCGGCGCCATGATCGTCGCCGCCGCTTTCACCAGCGGGCTGCCGTCACTGCTCGCCTACCTCGTCACCGCCGGCTTCGGGTTCAGCGCGGGTAACCCGGCCGCCGGCCGCGCCGTCCTCGACTGGTTTCCACCGCGCGAGCGCGGCGTGGCCATGGGCATCAAGCAGACGGGGCTGACGCTGGGCGGCATCGCCGGCGCGTTGCTCCTGCCGCCACTGGCCGTCGCCTATGGCTGGCGGGAGGCTCTCGCCGTAGCCGGAGCGTTGTCACTCCTGGCCTCGATCATCGTGCTGCTCGCCTACCGGCGTCCGGCGCGCGACGACGCCCCGGCAGTCGTGACACCGCCGCGGCTGGCCGAGCTGGGCCAGGTCATGCGCCGGCGCGGCGTCCTGGTGCTCTTTGCCTGTGGTTTCCTGCTCTCGATTACGCAGGCCTCGCTCCTCGCCTATCTCACGCTTTACGCGCGAGACGCCTTCGCCTTTTCGCTGGTCGCCGCCGGCCAGCTCCTGGCGCTGGCCCAGGCCGGGGGCACGGCGAGCCGGCTCGTGTGGGGGGTCGTGAGCGATCACTTCTTCGGCGGCCGCCGGCGTCCCGGCGTCGTCGCCACCGCCGTGATCGGCGCCGCCGTCTACGCGCTCTTCGCGCTGGGCGAGGCGCTGCCGCCCGCGCTGCTGGTCGCGCTCGGCCCCATCGCCGGCGCCGGTGCCTTCGGCTGGGTCGGCCTCTACTTCGCGCTGGTGGCTGAGATCGGCGGCTCCCGCTACGCGGGACTCCTCACCGGCGTCGCCGTCGTCTTCGCGTGGTCGGGCGTGTTGATCGGGCCGCCACTCTTCGGGCTGCTGGTGGAGGTATTCGGCTCGTACGCGCCGTCGTGGCTTCTGCTCGCGGTGCTCGGAGTGAGCGTGGCCGTCGCCCTGGCGCGGCTCGAGCCACTTGTCCAGCGAGACGAGACGTTTTGACTTTAGCCTCCCCGCCGGCGCCGCCTTCGGGCGGCCGTTCGCCCTGGAGACCTCGGAGTCCCGTGCCTCAATCTGTTCATAAAGACGTCGCGGCACTCGTCGCGGCAGAATCGCTGCGCTTCGACCTTGAGTTCTCTTCCACAGGCTTCACACTTCGCCATTTGCTGGACTCCTCGCCATCCCTCGGCGGAGCGGCGGCGACCTATGACGCTTGCTGCCGGGGTCATGAAGTCTGGATAGCGGAAAGCATCCAGAAGTTGAGGCCGGCTGGGCGTGTGAACGTCCAGAATTCTTCGACCGCCTTGGGTATGGCTCTGGAGCCGTTGAGGAGGCGGTCGGTGAGCTCATCAACCGTGTAGTCGAGCATCGAGCCGCCGATATACGCCGTCACGTAGTCTCGTCCATTCTCCTGCCACGCCTCCGTGATCTCGGCTCGAATCTCGATCTGGTCGACACGGTTCGCTTGTCGGGCATTCCGTATCCGGTCGCAGTGCGCTTGTACCTCGCCATACAGTTCCGGCGTGAGTCGATCACGAAGGCAGCCGATGTCTCGAACCGTCCAGGCGCTCTGTACGTCGCGGAACACCATACCCGTGTAGCCGGCGAGCTTGGCCGGATCGAACCCGGGGTCCATCTGGCGGATGTCCCGGACTCCTCGTTCGAGGCTCGAGCCGGCGCTCGGCGCGGCCCTGGTCGTCGCTCGGGCGGGCGGCGTATCCCAACCGCTCGGACCACTCCTGGCCGCGCCCATCGGCGGAGCCGAAGCGGCTGAGCGACGGCGAAGGAACGTCGCGAAGACAGCGATTCCGCCGCCAATGAGCACCAGATCAAGGAGCCCTAGAGCACTGAGGCCGAGGGTGTGGGCCGAGGCTCCGAAAGGCCAGCTCCCGACCAGCACCCCGGCCGCGAAGCCGGCCAGCGTGCCCACCCATCCACCCCAGCGACGCCTCGGGGGTGCCGTCGGGACGGTCGCGGCAGCAGGCGATGGTTCGGCGGGCTCAGGGACGGGATGGACAGGCGCCGAATGAGAGCGTGAGCCGCGGCTGCCGAGCGCGCCACCGCTGGCATTCGGGCCGTCGCCAGCTCCCGTCCAAACGCCGCCAGGGATCATGCCCACTCCGGGTGCGCGCCGACGCGGGCCAACGTGGCCTTAACGCGGCGGGGATCCCCGAGGTCGTTCCAGCCGACGCCACCGAGTGGAAGGACCGCGAGGTTGGCCGGGCGTGCCGCCAGCACCTGCGTCGAGAAATCCGTCGAGGGGAGTCCGGAGTACAGCCTTCGAACGCTATCGTCCTCCCCGGGCGTGTTCAGCTGGGACGCGACCGCAGCGAACGCGTGGACGAGAGCGGGAACCGCACTCCGGATCAGCGAGAGGAGAGCGGAGGGGTACGCCACCATCACGAAGCTGTTCCACAAGCAGCCACGCGTCCGCAGCGACTCGGCGATGGCTTGAGACGGCTTCTCCCAGAACGTGCGCACTTTGAACAGCGGCCACGGCCCTCGGATGACGTCCGCGGGCTCGTCGCCGCCCGCGAGCACGAGCCCCCACCGTCCGTTATCGGGAATGATCATGGTGTGGTCGACGGCTCCTTTCCCAGGGGCCGCACCCATACCGGACTGAGCCACGACCGTTCCCACCCCCCGACCAGGACGAGCGACAAGCCGCCCAGATTGAGCGCGAGCGGCAGGATCTTTCTCGAGAGGGGCTGGTCGGTGAGCCAGTATGCGACGGTGCCGGCGACCAGAAGCGGGATGAGCACCAGGGGTACGGGCGGCCAGACGCGCCGCCACCGACGAAGAAGGTCGTTTCCGAGTTCGCCCTCCAGTCGGTTGTGTAGCAGCACCCAGACTACGAACGCGACCCCGAAGAGGGCCGGAAACCACTCGTGGAGCCAGAGAACGGACGTGATGATCAGGAGCGCCCCAGCCCACCGGCGCGCCCGCTGGCTGGCCGGCAGGCGCGAGTCTCGGGACCGAGCGGCTGCGCCCGGCTTGGCCGCCGTCCCGCCGGCAGGGATCACGGTCCGAGCCCGAAGACGCCGGGGCCGCTGAGCGACTCGCCATCGACCCCGATGAACACGAGAGCCTGCGGCCACGACGGGCGATGCACCCAGATCGCCGATGCCACGGACCCCGTGCGCCGGTTGATTCCCTGCCATACGCCCCCGGCCGGCCGGCTATCACGCCGGCTCGTGGTCATCTCGCGCTTGCACTCTTCGAATCCATCATCCAACAGGGCTTGCATGATGTCCTCCGGCGCGGCGACCCAGGCGTGCCCGTCGTCGATCCACGTCATCCGGCCCTGCGCGCGGAGCACACTGAGGCCATTCTTTCCTTGCATCGAGTCTCCAAATCCGGCATCGAAGGTTCGAGCCGTGCATGGGGAGGTGACTTCCAGGCGGAGCCACCTCCGACCGGCTCACTTGCTTTCGCTGATCGACACGGTGAAGTTGACCGTCTCCTCCCGGAAGGGTGACGGGATGTAGGCGAGCTCCAGGCGGATTTCCTTCAGTCGCTTGGCCTTCAGGGCCTCGGCAGGAAAGTCCACGTCCAGGGACTGGGTGGCCTCTTGCCCCGGGTCGAGCCGGTCGCTGCCGTAGGTGGCGAACCTGAGGGTCGGCTCGGTTCGTGCGGCCTCGAGCTTGATGGGCTGCCCCTGGGTATCGATGTACAGGATCTTCCCGGCGACCAGACGGACCGTCTGATTGGCCGACGTGTTCTTTAGCCGCAGCGTTCCGGTGAGCTTCGCCGGGTAGACGATGCGGTCGGAGCCCTTCTCGACCCGCTCTGCGACCTTCATCTCGGTGACCTCACCGGTGAGGATGCCGGCCTTCACCGTCACCGACGCGGGGGTCACCAAATAGGTTTTATCCTCGACCACGGCCGCTGACTGCTGCTGGGCGCAGCCGAGGGCCCCCACGGTTACCACCGCAGCCGCGACCGTCAACCCGATCCACTTCGCCATCCATTTCGGTATCCATTTCGTGATCCATTTAGACATCGTCGCCCCCTTGCAGCACGCCGAGAACGCCATTCGTTGTGGTCACGTCTGGCTGAGGCAGGAGCCCTCGATCGCTGCAGCTCGCCTCGTCACGGGATCGCGCCCTACCGCCCCTCACCTACGGCGCCTCGGCCGCTCACCACCGCTCGGCCGGCGCCCGCTGCCTGCCTGTCGATCCCCGCGTTCCTCCATCGCCGCTCGCCCGGCTTGACGCGCCACCTTCCGGATGTGGCGGACCGCCTTGGCCTGACCCTCGACGTTGGCCAGGAGGGCGGGATTGTCGGCCCATTTCAGCCCCTCCTCGATGAGGGCCCGGAGGACGATCTGCAGGCTCACGGGAAGCAAGAGCGTGGTTGTCGCTCTCCCGGCAAAGACCCGAGCTTGGTCCAGCACGCCCTGGGGGAGGATGAGGAGGACCTTCGTCTTATTCGCAAACATCGCACCTCCCGTCTGGGCCCGGCCCGCCCATGGGTTGTTCGAGGTCGAGCCTGCCCGCTGGCGAAGTAACATATTTTTTATACTTGTAATATAACTTATTTCTGATATATGTCAAGTCCAGCCTCGAGACGAGCAGACCGGGGCCGGGCCGAGCAGGAAGGAGGGAGTCATGGATTTCGAGATGTCGCGACGAGCCGGATGGCCGAGGGAGTCGATCACTCCCCTGAGCCCACCAGAACCGGACATGGTGAAGTTCATCCAGATATGCGCTTCGCAAGACGACCTGTTCGCGCTCGACGAGGAAGGACACGTCCACCAGTACAACTTCAACATGAAGGCGTGGACCAAGCTCGCCCCGAGCCGGGTCCAGGAGGACTCACGTGACGAGAAGCGGTACATTCCCGTGCACCGCTGATCCTTGACACACTGGCGGGCTTCGTCGGCTTCGTGACGACGCGGGGTCCGCGTCGAGAAGGAGACGACCCATGAAGGCCAGGGCGGCGGTGCTCTTCGAGGTGGGCAAGCGGCTCGAGATCCAGGACGTTGAGGTCGAGCGGCCGCACGCTGGCGAGGTGCTGATCCGGATGGCGGCCGGCGGTGTCTGCCACAGCGATCTGCACGTCATGACCGGCCACCTGGTGGCTTCGCTGCCGGCGATCCTCGGTCACGAGGGCGCGGGCGTCGTGGCCGAGGTCGGGCCCGGCGTGACCTCGGTCAAGGCCGGCGATCACGTCATCCCGCTCTGGCGTCTGTCATGCGGCCAGTGCGAGCACTGCACCGACGGCCGCCCCGCTCTCTGCGGGGCGGGCACGCAGATCCGGATGACCGGGCGCCTGCTCGACGGCACCACGCGCTTCCGCCTCGGCAGCCAGGAGATCAAACACTTCGCCGGCGCCTCCACCTTCTCGGAGTACACCGTCGTCCCCGAGGGCGCGGTGCTCAAGGTTCCCGACGATCTGCCCCTGGATCGGGCCGCGCTGCTCGGCTGCGCCGTGATCACCGGCGTCGGCGCGGTGATCAACTGCGCCCGAGTGCGCCCCGGCAGCAGCGTGGTCGTCTTCGGAGCGGGCGGCGTGGGGCTCAACGCGGTGCAGGGGGCACGGCTGGCCGGCGCCGCGCAGATCATCGCCGTCGACCTCGTGGATCGCAAGCTGGAGTTCGCCCGACAGTTCGGCGCCACCCACACGGTGAACGCCTCCGGCGGCGATCCGGTGGCCCAGGTGCGCGCGCTCACCGGAGGCCGCGGGGTCGACTACGCCTTCGAGGTGATCGGGCTGCCCAAGACGATGCGTCAGGCCTGGGACTGCCTGGCCAAGCGGGGGATGGCGGTGGTCGTCGGCGTCACGCCCATGGCCATGGAGCTGGCGGTGCCGGTGATGTCGCTGGTCTACGAGGAGCGCGTGCTGACCGGTTCGGTGTACGGCTCGAGCCGGCCGCGGCTGGACATCCCGAAGCTCATCGACCTCTACCAGGCGGGCAAGCTGATGGTCGACGAGCTGCTGACCCGCACCTATCCCTTCGCCGAGATCAACGAGGCCTACGCCGCGCTGGAGCGGGGCGAGGTGGCCCGCAGCGTGGTGACGTTCCCATGACCCTCAAAGAGAAGCTCGACGCGATCAAGGCCCAGGCGAAGACCAGGATTCCGCCCGACGCCCAGGCCGTCATGAAGCGCGCCACCGACAACCTGAGATCGTCGGGGCTCCTGGCTGGCGCGCCGCGGGTCGGCGACCGCGCGCCCGAGTTCACGCTGCCCGACGACGCCGGCCGGCCGGTGAGCCTGTCGGGCCTGCTGGCCAGGAATCCGGTCGTCCTGAGCTTCTTCCGCGGCCGCTGGTGACCCTATTGCAACGCGGAGCTGGAGGCTCTGCAAGAGGCTCTGCCCGACATCACGGCCGCGGGCGCGAGCCTCGTGGTGATCTCGCCCCAGGTGGAGCGGACGAGCCGCGAGCCCGACGGCCAGAAGCCGCTGCCCTCCACCCTGCTGCGCGACAGGAACAACGTGGTGGCCGCCCGCTACGGTCTCGCCTTCACGCTGCCTGAGGACGTGCGCCAGGTCTATCTGAAGTTCGGCATCGACCTTGGCCGGGCCAACGGCGACTGGACGCTGCCGATGCCCGCGCGCTTCGTCATCGCCAGGAACGGCGTGATCCATCAGGCCGACGTCGACCCCGACTACACCGTCCGCTCCGAGCCGGCGCGCACCGTGGAAATTCTGCGCAGGCTGCCCGACTGAGCGATGACCAGCCCGATCAGGATCAGCGCCATGCCCGCGTAGCGCATCGGGCTGAAGGCCTCGCCGAAGATCACCGCGGAGGCCAGGAGGCCGGTGCACGGCGCCAGCAGGGCGAAGGGCGCCACCGCGGCGGTCGAGTAGCGTTGAAGCAAGTAACCCCAGGTGGCGTAGGCCAGGACGGTGGCCAACGCGCCCAGATAGACCGCGGCCCCCAGGCTCAGCCACCACGCGTTGACCACGGTATCCAGCAGCGGCCGCTGATCGTATGCGCTCGACACGATGAGCGCGGGCAGCGGCGGAACGAGGCTGGCCCAGATCACCAGGGGGAACACCGGGACGTCGGCCGTGCGCTTCACCAGCACGTTGCCCACGGCCCAGCTGAAGGCGCCGGCCAGAGCCAGGCCCAGGCTGGTCAGTTCAGGTCTGACCCGACCGTCAACCCGATCAGGGCGAGCCCCGCGAACGCGACCGTCATCCCCACGCCCTGTCGCCGGCTCGGGATATCTCTCAGAAGTATGGCGGCCAGCAGGACCGTGAAGAAGGCCTGCATCTGTTGCGTCACCGAGGCGAGCCCCGGCGGCATCCCCTGCGCGTAGGCGAGGAAGAGCAGCAGGAACTGCCCGGTGAACAGGGTCATGCCGATCAGCACGATCGACCCCCACGGGAGGTTGGGCCGCGGCACCAGGAAGATCGGGACACACGCGATCAGGAATCGGACGGCGGTGAGCTGCGGAGCGGAGAAGCTGTCCAGGCCGAACTTGGCGGCGACGAACCCGAGGCCCCAGACGACCGAGGCGAGCGCGGCGAGACCCATGTCGCGGACTCTCATCGCGCTCACCCCGGCCGATGATTCACGAGGCGTGGGGCGCGTACTCCTCGCGCAGCAGCCAGGCGCCGGCGCGGATCAACGCGGTGCCGAGCGTCACCCGCAGCACCCCCCGCCCCGCAGTGTGCTCGCGGATGATCGCATCGCGCCGGGCCTCGGCCACCATCTCGGCGTGGCGCTGCTTGATCATCGAAACGACCGCGTACTCGTTGAAGTCCATGTCGGCTCCTTTGCCCCTTACAACCCCGCCGAGCGGCGGGCGTGAAGCGCGCCGCCGCTCTCGCTCGAGCGCGGGCTTTGCCCGCGCAATCCTGTCCCTGGGGGAGGCTCGGAGGGGGCCGTCGAGGCCCCCTTCGATTACTTGAACCCCGCGGAGCGGCTGGCGTGAAAGCGTGCCGCGGTGGGTGAGCACGACTCCCGTCACAGTCGTATGCGCGCGCTCAGCGCCGGGACGGCGCCTCGCGGGGCACGAGGACGAAGTGCACGCGCGAGATGGATCGCGGATCGAAGCGGGCCAGCGTCCGATGCGCGATGGCCAGCACCGTGCCGGCGAACGCCGGGCGCTCCAGCGGCACGGCCACGCGAAGCTCCCAGGCCCGCCAGCCGCGCCGGCGGACGATCGGAGCGACCACGGGGCCGAGCTCGCGGTGAATGGCGTCGGTCACCGCCACCTGCCGGGCGGCGGCGTCCTCACGCGCGCGCTGGATCTTCGCGGTGAGCAGGAGCAGGCCGATCACGGCGGCCGGCGGGACGAGGATCGCGGCGATGAGACCGAGCAGAGTCAGGGTCAGCATGATGACCTCCTCTGCCCGGTACAACACCGCGGCGCGCCCGGCGTGAAAAACCGGCCGCTATTTCACGAAGGCCCGGATCGCCTCCACGAGCGCGGCCGGCTGCTCCTCGGCGATGAAGTGGCCGGAGCCGGGAATCGCGAAGCCCTCCACGCGCTCGCCGCGCGCCTTCCAGACACCGAGCATGTCGCTGCTCTGGGGCGGGCGGCCGGCGGCGCCCCACAGCACCAGCGTGGGCACCGCGATCTTCTTGTCGCGGTCCGCCCCGTCGTGCTCGAGGTCCAGCGTGCCGCCCGCGCGATAGTCCTCGAACGCGGCGTGCATGGCCCCGGCTTGGCGGAAGCAGCGCAGATACTCCTGTACCGCCTCCTCTTCGAGGGCGGCCGGATCGAGCGCCCAGGCGCGGAAGAGAAAGCGCAGGTAGATCTCCTCACGGCCGGCCACCAGGGCCTCCGGCAGGTCGGGCACCAGATGGAAGATCCAGTGCCAGCGCTCCCGAGCGCCCTGGTAGTCCATCCCGTGAAAGATGTCGTAGGTGGGCGCGATGTCGAGGAGCACGAGTCGCGTGAGCAGCGCGGGATGATCGAGGGCGAAGCGGTGGGCCACCCGGCCACCGCGATCGTGGCCGACCAGGACCACGGGGCCGAGGTCGAGCTGGCGGATCAAGTCCGCCACGTCGCCGGCCATGGTGCGCTTGTCGTAGCCGTCGCGCGGACGATCGGAGTCGCCGTAGCCGCGCAGGTCGGGCGCGACGACGGTGAAGCGCTCTCCGAGCGCCGGCATGACCTTGCGCCAGATGTGGCCCGTCTGCGGGAAGCCGTGGAGCAGCACCATCGCGGGCCCACGGCCCAGCCGCCGGTAGTGGATGCGGATGCCCTCGCGGACGCGGACTACGGCCCGGGTCATCTCCGACATTGGGAGTACCTCCTGGCGTGTCAGTGAGCGATGGGGTGGAGATCCGGCCGGCACGTCGAGCAGGGCTCGCGGCCCAAGGCCTCGGCGCGCTCGCGACTGCCGAAGTAGAGCAACCGGCTGGGATGCTGCAGCGACTCGAGAGAGGAGCAGGTGGGCAGGCAGTACCACTGGTCGTTGGGCTCGCCGACGTACATGGCGTCGGGCGCCACCTGGGGCGCGTGATGCGCGGTGCCCACCCGAATACCCTCCGTCGTCAGCAGCCGCTGCTTGAGATCGACCTTGTTGCCGGCGTAGCCGGTGAGGGCGCCGGAGGTGCCGATCACGCGGTGGCAGGGGATGACGATGGGGAGCGGATTCCAGCGGAGCGCCTGGGCCACGGCCCGCGTGGCCGAAGGTTTGCCCACCTCGCAGGCTACGCCCGCGTACGACATGACAGCCCCGTAGGGAATCTCGGCGGTGGCCTGGAGCACGGTGCGATGGAAATCGCTGCGGGCGAGGCGAAGGTCGAGCGGCCACTCCAGACGCGTGCGCTTGCCCTCGAGGTACTCGATCAGCTCCCGGGAGAGCGCCTCCAGCTCGGCGCCGTCCTCGATGGTCTCCACGCCCGGCATTCGGCCCAGGCGCGACTGGGCCAGGCTCTTGGACCGTCCCAGGTACTCGACGAGCGAGACACCCTGCTCCGACAGCGCGATGAGGATGTTGCCGAGGGGGGAGGGGAAGACGCGGTAGGTGAAGGTGCGGCGCTTGAGGTCACCGAGGCGGATCTCCAGACGCTTTCGCGCCACGTCGCCCGCGGTGGTGGGCGCCTGTCGCCAGACACCCACCGCCTGGTCGATGGCGCGGTACTGCGCGTAGTCGGTGCCGCAGGGGGGGCAGGCGCGGATGTGCTGCTGGACACGGCTCGCCGTGGCAGGCTCGGCCTCGCCGGTGGCGGCAGCAATCAGATCCGGCTCGATCTCAGCGCACACGTTGGGCCGTCGGTTCATGAGGGCAGCTCCATCTGCGGCAGCGCGAAGCCTTCGAGCCCCCGGCGAACCTTCCTAAGCGCCTGGAACACGTGCGCCCGGGCGGTCTCCGCCGTGCAGTCGAGGCTTCGCGCAATCGCCTCGTAGTCGAGGTCATGGACCTTTCTCAGCACGAACGCCGCCCGCTGCTTGACCGGCAGGGCGGCCACGACCTGGTCCAGGCGCGTCCGGGTTTCTTTGTAGGTAGCCTCGCTGTCGGGACCCGCGCCGTCGGACTCCCGGCGGACCGCCTTGACCCCGGCGTGAGCGTTCCGTCGCCGCCGCTCGGCCCGGAAGTGATTGCGGGCCAGGTTCGTGGCGATCGTGAAGAGCCAGGCCCGGACGTTGGCGTCAGCATCCAGGGCCCGGTAGGCCCGCCAGGCGCGCAGGAACGTCTCCTGGGAGAGGTCGTCAGCGTCGCTCGCCCGGGCTGTCACCCGCCGCAGGTACCGATGGATCTCCGAATGGTGGGCGGCCAGAACCGTCTCGAAAGGTTGGTGGCCCATGTCGCACTATAAGACCCCGGCGGGCCGGTGGCGTGAAAGGGTCATCGGAGGGCGAGAAGGTCGTCGGCCAGCCGGAGCAGCCCCCAGCCGTCGCTCAGGGCCCCGGCCACCGAGGTCCACTCAGGCTGGGGGCGGGTGTGCTGAAAACTCTGGAGGATGACCAGCCGTGGCGGGGAGGGGGCCGCCGCCGCCAGATGCAGGCTCTCCGTGAACGGGATCGAGGTGTCGCCCGCCCCGTGGGCGATCAAGAGCCGTGCCCGGATACGGGCCACCGCACCCCGAGGCGAGAGGCGCTCGAGCGCGGCACTGACCCCGGCCGGCAGGGCCTGGATCCGGGCCTCCACCGCCTCCTCCCGGCGGTTCAGGACCAGCGCCAGCATCGCCCGGCCCCCGGGGCCCAGGTCCCCCTCGAGGCCGACCGTGTCGCCCCCGGGGTCGGTTAGCTTGCGGGTGGCGATGGCCCCAAGCGTGGCGCGGTCGCCGCGGTGCTCGACGAAGGCCACCAGCAAGGCGAGGGCCTTCCAGCGGTTGTACTCCTCCTGGCGCTGGACCAGGCGCTGGCCCCCCCAGTGGTGCACTCCCGTCGTGATGAAGGCGATCACGTGGCGGAGGTCGGCGTAGCCGCCGAACGAGCCCACCACGCGGAGTTCCGGTACCTCGGCGGCGGCCAGGAGCATGGGGCCGGCTCCGAAGGAAAAGCCGGCCACGCCCACGTGGTTGGCGAGCCGGCGGAGGTGCTCGAGGGCTCCGCGGATGTCGTCTACTTCGGTCCCGGTCAGCCGAAAGGCGGCGAGCCCCTCGAAGCGCGGGACCATGACCAGCAGACCCCGTTCGGCCACCAGCCGCGCCAGGCGCGCCAGGTCGGGTTGCCGCGGGCCGGTGCGCGAGAGCCCGTGAACGAGGAGGAGCGCCCCCCGGTGATGCGCCGGGCGATAGACGTCGGCGTGGAGGACGCGCTCGCCGACCGAAACCTGGATCTCCTCGCGTCTCACCGGGGCCCCGAGCGAGGCAAGCCAGCCCTCGGTTGTCGGGGAGGCCAGGGCCAGCGCCAGGCTGAAGGCCGGGCCGAAGCGCGCGGCCAGCGCGGCGGTGAGGATCGCCCCGGCCAGCGCGAGGCCGGCGATCCACCGCCCGCGTCGCGTCATGCCGACTGAATAGCATCAGAGGATGGCGGTGTGCACGACTTCTGCGTCGACGATCAGCGCCGAGCCACGGGCCGCCTCCAGCCTGAACTCGAACAGTCGTCCCAATCCGGGACTTTCCCGCAGGGCGCCCTGGGCCCGCGCGGCGCGGCGCAGGAGGTCGTCCACCTCGCGGCGGCGGCTCTTGTCGTCGGGCGGACCGGCCGTCGCGCGCCGGTAGACCTCCAGCGCATGGGCGCGCAAGAGCTTGGGCCACTGGCGGGCGAAGAGATCGGGGGAGTGGAAGAGGTCGAGGCCGACGAACGCCTCGCCGGCGAAAACGGCGGCACCGTGGGCCGCCGGCGCGGCGGCGGGGCCGACGGCGCTCTCGATGGCGCGCTGATGGGTTTTCACGTCCGGGTTCTCATAGATGGCCTGGTAGCTTTCCGTCGGCGACGCCGCCTTCGCGCTGCGAGCGTAGCGATGGACCTCGGCCCACACACGCCCCTGGTCCACCCGGTCCATCACCCGCGCGCGCAACTGGGGCGCCGCGAAGCTGCCCTTGCTCACGAAGTCGCCGGAACGCCCGGCCCAGCGCCCCTGCTCCACGCAGTACACGGCGAGATCGCGCGGCCCGCTCTTGGGCGCCAGCAGGATGTCTTCGATGACCACGCGGTGCTGCTTGCCGCCGACCAGGATCTCGCCGGCCAGCAGAAGCACGGGCGTCGCGCCCCGATTCTCCACGATGAGGGCGGGGACCGTGGCCTGCGCGCGCTCGGTGACCAGGAGGTCGCCCCGGGTGCGGGCCTCTTCGAGCGTCGCGATGGGCCACGCCGCCTTGGCGTGGGCGGCGTGGAGCCAGAAGACGAGCAACCCGTCGTGCCGGCTCGCTTCGCCGACGCGGACGCCGCCCACGAAGCGCCGGAAGTCGGGGCTGGGCACGCCGGAGATCACCGGCCCGCGCGGCACGGGCTCGCCGGGAATCAGCCTGATGCGGTCGGCCCAGGCGTGTGGCGGTGCGGCGGCGAGGGTGCCGGTGCCTACGGCGAGAGCGCGGAGAAAGTCGCGTTTGGTCATCGTCCAGCCTCCTCGGCGTCGAGTGCCTTCGCCGAGTTAGACCGCACGATTGGGGAAAGGTTCCGTCAGCCTGCCGGGCGTCGCACCATGCGGACGCGCACGCGTACACGGTCGGCATCGGCCTCGGGCTCGCCGTCCGCCGCCCAGGCCCCGATGGCGGCGAGGCCGTTCACGAGCTCTGCGTACTGAGCCCGCTGAACGTCCGCTTCCACGACGACACCGTCCGTCACCTCCACGCGGGAAACCTCGCTGGCGCCGACGCGCGCAAAAAGGGCGGCGAGTGCTCGCTCGGCCTCAGCACGCTCGTCGACGGCCAATCGGCCGATGACCGCCGGCCCGGGGGCGGCGAGGCGGCTGACGGCCGGCCCGCGCGCCCGCGCCGCCTCCTGAGCTTTCTCCAGCGCGCGGGGCGCCGGGCTCTCCGGCGGCGGCGTTGCTGCTTGACGTGGCGGCGCATCCTGCCTCGCCGACTTCTCAGCCTCGCTCGACACAGCTGGCGGCTTGGTCTTCGGCACGACCGGGGGCTCGGTCTTCGGCTCGGAGGACGACGCGGCCGTTGGCGTGGAGGACCGTGGTTCAGGCGTCGGAGCAACGCCGGAAGCCGGCGCCTGATATGCCGGAGGCGTCGCCTCCCGCATGGCCCATTGCATCTCGGGCGTGCGCGTCATCAGCGCCGCACCCACACCCACGAGCGCCACCGCCGCCGCCTCCAGCGGAAGCTTGACGTGCAGGGGCACGAACAGCCGCCGGGCCAGGCGCTTGGGCCAGGCCTCCGGGCGTGCGGCCGCCAGCACGCGGTTCGCAAACCCTGCGGGAGCGCGGTGCCGCGGCAGCGCGTGGAGCAGCGCCAGCGTGCGCTCGAATCCCTCCCACTCACGGCGGCATTCGGCGCACGTGGCCAGGTGGGTCCGACACGCCTCACGCTCGCCGGCACCGAGCCGTTCGTCGGCCAAGTCGGAGAAGAGCGCGCGGGCCTCGTCGCACGTCATGCCAGCACCTTCTCCAGCTTCTCCTTGAGCTCCAGGCGCGCCCGGTGCAGCCGTGAGCGCACGGTGCCGAGGGTCACGTCGAGCACCTCGGCGATCTCTTCGTAGGACAGTCCCTCGAGGTCGCGCAGCACGACGACGATGCGCCGCTCCTCGGGCAGCTCGGCGATGGCCCGATGCAGCGCGACCACCACCTCGCGTCGCTCCAGGGCGTCGGCGGCGTCCTGCTCGGGACTGGGCACGTCGGCCAGCACGTCCTCGGCGGCGCTCGCGCGGGCCAGGCGTTGCGCGCCCGAGGCCAGCCGGTTCAGGCAGTGGCGGGAGGTGATCGCATACATCCAGGTCGAAAGCTTGGCGTCGCCTCGGAACTCGGCGATCGCCCGGTGCACCCGGAGGAAAACCTCCTGCGCCGCCTCCTCGGCCTCGGCGCGGCTGCCCAGCATCCGGTAGGCGACGGCGAATACCCGATGCTGGTAGGCCGTCACGAGGTCCTCGAAGGCGCGCGGGTCGCCCGCTTGGAGCCGCTCGAGCACGTCGGCCGCCCTCTCCTCTTGCACCGTTAGACCCATCGCCGAGGCCAAAAGTTCCCGGCTACGGCGACGGCGGGAGGTCCCGCCACGGCCCTGGGGAAATTTGACTTTCGCCGTTGGGCCCGTGACACACTCGTACGTGGAGTGAGACCCCGGCTCATCGCGGCGATCGAAGGCCTCGTGGTCGCCATCCTCTATTACGCCTCGGCCAGCCTCGGCTTGCTGCTGGCCCTGGACAAGACGAACGCATCGCCCGTCTGGCCCCCATCGGGCATCGCCCTGGCCGCGATGCTGCTGCTGGGGTATCGCGCCTGCCCCGGCATCATGGTGGGTGCATTCGTCGCGAACGTCCACGCTTTTTTCGCCAATCAAGCTGCCGCCGATGCGACGATTCTGGCCGTCTCGGCGGCGATCGCGATGGGCAATACGCTGGAAGCGGTGGTGGGCCGCCTCATCCTCCGGCGCCTCGTGCTCTCCGGCAGTCCGTTCGACCGGGCGGCCTATGTCTTGAAGTTCACGCTGACCGCGCTCCTGATGTGCCTCGTGAGCGCCAGCATCGGCCCCACCGCCATCGTCGTGGCGGGGATGGCCCCGGACACCATCTATGGAACGATCTGGTTCACGTGGTGGCTGGGAGACGTCACCGGCGTGCTGCTGGTGGCCCCGGTGCTCGTCACCTGGGCCCGACGATCGCAGCCCCCCTGGGCCTGGCGGACGCGTCTGGAAGCGGCGCTGGTATTCGGCTCGCTGCTCGTCGCTGCCCACATCGGGTTCGGAGGCTGGCCCCTCGACAAGGATGCGCACTATCCGCTGGTCTTCGTCCCGATTCCCTGGCTCGTCTGGGTGGCCTGCCGGTTCGGGCCCCGCGAAGCCGCGACGGCGGCGGCCATGACCTCGGTGCTCGCGGTGTGGGACACGGCCCACGGGTTCGGCCCGTTCGTGAGGGAGACGGTCAACACGTCCCTGTTGCTCCTGCAGGCCTTCGCCGGCATCGTCACCGTGACCATCTTGACCATGGCCGCCGTGGTGGCCGAGCGCCGTCAGGCCGAGGCCCGGCTCCAAGAGGCCTTCGGTAACTCTGAGGCTCGGGTCAGGGAGCGGACTCAAGAGCTCGTCAGGGTCAACGAGGTCATGAAGGCCCAGATCATCCAGCGCGAGCAGATGGAGGAAGCGCTCCGCGCCGCCGAGGCGAGCTTCCGGAACCTGGTGGAGTTCGCTCCCGACGCCATGGTCATCGCCAACGGCCAGGGAGCGATCGTCCTCGTCAATTCACAGGTCGAGAGGCTGTTCGGCTACGCGCGGAGGGAACTGGTGGGGCAGCCGGTCGAGATTCTCGTTCCCGCCCGCTTCCAGCTCGAGCTCCGGCGGCGCCAGCAGCGGCTGTTCGCGAATCTGCACCCGCGGACCACGGCCACCAGCACGGAACTGTACGGCCTGCGCAAGGATGGCGCCGAGTTTCCGGCGGAGATCAGCCTCGGTCCCCTGAAGAGCGGGGAGGAGACCTTCGTGTCCAGCGTCATTCGCGACGTCACCGAGCGCAAGCGGGCGGAACAGAGCCGGCAGCAGACCGAGAAGCTCGCCGCGATGAGCGCTTTGCTGGCCGGGGTCGCGCACGAGTTGAACAATCCCCTGGCCGTCGTCGCCGGCCAGGCCGAACTGCTCCACCGGGGGGCCGGCAGCGGGCCCCTGGCCGAGCGGGCCGCGAAGATCGCTCGGGCCGCCAACCGATGTGCCCGGACGGTCAGGAACTTCCTCTCCCTCGCGCGCCATCACCCGCCGGAGCGTCAGCTCGTGCGGTTGAACGACCTCGTCCGCGAGGCCGTCGAGGTGCTGGCGTATCCGCTCGGGGTCGACGACGTCGAAGTGCAGCTTGACCTCGCGGCTGAACTCCCGATCGTTTGGGCGGATCCCCACCAGCTTCACCAGGTGGTGGTGAACCTGATCACGAACGCGCACCAGGCCATGCGGGCGCAGTCCGGGCCACGGCGGCTCACCCTGATGACCGGGCACGATGCCGACGCTTGCCGCCTCCGACTCGCGGTGGCCGACACCGGGCCGGGCATCCCATCGGAGATTCAGGGGAGGATCTTTCAGCCCTTCTTCACCACGAAGCCGCTGGGTCAAGGGACCGGGCTGGGGCTCGCCCTCTGTCGGGAGATCGTCGGGGCGCACGGCGGAACGATCCACGTGGAGAGCCGGCCCGGCGCGGGCGCGACCTTCCGCCTTGACCTCCCGCTGGCGACGCCGGCGGATGCGGTCCAAACACCGGCGGACGAGTCGCTGCCGCCGATCCCGAACAAGGCGATCCTCGTCGTCGATGATGAGCCGGAGGTGGGCGCCGTCCTGGCCGACACCCTCGCCGACGATGGCCATCAAGTGGAAACGGCGGCCAACGGGGCCGAGGCGCTGAACCGGCTCGGCGAGCGGGCCTTCGATCTCATCCTGAGCGACATCAAGATGCCGGTGCTGGACGGTCCCGGCCTCTACCGGGAGTTGGGAAAGCGCCATCCGGAGCTGCGGCAGCGGATAATTTTCGTCACCGGAGACACGATGAGCGCGGAGACTCGGGCGTTTCTGTCGAAGACGGGCGCTCCCTGCCTGAACAAGCCGGCGGTGGCCGACGTGTGCGGAGTCGTCCGGCGCGTCCTGCACGCCCTCGAGTCTTCCGACCCGACTAAGAGCGTGTCGGGGTAACCGCTTTCAAGCGCGGGCTGCGCCCGCGCAATCATGAAATTGGAGGGGGCAGCGGCCGCCCCCTCCCAACCTCCCCATTCGCGCGGGGTGCGACAACCCCGCCGTCGAGGCCCCCTCCGACTAAACGACCGCCGACATCCCCCCGTCGAAGTTGACGGCGGTGCCGGTGATGTAACCGGCGCGCTCGGAGGCCAGGAAGGCGACGAGATCGGCGAACTCTTCGGTCTCGCCCACCCGTCCCACGGGCACGCGGCGGGCAACGTCCTTGTAGTAGGCCTCCACGTCGCCCTTGGCCCGGCGCTCCCACTGGGCGCTCTTGACCAGGCCGAGGCAGACGGTGTTGACGAGGATCCGATCGGCGGCGTACTCGCTGGCCAGCGACTTGGTGAGATTGATGCCGGCGGCGCGCGTGACCGATGTGGGCAGGCTACGCGGAGCCGGCGCCTTGCCGCCGACGGTGGTCACGTTGATGATGCGCCCACCGCCCCGCCGTTGCATGTGAGGGATGACCAAGCGGCAGAAGCGCACGGCGGCCATCAGCTTCAGATCGAAGTCCTGCTGCCAGGTGGCGTCGTCCACCTGGCCGAACGGGGCGGCGGCCGACGTGCCCGCGTTGTTGACGAGCACGTCCACGCCGCCGAAGCGCGCCAGCACGGCGCCCACGAACGCCTCCACGTCGGCCAGTTGGGTGACGTCGGCCGGTTGCGCCAGCACCTCGGCGCCGGTGGCTTTGCGAATCGCCTCGGCGGCGCGCTCGAGCACGTCCTTCCGACGCGCGCAGATGGCCACGCGCGCGCCCTCGCGCGCGAACCGTTCCCCGCACGCCCGCCCCAGCCCCTCGCTGCCTCCGGTGATGATCGCCACCTTGCCGCCGAGTCCGAGCTCCAGCATGGCCCTGTCCCTCCCGCGTGACCGGCATCATACAATGAGAGGCGAGGCCATGGCGTTCACCACCGAGCTCTGGCGGGCCATCGATCCGATCTACGCGGCGATCCTGCGGCACCCGTTCGTGAGAGGGCTCACGGACGGCTCGCTGCCGCGCGAGAGCTTCCAGTTCTATGCGGTGCAGGATGCCCTCTACCTGCGTGAGTTCGCCCGGGCGTTGTCGCTGGTCGCCGCCCGCGCGCCCGAGGACGACTGGATCGTCATGTTCAACCGGCACGCCGCCGGGGCGCTCGAGGTGGAGCGGGCGCTCCACGAGTCCTTCTTCAAGGACTTCGGGCTCACGCCGGCCGCCGTCGCGGCGACGCCGCTGGCCCCGACCAACCTCGCCTACACGTCGTACCTGCTCGCCGTCGCCTATGCCGCTCCCTGGCCCGAGGCGATGGCCGCGCTGCTGCCCTGCTACTGGATCTACTGGGAGGTGGGAAAACACCTCGAGCGTCAGGGCTCGCGGGACCCGCTCTTTGCCCGCTGGATCGGGACCTACGCCTCCGAGGAGTTCGGTTCGGTCGTCAGGGCGGTGCTGGCGGCGACCGATCAGGTTGCCACGGGACTGGGGGCCGGCGAGCGCGAGGCCATGACCCGCCACTTCGTCACCACGAGCCGCTACGAGTGGATGTTCTGGGAGATGGGTTACCGGCGAGAGGCGTGGCCGCTGTGAAGGCGCTCCTGCTGGACCTCGACGACACCCTGCTCGACTACTCCGGCGGCGCCGACGCCTGCTGGCGGGGGAGCTGCGAAGCGGTGGCCGCGCCCGCCGGCGTGGACGCCGGCGCGCTCGGGGCGGCGATCGAGGCCGCCCGGCAATGGTTCTGGAGCGACCCCGAGCGCCATCGCCGGGAGCGCACCGACATGATCCGGGCCTGGGCCAAGATCGCCGCGCTGGGGCTGGACCGATTGGGCGTCAACGCCGATGGCCTGGGCCGCCGGATCGCCGAGGACTTCGCCGCCCGCCGCTGCGCCGCCGAGCGCCTGTTCCCGGACGCCCTGGCCACGCTCGAATGGCTGCGTGAGCGCGCGGTGCGGCTCGGGCTCGTCACCAATGGCGATGCCCGCCTGCAGCGGGACAAGATCGCGCGCCACGGCCTGGCCCGATTTTTCGACGTGATGGTGATCGAGGGTGAGTTCGGCTGCGGCAAGCCCGACGCGCGCGTCTTCCGCCATGCGCTGGGGGCGCTTGGCGCCGACGCCAGAGGCGCCTGGATGGTGGGCGACCACCTCACCTGGGACGTGGACGGCGCCCAGCGGGTCGGGCTCAGCGCGGTGTGGATCGACCGCGCCCGCGGCGGCCTGCCGCTGGGGAGCAGTGTCCAGCCCGATCGTATCATTCACGTCCTCGACGAGCTGCGCGACCTCGCCACATGACCCGCGCCACCTGGCCCCGGGAGGCCAACGGCCGGTGCCGGGTTGTCTCGAATGGCCGGGTAGCCCCTCCCAGGCTCCCACGCCCTCACGGGCGGGCACCGCGAACGAACAAAAGGCTCACGGATTTAGCCGCACGTCTGTTGCTATAGAAGGTGCACCGATTTCAGCGAGGCAGCCGCCCGGAAGGAGGGGGCACTCTCATGCGACGACTCGGACTTCTGGTGGCCGGATTGGCGTTCACGGTCACCGGCTGCGCGACCGGCGGCTTCTTCTCCCCCGATCCCCCGTCTGTCGACATCTCCGGCCGTTGGAACGGAACGTGGCGCGGCCACGGGATCAGTGGGATCCCCCGCGAGCAAATGGCGTTCGCGGAGTTCGACCAGCGGGGCCAAGGCGGGCGCGGGCGCCTGACCCTCGACGGCACCGCCGCCGCCGAGGGCGTGCCGGTGGCGGTTCGGAGCGCCGGCATGAGCGGTACGCGCGTGGTCTTCGAGGTGTCCGGGACCGAGGTCACCATGCGGCACGAGCTGGGAATCGGGCTCCTGCTCGCGGACTTCAAGGTGGTGGGTGATCAGATGGTCGGCTCGGTACGGGACGCCGAACCGCCGGTACGGATCCTCCTCACGCGGCAGAGGCCTCCGGTGCCGCAGGCGCCGCAAGCCGTTGTGCCGTCGCCTCCGTCCCCGGCGCCCGCCCCCGCACCGGTAGCGCCGCCTCCGCCGCCTCCGGTCGCGGCTGCTCCGCCGCCCGCCACCACCGAGCCGACGCCCTCGGCGCCTCCGGCGCCCGCGCCCGAGCCGGCGACCCCGCCCGCGGTGGCGGCTGCACCGCCGCCCTCAGCCGCGCAGCCGGAGCCGTCGGGACGCCCCGTGCCCAAGGAGTACACCGCGATCTCGGAGCTGAAGTCGGTCTACTTCGACTTCGACAAATCCGACATCGGCCCCGCGCAGACCGCCGCGCTGGACGAGAACGTCCGGTGGCTCAAGAGCAACGACCTCCTGCTGCTCGTCGAAGGTCACGCCGACGAGCGGGGGACGAACGAATACAACCTCGTGCTCGGCGAGCGGCGGGCCAAGGCCGTGCGCGACTACCTGGTGGCCCAGGGCGTCGAGGCCGACCGGATCAACTCCGTGAGCTACGGCGAAGAGCGGCCGCTCTGCACCGACAGGACCGAGGACTGCTGGAAGCAGAACCGGCGGGCCGACTTCCTGGTCAGAACGAAGTAGCCTGGCTCGCGGCAGTCGCGGGACCCGCCGGGTCCGGCGACCACGCCGTCAGACACACTGCCTCCGTCAGCGGCGATCCACACACCCGCGAGTCGCGTCGTCACAGTCGGCGCGAACGGGTCGGCGGACCCCGCGGGTCCCGCGACTGCCGCGAGCCATCCCACCACGCGCCGACGCAGGACACGCCCCGCCGGGTTCGGCCTGCGGGGCATCAGCGGGGGACGGACGGAGTGCTGGAGAAGTACACCAGGCCGGCTTTGGCGGCGAGGCCGAGCACGTAGACGAACTGCGGCACCCACATCGCGCGCGCCACGTACGCGGCGCACGCCGCTCCCACCAGCACCGCGGTCACGCACACCCAGGGCGGCAAGCTCAGAGTTCGCAGCAGCGGCTCGGTGAGCAGCAGGAAGACGATCATCACGGCGACGAGCACGAACAGGACCGCGCCCAGAACGACCGGCGTCAGCAAGAAGAACGACACCAGCATGAGCAGCGCGTCGACGCGCCCGCCGCCCGGATCGTCGAACGCATCAGCAGTCTCGGGCTGGTTCGCCAGCCGGACGATCCCGGCGTAGAGCAGATCGAAGAGCTCAAAGTACCAGCCGAGGCTCACGAGGCCGAGCAGGACGATCAGCCACGCGACCCGCCGGAGCATGACAACCTATTCTAAGCGGTATGATAGGCGCCCGACCTAAGGGAGATTCCGGAGGGCCGCCATGAGCGCAGACCTGCTCGAAGTCGTCAAAGACGGTGTCGCCGTACTCACCATGAATCGCCCCGACCGGCTCAACGCCCTGAGCGGACCCATGCTGCAGGACCTGCTCGAGACACTGCCGCGCCTGGCCGAGAGCGCGGAGGTCGGGGCGGTCGTCCTGGCCGGGGCCGGTCGGGCCTTTTGCGCGGGCGGCGACGTCAAGGCCATGGCCGAGGGCCGGGAGTTCACCGGGACGATGGAGGAGAAGGCCCAGGCCCTGCGGAGCCGAATGGAGGTCTCCCGCTGGCTGCACGAAATGCCCAAGCCGACCATCGCAATGGTGCGGGGGGCCGCGGCGGGAGCCGGCCTCAGCCTGGCCCTGGCCTGCGATCTGAGGATCGCCGGGGACACGGCCCGCTTCGCCACCGCCTTCGCGCGCGTCGGCTACTCCGGGGACTTCGGCGGCTCCTACTACCTCAGCCAGCTCGTCGGCACCGCCAAGGCCCGCGAGCTCTACTTCACGGCCGACATCGTCGACGCCGCCGAGGCCCACCGGCTCGGCCTGGCGAACCGCGTCGTCCCCGACGCCCGGCTCGAGGAGGAGACGATGGCGCTGGCGGCGCGCCTGGCCCGTGGCGCCCGCGTCGCCCTGGGCTACATGAAACGCAACTTCAACGCGGCCGAGCGCGGCACACTGAAGGAGCTGCTCGACCTCGAGGCCTGGCATCACACGCGCTGCGGCATGACCGAAGACCATCGCGAGGCGACCAAGGCCTTCGTGGAGAAGCGGGAGCCGGTGTTCCGGGGCCGCTGAGCGTGACCAGGGACGAACTGAAGCAGCGCCTCTACGCCGCGATCGACGCCCGGGCCGAGACCATCATCGGTCTGGGCGAGCGGATCCGCCGCCATCCCGAGCTGGGCTTCAAGGAAGTGAAAACGGCGGGCCTGGTCGAAGAGACCCTGGCGTCGCTGGGGCTCAAGCCCAAGACCGGGCTGGCGATGACGGGCGTCCGCACCGAGCTGTCGGGGCGCCGCGGCCCGAGGCCGACCTTTGCGCTGATTGGCGAGCTGGACGCCCTCGCCGTGGCGGGCCATCCGGAGGCCGACCCGGAGACCGGCGCCGTGCACGCCTGCGGCCACAACGCGCAGGTGGCGGGGCTGCTCGGCTGCGCCATGGGGCTCGTGGCCACCGGCGCCATGGCGCATCTGGCCGGGCGCATCGTGCTGTTCGCCGTGCCCGCCGAAGAGGGCGGCGACCTCGCGTGGCGGCTCCGTCAGCGCGACGCCGGGCGGCTCGAGTTCCTGGGCGGCAAGTGCGAGCTGCTCCGGCTCGGTCACTTCGACGACGTGGACCTGGCCATGATGATTCACACGACGCCCCGGCCCGAGGACGGGCGTGCCTGCCTGCCGGCCAGCAACAACGGCCGCTTCGGCAAGACGGCACGCTTCGTGGGCCGGGCGGCCCACGCCGGCGGCGCGCCGGATCGGGGCATCAACGCGCTCTATGCCGCTCAGATCGCGCTGGCCGGCATCAACGCGCTCCGGGAGACGTTCAGGGACGAGGACACGATCCGCGTGCATCCGGTTCTCACGCACGGCGGCTCCCAGGTGAAGGTGATTCCCGGCGAAGCCCGCCTCGAGACCTATGTACGGGGACGGACGCTGGAGGGGATTCGCGACGCCAACGCCAAGGTGGACCGTGCCCTCCGCGCGGGAGCGCTGGCGCTGGGGGCTCGCGTGGAGATCGAGACGCTGGCCGGCTACCTGCCGCTCCGGAGCGACGCCACCATGGCGCGCTACTTCAAGGCGAATGCGGTGGGCCTGGTCGGCGCGGCCGACTACCGCGAGGTCGGCCACCGGACGGGCTCGACCGACATGGGCGATCTCTCGCACGTGATCCCGGTGCTCCATCCCTACATGGGCGGCGCCCGGGGGACCGGCCATGGTCCGGACTACGCGATCGTGGACAAGCCGCTGGCCTACGTGGCGCCGGCCAAGATGCTCGCCGCCATGGTGGTGGACCTCCTGGGGGGCGACGCCGCCGGGGCCCGCGAGGTGCAGGCCGCCACCCGCCCGGCGATGACGCGGGACCAGTACATCGCCTTCCAGCGCGGCGTGGGTTGCCGCGAGGTGTACGAGGGCTGAGGGAGGATCAGCGATGCCGACCGTGCGAGTGCGAGACGCCGCCGAGTATCCCGAGGCCGCGCAGCGGCTGTTCGAGCTGAGCAAGCAGTGGTTCGGCTACGAGTTCAAGCAGCCGCCGGCCATGAGCCGGGTGATGGCCTGGGACCCGGAGTTCGGCGGCCCCCACGGCCGGGCCATGCGCCGGGCCGCCGCGCCGGGCGAGTTCACCCGGGCCGAAAAGGAAATGATCGCCGCCGTCGTGAGCGGGGTGAACGCCTGCAAGTACTGAGTGGAGGCCCACACTGCGGCCGGGAAGCTGCAGGGGATGGCCGAGGACGCGCTGTGGTACGAGGCCGCCTTCGTGGTGGGCATCACCAACGCGGTCAACGTGGTGGCCGACGGGCTGGGGACGCTGCTCACCCCCGCCGACGAGCGTGGCGAAGAACTGGCCGCGCTCTACGCCGACATCCGCGAGTTCTACGGCGCTGAGGAAGTTCCGCTGCCCTTCCGCGTGCTGGCCCGCGACGCGAAGTACGCCGCCGAGGTCTGGGCGGCGACGCGACGCGCCTTCACGGACAACCGCCTCAGCCGCCGGCTCAAGGAAGCGCTGGCCTTCGCCGTCTCGCTGACCTCCCGCTCGGCCTTCGGCACCGCCTTTCACCTGGGCGAGCTGCTCCGGCTGGGCGTGACCGACCGCGGCGTGATGGAAGTCGTCGGCGTGACCCAGATGTTCTCCTCGTACACCAAGATCGCCGACACGCTGCAGCTCGAGTCCGACATGGCGGAGATCGCCCCGGTGGACCGGACGCCGCCGCCGGGCGGTCGCGGGCGCTAGTGGCCGTCGCGCGCGCGACCGGAGGCTGACGGCGCGGCGTGCGCACCTACGTCCTCCGCCGGCTGCTGATGTTCGGGCCGACGCTGGTGGGCGTGTCCATCGTCATCTTCGTCCTGATGCGGATGGTCCCGGGGGACATCGCGCAGATCCTGGTGTACCAGACGGGGTCGGAGTCGAGCGCGATCCAGCAGAAGCAGATCCAGCAGATCCGGGCCGAGCTGGGCCTGGACCAGCCGCTGGTCGTGCAGTATCTGGGTTGGGTCGCCGGCGTCCTCCGCGGGGACTTCGGCTACTCCTACAGCCAGCGACGGCCGGTGAACCAGATCCTGGTCGAGCGCTTCCCGCGCTCGATGGAGCTGGCCGTCCTCACGCTCCTGTTCGCCGTCGTCTGGTCGGTGCCGCTCGGCGTCGTGTCCGCGGTGCGCCAGAACACCTGGGCCGACTACCTCGTGCGCGTCGTCAGCATCAGCGGGCTCAGCCTGCCCATCTTCTTCACCGGCGTGCTCATCCTGTACCTGCTGGTGCGCTTCTTCCGGTGGCTGCCGCCTCTCGAGTACGCCGGCCTGTTCGAGGACCCCGCCAGCAACCTGAAGCAGCTGGTATGGCCGGCCCTGGCCCAGGCCTACTACATCAGCGCGCCGATTATGCGGCTGACGCGCTCGCAGATGCTGGAGATCGTCCGTCACGACTATGTGCGCACGGCGCGGGCCAAGGGGCTCGGCGAGCGCGCCGTCGTCTACCGCCACGCGCTCAGCAACGCGCTGCTGCCGGTGGTGACGTTCATCGGCTGGTGGGGCGGCCGCCTCCTGGGCGGAATCGTCATCATGGAGATCATCTTCGCCGTCCCCGGCATGGGCACCGCCCTGGTGCAAGCGGTGAACTATCGCGACTACCCGACGGTGCAGGCGATCATCTTCGTGATGGCCGTGATCTTCCTCGCGGTCAACCTGGTCGTGGACCTGCTCTACGGCTGGCTCGACCCGCGCATCCGGTACGCCTGAGATGCCGCCCGGCCTCGTGCGCTTGCTGAAGCGACAACCGCTGGGGGCGCTGGGGGCCGTGGTCGTCGTGCTGCTGGTGGCCACCGCGGCGCTGGCACCTCAGCTCGCCCCCCACGGCCCCAAGGACGCGGCATTCGCGCCCTACCAGCCACCCAGCACCGAGTTCCCGATGGGCACCGATCACATCGGCCGTGACATCCTGAGCCGCGTCGTCTGGGGGGCGCGGCTGTCGCTCTACGTCGGGCTCACGTCCGTCCTCTTCGGCATCACGCTGGGGGCGCTCTGGGGCGTGATCACCGCCTACTTCGGCGGCGTGTCCGACCTGGCCAGCCAGCGCGTGGTCGACTCGGTCATGGCGCTGCCTCCGATCATCCTGGCGCTGGGGCTCATGGCCGCGCTCGGCCAGTCGATCAACAACGTCATCCTGGCCCTGGCGATCTTGTTGACGCCGACGGCGGCGCGCACCGTCCGCTCGGTGGCGCTGGGGATCCAGGCGCATCCTTTCATCGAGGCGGCGCAGGCCGCCGGCTGCTCGCACTGGCGGGTCATCTTCCGCCACGTCCTGCCCAACTGTCTGGCCACTTACATCGTCCTGGTCACCACCAACGTCTCCTACGCGATCGTGGTGGAGGCGGCGCTCAGCTTCCTCGGGGTGGGCGCTCCGCCCGACGAGCCGTCCTGGGGCGGCATGCTGACGGCGGGAACGGAGGCGATGGAGCACGCGCCGTGGATGATCTTCTTTCCCGGCATCGCCATCAGTCTGGCCGTCTTCGCCTTGAACCTCGTGGGCGACGCCGTCCGCGACCTCGCCGATCCCCGCCTGCGCGGCGGGCTGGGCTGATCATGAAGTTGGAGGGGGTAGCGGCCACCCCCTCCAAACCTCCCCATTCACGTGAGGCGCGACTACCGTCGCGCGGACTCAGTGGGAGGCGGCGACGGCGGCGTGGACGGCCCGGCGAACCTCCTCGATGCCGAACGGCTTGTTGAGACAAGGCGCCTTGATGGACTCCAGGAACTGCAGCGTGTCGCCGCCCAGGATGTCGCCGGTCATGAAGATGAACGGCGGGCGGTCGCCGGGACGCCGCCGCTCGAGCTCGCGGTAGAAGCGGGGACCGTCGATCTTCGGCATCCGCACGTCGCTGATGACCAGGTCGTAGCGGCAGGCGCCGAGGCGCTCCAGCGCCTCGGCCGCGCCCGGTGCGGTGTCCACGCGGTGACCGTCCTGGGCCAGGAGCTGAGCCAGGAACGTCGTCACGGACGGATCGTCGTCCACCACCAGGACCGTCTGCCCGGGCACGCTGGGCGCGAGCCCGTCCTCGGCGCCGGCTTCGACCGGCTCGGGGCTGCCCGCCGGCAGCTCGATGATGAACGTGGCGCCGTGCCCGGGCTCGCTCTCCACGGTGATGGCGCCGCCGTGGCTCTCGACGATGCCGTGACAGAGCGAGAGGCCGAGCCCCGTGCCTTCGCCCACCGGCTTGGTGGTGAAGAAGGGCTCGAAGATCCGGGCCTGGATTGCCGGCGGGATGCCCGGCCCGGTGTCGGCCACGCTCAGCCGGACCCGGCCGTGGGCCGAGTCGTGGCGTGTCATCAGCGTGAGGCGGCGCATTCCGGTCTGGCGCATGGCGTGATGCGCGTTGGTCAAGAGATTGACGACGACCTGCTTGAGCTGGTGCTGGTCGGCCCAGAGGTCGGGAAGGTCGGCGGCGAGGTCCAGGGTCACGGTCACGCTGTCGGTGCGGAAGGGGTAGGCGAGGAGATCGACGGTGTCGGCGACGATCTGGTTCAGCGCCACGCGCTGTCGCTCCGGCGGGTGCTTGCGGGCCAGGGCCAGGAAGTTGCGGACGATGCGGCTGCAGTGATGGGCGGCGACGTCGATCTGCTCGGCGGCGGCCTCGACCTTGGCCGGCGCCGTGGAGACCAGGTGTCGCACGCGCTCCCGGAGCAGCTCGGCGTACCCGACGATGACCGTCAGCGGATTGTTCAGCTCGTGGGCGACGCCGGCCAGGAGGTTGCCCATGGTGGCCAGCTTCTCGCTCTGCCGTAACGCCTCCTCGGCCCGCTTCTGCTCGGCGGCCATGCGACCCTTCTCCAGGCTCACCGACGCCTGATCGGCGAAGGCGGCCAGGAGCGACACCTCGTCGGCCCGGAACCGCCGCCGCTCGCGGGTGTACAGGTAGAGCACGCCGGTGGCGCGATCGTTGGCGTGGAGCGGGACACCGAGGAACCCGTGAATGCCCGTGGCCTCGGCGGCCCGCCGGTGGGCGGGGTCGTACCGAGTGTCCTCGAGGACGTCCTCCACGATGACCGGTTGATTCGTCGCCACCACGGCGCCGGAGAGGCTCTCGCCGACGTGGAGGCGCGCCCGGAGGGCGGACGCGATGGGCGATTCGGTCCAGGCCCGGAGGACGAGGTCCTCTCCTTCCAGCAGACGGATCGCCGCGAGCTCACCTCCGAGCAAGCGGCGGGTCTCGGTGACGATGAGAGACAGGGTCTCGTCCGTCTCGCCGACCGTGGCCAGCCGCCGGGAGAGCTGATAGAGGACGTCGATCCGGCGGCGCCCGCGGTCGGCGGCCTCGTAGAGACGCGCGTTCTCCATGGAGATGGCGGTCTGGGTGGCCAGGACGGAGAGCAGCTCCAGCTCCTCGGCGTCGAAGATCTCGCCGGAGAGCTTCTCGCCTAGGAGCAGGATGCCGCTGATCGTGCGCTCGATCTTCACCGGGACGATCAGGGAGGCGTTGATCCGCTCCAGCTCGCCTTCGTCGGTGCCCAGGCGCCGGGCCACGGTGCGGTCCTGAATCGCCGCCTCCTTGACCAGCACCTGCTCCGCCTGCTCCAGCCAGCCGACCAGCGGGCTGCCGGAGGCGATGGCCTGAACGCCGACGCCCTCGCCGCTCGTCGTCTCCTCCCGATGCAGGACGAACGCGCTAGTCGTCGCGTCGTACACCAGCAGCGCGCAGTGCGTGAGCGGAATGCCGCGGACGAGACCGCGCACCAGCGTCTCAACGACCTGGCCGAAGTCCAGGATCATGCTCATCTGCTTGCTCAGCGCCACCAGCGCCTTGTGACAGCCGCGCGGCTTGCTGAACATCAGCCGCTCGATCCAATCCTCGACAGGGCGGCTCAGGGGCGTCAGCAGGAGGGTGAAGAGGAATCCGAGTGGCGTGATGATCCACAGCGCGGTGATCCGCTCCAGAGCGAAGGCGCGCTCGAGGCCCCAGGTGACGGCGATGAGGGCCGAGGTCACGACGGCGCCCACCATGCCGTACACAGCGCACTTCTTGACCATCACGCTGACGTCGAACATCCGGTAGCGGACGATGGCCGCGCCGAACAACACCGCGCAGAGCATGTTGGTGGGGATGCCCACGGGATAGGCGTGCTCGATGACCGGGACGACGCGGGCGACGGCGAAGCGGATGATGTCCACGAACCCGCCGAGGACCGTGAACGCGGTTCCCAGCAGCACGAGCAGGATCCGGTTGCGCCGGAATCCCGACCCGGCCTCGCTGTGGGCCCGGCGCAGGTGGACGAGCCCGGCGAGGAGGAAGACGTAGAAGTAGACGAGGAAGGCGTGATAGAGGGGCCCGGGAACCGGCGCCCAGCCCCAGGCCGTGGACTGCACGCCGCGCATGAAGGCGGAGGCGCCGGTGAGGTTCAGCAGCGAGAAGGCCGCCGACAGGCCGTAGACGGTGATCAGGGCCCGACGCCGCTCGAGCGTGGCCTCCAGGAAGACGACGACGAAGTGGTAGTAGAAGGCCGGCAAGGCGATGATCCCGACGTGGATGACGACCTCCCAGGCGAAGGCGCCCGATTCGTCCATGGTGCGGCGGAGCATGAAAACGCCGAAGTTCCACAGCGCCATGGCCGACACGAACCACACGAAGACACGATTGAGTCGGCTGGCCGGGTCCCGAACGAGGGCGATGGCGACGAGGCCCACATTCAGCACCAGCGCGACCAGCGGCAGGATGTGATGGAGCGTCACGGGCGCCACGCTTGGCCGTTGTCTCCTGGGCTGCAGGGTCGTGGAGCAAGGGGTGTGCCGAAGCGGGGGGATCATACGCTGCAGCCGGGGAGGAACGGCTAAAGACTTGTTTTCAAACGCCTGGGGTTCTGGGCACGGCCCACGGCCACGAACGGTGATGGGGTGGGGCACGCTGGCTCCCCAAGGGGGCCGATCCTGCGTGACTCGGAGCGGACCTGAATGGCACGCCGCGCACGCCCGGAACGCCGCGTACAATACCGCGGTGGCGGCCCGGCCCACGGGGCCACCGAGCACGTGAGCGACGCCGAGGACATCGAGCGGGCGACCGAGCTGTGGCGGGAGGCGTACCGTCGCCAGATGGCGGGAGACCTGGACGCCGCGATCGATCTCTACCGGCAGTCCATCCGGGTGCGTCCGACCGCGGAGGCCCACACGTTCCTGGGCTGGACGCTCAGCTTTCAGGGGCGGCTGGAGGAGGCCACCGAGGAGTGTCTGAAGGCGATCGCCATCGATCCGGACTTCGGCAACCCGTATAACGACATCGGCGTGTACCTCATGCAGGGTGGCAAGCTCGACGAGGCGATTCCCTGGCTCCAGAAGGCCAAGCGCGCCACCCGCTACGAGCCGCGACAATTCCCCTTCATGAACCTCGGACGCATCTACGCCCGGCAGGGGAAATGGCCGGACGCGCTGCGCGAATTCGAGGGCGCCGTGCGCGCGGCGCCGGAAGACGCGGAAGCGCGCAAGGCGCTCCACGGCCTGCTCGGACGTCTCAACGGCCACGCGCCGCCCGGGCCCCAGACCGAGCGCCATGCGTAAAAGCAAGGCGCTGATCGAGGAGATCCGGCGCGACCTCGTCGTCGTCGAACAGGAGATTCGGGCCCATCCCTACCTCGTCGAGCTAGAAGCCGGCCGCGTCCGCCGGGGCGCGCTCGCGCGCTTCGCCGGCGAGCAGTACCACATCATCCGCAGCGATCTCCGGAGCGCGGGGTTGCTCGTGCACCGTTTCGCGACGACGGAGAGCGGTCCGTTCTTCCAGGGTGTGCTGGCCGGCGAGAGCGCCGCGCTCGGCGCGCTGGGGGCCTTCGCCCGCGCCATGAACATGGACGAAGCCCTGCTCGAGGCCTACGAGCCAGCGCCGGCGGCCCAGGCCTATCCCGCCTACATGGCTTGGCTCGCTCTCTACGGCTCGGAGGCCGAGGTGGCGGCGGCGTTTCTCGTCAACTTCCCCGCCTGGGGCGCCAACTGCGCGCGCATCAGCCGGGCGCTGCGCGCCAGCTACGGGCTCGCCGAGGCCGAGACCGCGTTCTTCGACCTGTTCGCCAACCCGCCGGCCGACTTCGAGACGCAGGCGCTGGCCGTGGTGGCGGCCGGCCTGGCCCGCGGCGTCGATCCCCGGATGGTCAAGCGGGCCGCCCGCCTGCTCCAGGGCTACGAGAAGCTCTATTGGGACACCCTGCACGCGTTCGGGGGGGCGTGACATGGAAGCGCTGAAGGACAGCAGCCACCTCTACGAGGTCGAGCGGCGCGTCTGCCACGCGGCCCGCCCGGGGTTTCGGATCACCGAGCTGACGCTCGGCCCTCGCCACCAGGTTCCCTGGCACTACCACACGCGTGTGCAGGACACGTTCTACGTCCTCGAGGGGCGGCTGCGGCTCTTCCTGCGCGACCCGAAAGAGGAGATCGGGCTCGGCCCCGGCGAAACGTACTCGGTGCGGCCGGCCCGGCCACACCTCGTCGTCAACGGCGGCGAGAAGTCGGCGACGTTCCTCGTCTTGCAGGGTATCGGCGAGTACGACTTCGTCGCCCTCACCTAGCGGGCGCCGCCCCACGCGTCGTGCGGTGAAGCTTCTCCTCACGCTCTTCGCCGTCGGCGCCGGTTTTCTGCTCCTCAGTTTCCTCAGCTTCTGGCTGGCGGTGCGGCCGCCCCGCCTGACCGCCCTGCTCACTCCTGGCAACGTCAACCTCCCTGTCGAAGAGCTCGTGATCACCACCCGGGACGGTCTGCGACTGGCCGCCTGGCTGGCGCCCCGTCCGGGCGCACCGGCGGTGGTGCTGCTGCACGGCTACCCGGCGGACAAGAGCGACTTGCTGTCCATCGCGGCGACGCTCCATTCACGCTTCACGGTGCTGCTCGTCGATCTCCGCTACTTCGGCGCCAGCGAGGGGCAGGTCACCACGCTCGGCTACCGCGAGCGCGACGATCTGCGCCGCGTCGTCGACGTGCTCCAGGGCCGCGGCTTCGGGACCGTGGGCGTGTTCGGCTTCTCGCTGGGCGGCGCCGTCGCGCTCCTGGCCGCCGCCGAGGAGCCGCGGATCCGAGCGGTCGTCGCCTACGCGGCCTTCGCCGATCTCCAGACGCTGGGCCGGGAGCTCTACGCGCACTTCTGGGTTCTCCGGGAGCCGCTGATCGTGCTGATGCGCGTCTGGGCCCGCATGTTCCTGGGGCACGACATCACCCGGCCCTCGCCGGCCGAGGCGGCGGCCCGCTTGCGCATCCCGGTCATGCTGATCCACAGCCGCGCCGACGACCAGATCCCCTTCAGCCACGCCGAGCGGCTGGCCCGGGCGCTGGAGGCGAACCGCGCCGCCGAGATGGCCTTCGTGGACAGGGCCCGCCACGGGGAGCTGAGCCCCGCCCTCCTGCAGCGCGTCGGCGACTTCTTCGAGACCCATCTGTCCCCGGCACGCGCGGAGCCCCGCTGACCGCCGCCGATTCTCTTTCGTGATCGGCACCTGGCGTTGGCATACTCGTGGTCAGGCTGGTTGTCCCACCCTTTGCCGTCCGATGCAGCACCGGAGGAGCGCATGAAGCCCGGGCCCAGATCGCTCAAGCTCGAGGACATCAAGGAGCTGCAAGCCCTGGTCGCCGAGCAGCTCGACGCCGTCGAACGCGGCCTGCGGCTGCTCGACACCGGCGTCGGGCTCGGCAGCGCCACCATCGACCTCCTCGCGCTTGACGCCGGCGGGCGCCTCACGCTCATCGCCATCGGCTTCAACGCGAACGACGAGATGATGATGCGCGCGCTCGAGGCCTACTCCTGGTGTGCCGAGGACCCCGACGCGGTGCAGCGCTTGTACCCGTCGGCGGGCGTGTCATCGGCCGAACCGCCCCGGGTAATCTTCGTCGCCGAGAAGGTTGCCGACGCGTTCCGCCGGAAGATCAAGCACCTGCGCTTCAACCGCGTCGATTGCTTCGAATTCCACTTCGGGCTGCAGTTCAGCCTCGTCGAAGAGGTGCGCGGCACCCACGACCCGCAGACCCCGGTGACGCCGCGCGCGCCGGAGACGCGTCGGGCCGAGCGGACCGAGGACCCGCCGCGCGCAGCGGCGC
>JBOHPP010000118.1:0-10758 GCA_050731755.1 Candidatus Rokuibacteriota bacterium | reverse complement strand
CTGCTGGCGGTCGAGCGGGCGACCTTGGAGAAGCCCGGGAGCGCTTGACTCCCGGCGGAAGGCCGTTATAGTCCGGCCTACCCCCATTCAAGGGGCGGCCCGACAACCGCCGTCAGCCCGCAGGAGGATGTCATGAAGGACGGCTTCCGGTTCGTCGACTCCGACATGCACATCATGGAACCGCCCGACCTCTTCGAGCGCTATCTGGACCCGAAATTCAAGGACCGCGTCAGCGTTCCCATCGGAGCCGACGGCCGCCCGACTCGGGGCTGGGCCGCCGGCTTGATTGTCGTCGACGGGGTGCCCATCTCGGATGCCGACCTGCAGCAATACCGGAAGCGGCGCCGGACCGCCTCGACGCAGAGCAGCCAGCCGCTGTCGGGATCGCGGCTCTTCGACACGGGCCGTCTGGACTTCGCCGTCGAGCGCGACTACAACGCCGAGGCCCAGGTGATGGGCATGGAGATGGAAGGTGTCGACATCGCCGTGCTCTACCCCACCACCGGCCTCGCCCTCCTCGGCCGCAACGACATGGATCCCCGGCTGTCGCTGGCCCTCGGCCAGGCCTACAACAACTGGATCCACGAGTTCTGCCGGTACAGCCCCGATCGCCTGAAGTTCGTGGCCATGCTGCCCGTGCACGACGTGCACCTGGCCTGTCAGGAGCTGGTGCGCTGCGTGCGGGAGCTGGGCGCCGTCGGCTCGTTCATCCGGCCGAATCTGGTCAATGGCCGCTACTGGCACTCCAACTACTGGGAGCCGCTCTACCGCCTGCACGAAGAGCTGAACGTGACCTGGGGGTTCCACGAGGGCGTGAGCGCCGTGTACTCGCGCATGATCGAGCTGTACGGCGAGAACCGGTTCTATCGCCACGTGGCCAGCCATTGGATCGAGATGCAGCAGGCGCTGATCGCCATGATCATCGGCGGCGTGTTCGAGTTCCACCCCAAGCTCCGGGTGGGGTTCCTGGAAGCCCAGAACTCCTGGGTGCCCGGACTCCTGTCCCGCATCGAGTGGGACTATCCCCAGTACCGCGACTCCCACGCGCCCTATCTTTCGCTCACTCCGCGGGAGTATTTCCGGCGCAACTGCTGGGCCGCCGTCGAGGGCAGCGAGCCCGAGATCGAGGCCACGGCCGGGCTCATCGGCGCCGACCGGATGTGCGTCTCGACGGACTACCCGCATTTCGACTCGAACTTTCCCCACGTGGCCGAAAATCTGCTGAAGAACGTCCCACGCCAGATCGCCGCCCAGATCCTCATGGGGGGCGCGCACCTCTACGGTTTCACCGAGGCCGACTTCCAGAAGGCCGACGCCGCCGCGGCGGCCGGGAGGCGGTGACCAGCGCGGGTGCGATGATCAGGTGCCGGCGGCCGGCTGCCGCGCCGGTTTCCCCCCGACGTAGATCACGGCACCGGGGACGCCTTCGGGATACTGCTTCGCGGCATCGTCGAGGTCGTTTGCGATCGCTTTGAACTCATCGCCGCGGAAGCTGGGTGGAACCAGGATGATCCCGGCGTGCTCCGTATTCGTAGCAACCGCTTGGTGAGCCAGAGCGAGGAAATCGACGACGTTCGCAGTGACGATAGCCCGCCCGTCTCCGGAGGCGTAGGCAAGTTGAGCTCTGTCATCGAGTCCGGCATTGCCCACCTCCTGGGCGCTGGTTGCGTCGAGCCCCTTCTGCTTCAGGATGCGAGCGATGCCTGCCGATAGATTCTCGTCGAGGTAGAACTTCACCGAGGGGTGACGAAGCGTACCAGCCCGGGATACTGCTTCTCGATCGTCTCCGGTGTCAGCGCCGCATTCGCCTCGATCTGGCGCTGAATCTCCTCGGGATATCGCCGGTAGTACATGAGTGCCGCCGTCAACTGGGCTTGCGACAGCTGGGGCCACATGCCTCGTACCAGCTGGGGGTCGCTGTTCCTCGGGAAATCGCGCAGGACTTCCCACACGGCGAGGCCGGTGCCGCCGATCTTCGCCGTCCGGCCACTCGTTTCATCAGCGAAGTAGATGCCCGGACACTGTCGCATCCGGAGCGCTTCCTCGAGCAGTTCCTGGGCGACATCGGCCACCGACCGCCGGCTGCGCACCGCGGTCGCTTCGAGGTCTCTTCGCAGTGATCGCCTCAAGCGCATCGTGGTCGACACCCTGGGCTCTCGACTACTCGCGGTGGTTACGCGCCGACGCCGTCCTTTGACTCGGCGACTCATGACTTGCATCTTACATTGTAAGCGACACGATTACAATGGCCGGCACGTTAGCACGCTCCCGCCATCCCGTGACGCGGCAGCGAGCACCTCGTGAGGCAGGCCGGAGGTATCCCGGAGAATGGCGCCGGCCGGCCCTCCGCCCCAGAGCAGGGGGCAACCGCGCTTGACTCCGTGCCCCCGGTCGTCCTAGCCTCTTGAAGCCATGGCCGTGACCTTCCGCAAGCTCCACCCGCACTTCGTCGCCGAGGTGAGCCCGGTGGATCTCCGCCAGGTTCACGATCGGGAGACGCTGGCCGAGATCCGGGCGGGCATGGACGAATACGCCATTCTGGTCTTCCGCGATCAGCCCTTCACCGACGAGGAGCAGCTCGCGTTCGCCCAGCGGCTCGACGGCCAGCTCCACTCCCGGACCGGCGCCGCCGCCCTGGGCAAGAGCCGGCTGGGCAACGAGGCCCTGTCCGACATCTCGAACGTCGGCGACGACGGCGAGATCCTCAAGGGCGACGATCGCCGCCGCATGTACGGCCTCGGCAACCGACTGTGGCACACCGACGCGTCGTTCCAGGACCCGCCGGGACGCTATTCGATGCTCTCGGCGCGGATCGTCCCACCGGGCGGGGCGGACACGGAGTTCGCCGACATGCGCGGCGCCTACGACGCGTTGCCCGCGGAGATGAAGACGCAACTCGAGGGCCTCCGCGCCCACCACTCGATCGCCTACTCGCGCCAGACGCTCGGGTTCGAGTTCTCGGAGGACGAGCAGGAGAAGCTGAAAGGCGCGGTGCATCCGGTCGTCCGGACCATCCCGCGCTCGGGGCGCCGGTCGCTCTACCTGGCGTCGCACGCCTCGCGGATCATCGACTGGCCGGTGCCCGAGGGGCGCCTCCTCCTGCGCGATCTCATCGAGCACGCGACCCAACCGGAGTTCGTCTACCGCCACGCCTGGCGCGTCGGCGATCTCGTGATCTGGGACAACCGGGCCACGATGCATCGCGGCCGGCCGTTCGAGGACGTCAAGTATCGCCGCGAACTGCGGCGGGTGACGACCCTCGACATCCCCGAGCCGGCATCCGTCGCCAGCAGTTCCTGAGCCGGTCAGGGCGCCGCGCCCCATGCGCACGAGCGATGACCGCATCCTGATCACCCACGTCGGCAGCATCCCGCGCAACCCGGCCTTGCGCGACCTGCTCGTCAAGCAGGACCGGGGTGAGCCGGTCGACGAGCGCGAGCTGGAGCGCCAGGTGGAGACGGCCGTGCGGACCGTGGTCGCCCGGCAGCTCGAGGTCGGCATCGACGTCGGCAACGACGGCGAGCAGCCGCGCGCCGGGTTCTCGACCTATGTCGCCCGGCGGATGCGGGGTTTCGGCGGCGAGAGCAAGCGCCTGCCCGCCCGGGACATCGCCGAGTTTCCTGACTACGCGGCGATGCTGGAGCTCCGCCGCCGGGCGGCCGCGCGGATCGTCAACGCCCCGCAGGCCGTCGCCGAGGTCCGCTATGAAGACCTGACCGAGGCCGCACGGGAATGCGATCTCTTCCTGCGCTGCGCCGAGGCCGCCCCCCAGCAGTTCGTCGAGCGGTTCATGACGGCCGCCTCCCCCGGCACGATCGCGACCATCCTCCTGAACGCCCACTACGACTCGCACGAGCGCTACGTCATGGCCCTGGCCGGCGAGATGCGGAAGGAGTACGAGCTGATCCACGCGCGGGGCCTCGTGCTGCAACTCGACTGCCCCGACCTGGCCATGGAGCGCACCCGCTTCTTCCAGCACGAGTCCCTGGACCGCTTCCAGCGGGCCCTGGAGCTCCACGTCGAGGCCATCAATCGGGCGACCGCGGCGATTCCCGCCGATCGCATTCGCCTGCACGTCTGCTGGGGCAATTACGATGGGCCGCACGTCCACGACATCCCCCTGGAGGCGATCCTGCCCATCATCCTGCGCGCCAGGGTGGGCGCGCTCGCGCTCCCCCTCGCCAATCCGCGCCACCAGCACGAGTACAAGGTCATCGCGCGCCATCGGCTGCCGGACTCGATGCTCTTCCTCCCCGGTGTCATCGACACCACCACCAACTACGTGGAGCATCCCGAGGTCGTGGCCGACCGCATCGACCAGGCCGCCGAGGCGATCGGCGATCGCACTCGCGTCATGGCCTCGACCGATTGTGGCTTCGGGACGTTCGCCGGCTCAGAGATGTGCGCCGAAAGCGTGGTCTGGGCCAAGCTGCGCTCGCTGAAGGAAGGGGCAGCCGTGGCCAGCCAGCGCCTGTGGGGGCATCGCCCGTCACGGTGAAGCTCGAGCTCGTGACGGACGTGCCCGACAAGGCGATGGTGATCTTCGCCCACCCCGACGATGCCGAGATCAGCTCGGGCGGCGTCGTGGCCAAGTGGGTGGCCGGGGGCTGCGAGGTCACCTACGTGCTCTGCACCAACGGCCAGGCCGGCACCGCCGACCGGTCGGTGACGCCGCGCGAGCTGGCCAGGAAGCGCGCGGACGAGCAACGCGCCGCCGCGGACTTCATGGGCGTGAAGCACGTCGTCATGCTCGGCTACCCCGATGGCGAGCTCGTAGACAGCCGCGCGTTCTTGGGTGACGTCGTGCGCGCGATCCGGCAGTACCGGCCGCACACCGTCTTCGTCCACGACCCCTACCGCATCAAGGGCTTCCAGCATCGTGATCACCGCAAGGCGGGCATCGTGACGACGGACGCCGTCTATCCGTACGCCCGGGACCACCTGCACTTCCCCGAGCAGATCACGCGGGACGGTCTGCAGCCGCACAAGGTACGGGAGCTCTGGTACTGGGGCATGGATGAGCCGAACGTCATCGTGGACGTCACCGACTCCATCGACCGGCAGATCGCGGCGCTGATTCGCCACGAGAGCCAGATGCCCGGCTTCAACGTGCCGGCCGGCGAGACGATCGGCCAGCGGCTGAAGCAGCACGCGGCTGAGCTGGCCGCGAGCCCGGCTCAAGCCGTGGGTGGCCTGACCGAGGCGCGCCCTGGCGTCGTTGTAGCGGGGGCCGCGAGCCCGGCTCAAGCCGTGGGTGGCCTGACCGAGGCGCGCCCTGGCTTCCTTTACGGCGCCGTGTTCCGGCGCCTGATCGCCCGGCGATAGCGGCTGTCCGCGGCCACCGGCTCGCTCCGGACGGACAGCAGGAGGAGCGTCATGAAGATCGCCCGCGTGGAGGCGCTGCATTGCGACGGTGGCTGGCGGCCGTGGACGTTCGTGCGCGTCGAGACCGACGATGGCCTCGTCGGCTGGGGCGAGTGCAGCGACAATCGGAGCCCGCACGGCATCGCCGGCTGCGTGCGCGACCTCACCGACCTCCTGGTCGGGCAGGACCCGCGGCCGGTCGAGCGCCTGTACTGGGACATGCTGCGCCGCGTGCGCCAGAACCTCGGCGGCGTGTCCCACAAGGCCATCGCCGGCATCGAGCTGGCGCTGTGGGACATCAAGGCCAAGGCGCTCGGCGTGCCGGTCTACGAGCTGTTCGGCGGCCCGCTGCGCGATCGGGTGCGGCTCTACTGGTCGCACTGCGGGACGACGCGGGCCCGCATGGGGACCGTGCTCGGGACGCCGCCGCTCCGGACCTACGAGGACATCGCCGCGCTGGGGCGGGAGGTGGTGGCGCGCGGCTTCACCGCCCTCAAGACCAACATGGTCATCCCCGGCGAGCCGGCCACGGTGTACTTCCCCGGATTCGCCAGCGGCATCAACACGACCGACGGTGCGCCCACGGTGGAAATCTTGGAATCCATCGACCGCCTGATCGGCACGTTCCGCGAGGCGGTCGGCCCGAAGGTCGGCCTCTGCCTCGACCTGAACTACAACTTCCGCACAGAGGGCGTGCTGCGTATCGCCAAGCTGCTGGAGCGCTACGACCTCCAGTGGCTCGAGTACGACACCTGGGACCCGAACGCCCTGCTCCAGATCAAGCACTCGACCTCGACCCGGCTGGCCTCGTGCGAAAGCCTGGTGACGCTCCGGCAGTACCGGCCGTTTCTCGAGCGCCACACGGTGGACGTGGCCATCATCGACGTGCCCTGGAACGGCTTCTCGCAGGCCGTGCAGATCGGGCGGCTGGCCGAAGCGTGCGAGATCAACATCGCCCCGCACAACTACTATAGCCATCTGGCCGACCTCCACTCGCTGCACCTCTGCGCCGTGCTGCCCAACGTGCGCATCATGGAGATCGACATCGACGACGTGCCCTGGAAGGGTCCGCTGATCACCCGACCGCCGGTGATCCGCGACGGGCACATCGCGCTCACCGACACGCCCGGCTGGGGCGCCGACATCGACGAGCGCGTGCTGCGGGAGCACCCCTGGCCGCGGCCCGGGGATGGAGGGGCCCAGCTCTTCTACGGCATGGACCCCGCGCAGATGACCGCGCGCCCGCGCTGAGTACGCCGCGCCCGAGGAATGGGGTAGCATGGGCCCCCATGAAAGTGACGGCCGTCACGCCGTTCCTCGTCGATCCCGGCTACGGCAAAAACTGGCTCTTCGTCAAAGTCGAGACGTCGGACGGTCTGCACGGGTGGGGCGAGTGCTACACCCAGGCTGATCGGGACCACTCGATCGCCGCCCACGTGCGCCAGCTCGGGCGCTACCTCGTCGGCCGCGAGGCCAGCCAGATCCGTCACTTCACGCACTGGGCGTATCACGACTTCGCGGCCAAGCGCGGCGCCATGGACTTCTGGAGCGCCGTGAGCGGAATCGAGCAGGCGCTCTGGGACCTGGCCGGCAAGCGACTCGGCGTGCCGGTCGTGGATCTCCTGGGCGGGGCCTGTCGCGAGCGGATCCGGGTCTACGCGAACGGCTGGTACTCGGGCGCGACCACCCCGGCGGCCTACGCGGCGAAGGCCAAGGAGACCGTGGCCAGGGGCTTCGGCGCGCTCAAGTTCGATCCCTTTCCGGGGCCGTGGCGCACCCACATCTCGCGCGACGCCGAGCGTGAGGCGGTGGAGCGAGTGCGCGCCGTGCGGGAGGCCGTCGGTCCCAAGGTCGACCTTCTGATCGAAGTCCACCGGCGGCTGGCGCCGATGCACGCCGTCCGCGTGGCCCGCCAGCTCGAGCCGTTCGACCCGTTCTGGTACGAGGAGCCCGTCTCGGCCCGGGACCTCGGCGCCCTGGTCGAGTGCCGGCGGGAGATCCGCATCCCGATCGTCACCGGCGAGGAGCTCTACTCGCGCTTCGAGTTCCGCGAAGTGTTCGAGCGTCGCGCCGCCGACATCGTCAACCCCGACGTTTGCAACGTCGGCGGCATCGAGGAGTTGCGGGCCATCGCGGCCATGGCCGAGGCCTACCACGTGGCCGTTTCTCCCCACAACTACAACAGCACCACCGTCGGGCTCGCCGCCACGCTGCACGTCTCGGCGGCCATCCCCAACTTCCTGATCACCGAATACTTCGTGAACTTCGAGCCGCGCGGAGCGGAGATCGCGGTGACTCCCTTCCGCGTCGACCAGGGCTCCCTGACGCTGCCCACGGCGCCCGGGCTCGGCATCGAGCTGCGGGAGGACGTGCTGGCCCGGTACGCCTACCGGGAGTTCCCCGCCCGCGCCATCCCGGCGCCGCGCGACGAAGATCCGTAAGGAGACGACCATGCGCCTTCAGGCACTCCTCGCGCTCGTGCTCGCGGCGGCGGGATGCGTCACCGCGTCCGTGCGCCCGCCCGACCTGACCCAGCTCGACGTGACGCGGGCCGCCCGGCTGATCCGCGACAAGAAGATCACCAGCACGGAACTGACGCTGGCGTACCTCGCGCGCGCCGATGCCCGGGCCGATCTCAACGCGTACATCATGCTCGACCGCACCGGCGCGCTGGCCGCGGCCGGCCAGGCGGATGCCGACCTGGCCGCCGGCAAGGTCAAAGGCCCGCTGCACGGCGTGCCGCTGGTGGTGAAGGACAACGTGCACATCGCCGGGATGCCGAACACGGCCGGGACCCCGGGCCTGCGCGGCTTCGTCCCGAAGGCGAACGCGCCGGTCGTCCAGAAGCTGTTGGATGCGGGCGCCATCATCCTCGGAAAGACGAACATGCACGAGCTGGCCTTTGGCATCTCCGGCTACAACGAGGCGTTCTTCACGGCCCAGCCCATCGGCACGCGCAATCCCTACGATCGGACGCGAATCGCCGGCGGCAGCTCCAGCGGCACCGGCGCGGCGATCGGCGGACGGCTGGCGCCAGGCGGGTTGGGGAGCGACACGGGCGGCTCGGTTCGCATCCCAGCAGCGCTGACCGGTGGCTCCGGGCTGCGGCCAACCATCGGGCGTTACAGCCAGGAAGGCGTGACGCCGATCTCGCACTCGCGGGACACCGCGGGCCCCATGGCGCGGACCGTGTCCGACGTCGCCTTGCTCGATGCGGTCATCACCGGCGGCCAGGTCCCGCCCCCCGCGTCGCTGCCGGGGCTCAAGCTCGGTGTGTATCGCGCGTACTTCCTCACCGATCTGGACGCCGACACCCGGGCCGTCACCGACGCCGCGCTCGAAAAGCTCAAGCAAGCCGGCGTGACGATCGTGGACGTGGACATGCCCGATCTGGGGAAGTTGAACACCGCGGCCAGCTTCCCGGTGGCGCTCTACGAGGCGTACAACGACCTCGAGGCCTATCTCGAGAAGTACCAGACCGGCCGGAGCGTGGAGCAGATAGCCGGGATGATCGCCAGCCGGGACGTGAAAGGCACCTACGAGGGACTGGTCCTGCCCCGCAAGGTGCCCGGGCCCGATCATCCCGTGGACGCCGCGCCCCTCTACGAGGTCGCCATGAAGGAGGCCCGGCCGGCGCTTCTCAAGCTGTTCACCGACACGTTCCAGCGGCACGGGATCGACGCGCTGATCGGCCCCACCACGCCCCACGTCGCCGTCGCCCAGGGCCCCGAGGCGAGCAGCGTGCCGACGTTCCTCCTGTTCATCCGCAACACCGACCCCGGGAGCAACGCCGGCATTCCCGGGCTGACCATTCCCGCCGGACTGGGGCCGACCACCAGACTGCCCGTGGGCCTCTCGCTCGATGGCCCGCGGGGCAGCGACGCGCGGCTGCTCGCCATCGGCATGGCGATCGAGAAGGTGCTGGGACCGACGCCACCGCCGGCGCGATGAGGTGGCGGCCCGGCGGGCGCGCCTTCGACCTACTGCTTCGTCCAGTAGCGGCGGTCGCCCGGGAAGACGGTCACGCAGCGCGTCGCCTCGGTCGGCCCGTCCAGCGTGTCGGCGGCGGCGCGCCAGGTGGCGTAGTGGGGCATCGTGCGGTGCTTCTCCAGCGCCGTCTCGTCCTCGTAGACCTCGTAGAAGTAGTAGACGTTGGCGTCCCCCGCGTCCTGCAGCACGTTGAAGCGGTAGCACCCCGGCTCGTCCCGCTCGGAGCCGAGCGCGTCCACCTCGATCGCCTCCAGGAAGCGCTTCCGGCCTTCGGGCTTGATGCGAACCTTCACCAGTATCGCGAGCATCCGGTCACCTCCAGGGCCAGCGGTTGGCGTAGCGTAGCGTCAAGCCTGCCACAACCGCATCCCTCCGTGCAGGAGGCCTACGCATGAGAACCCTCATCGAGGGCGGTTGGGTCGTCGCCTTCAACGGCCGCTCGCACGAGGTGCACGAGCAGGGCGCCGTCGTCTTCGAGGGCGACCGCATCGTCCACGCCGGCGGCCCCTACCGCGGTCCGGCCGACGTCCGCCTGTCGGCGCGGGGCAAGCTGGTCTCGCCGGGATTCATCAACACGCACGTGCACACCGCGGGCAACGGCGGCGATTACCTGCTGCTCGACATGGCCAAGAACGACTATCGCACCTCCAACTACATGAGCTTCGCGGCACCCCTCAAGGGGAAGCTGACGCCGCCGCCGCCCGACGCCGTCGCCGCCATCCGCGCCTTCGTGTTCCTCCACGCCGTCCGGAACGGCACGACGACCATCATCGACGTCGGCGGTCTGCGCGGGGACTGGGAGGGCTACGCGCGGCTGGTGGACGACCTGGGTGTGCGCGTCTTCGGCAGCCCGCCGTTCCGCGACCGCGACACCTTCATGGACGCGCAGGGGCGGCTGTACTACGACGAGGACCCCGCCGCCGGTCGCGAGCGCCTGAAGGAAGCGATCGCGTTCGTCAAGAGCTACAACGGGTCGGCCCAGGGCCGTCTGCGCGGCATGCTCAACGCGGCCAAGGTCGAGACGTGCACCGAGCGCCTGCTGCGCGAGGGCAAGGACGCGGCCCGGGAGCTCGACGTGCCCATCCACACGCATGCCGGCGGCAACCTCATCGAGTTCCAGCGCATCATGGACGAGCACCGCAAGACGCCGATCCGCTTCCTGGCTGACATCGGATTCCTCGACGAGCGGGCGCTGATCGGTCACGGCGTCTTCACCACCGCCCATCCCTGGACGCACTATCCCTTCGGCGACGACGTGCGCCTCCTCGCCGAGCGAGGCGCCACCGTGGGGCACTGTCCCTACAAGTACGCGAAGATGGGGATGACCCTGCACTCCTTCCAGCGCTGCCTCGACGCCGGCGTCACGGTGGCCATCGGCACCGACACCTACCCCATGGACATCGT
>JBOHPP010000117.1:0-10047 GCA_050731755.1 Candidatus Rokuibacteriota bacterium | reverse complement strand
GCCAGCGGCTGGCCCTGGCCCGGGCCGTGGCCGGCGATTCCCCCGTGCTGGTGCTCGACGACGTCTTCGCCGCCGTCGACGCGGCCAAGGAGGAGGAGATCATCGCCAACCTCCGCCAGGCGACGGGGGGCCGCACCGTTCTGCTGATGACCCATCGGCTCAACGCCGCGCGCGCCGCGGACCGCATCGTCGTGCTCATCGAGGGGCGGGTCGCCGAGCTTGGCCCGCACGAGGAGTTGATGCGGGCGGGCGGCGCCTACGCCCGACTGTGGCGAATTCAGCAGCTCGAGGAGGAAATCGCCCGTGCCTGACCTCGAGACCGACGAGGTCCTGGGACGGGCGTTCGACCGGCACCTGGTCGCGCGCCTCGCGCGAATCGCGCGTCCCCACGCCCGCCTGCTCGGGGCCACCGCGCTGCTCTTCCCGCTCATCGCCGGGGTCGAGCTGCTCCAGCCCTACCTCCTCAAGGTGGCGATCGACGAGCACATTCTTGTCGGCGACTGGCCGGGGCTCACCGGCGTCGCCACCCTGTTCCTGCTCGTGCTGGTGGCGCTGGCCGCGTTCCGGACGGCGGAGTCCTATCTGATGCAGCTCACCGGCCAGCGCGTGATGCACGACCTGCGCGGCCTGCTCTTCCGTCACCTGCTGCGCCAGGAGGCCGCGTTCTTCGACCGGAATCCAGTCGGCCGGCTCATGACGCGGGTCCTGAACGACGTGGAAGCGGTGAGCGAGGCCTTCGCCAGCGGACTCACCGCCGTGGCCGGCGACGTCATCACCCTGGTCGGCGTGGTCGCGGTCATGTTGTGGATGGACTGGCGGTTGGCGCTGGTCACGCTGTCCATCGTGCCCGTGCTCGGGGCCGTCGGCGGCTTCTTCCGCGTCCGCGCCCGCGACGCCTACCGCACGGTGCGGCAGCGGCTGGCCCGGCTCAACGCGTTTCTGCAGGAGTCGCTGCAGGGGATGACGGTCATCCAGCTCTTCGCCCGGGAACGGCACGAGCTGGGCGCCTTCCGGCGGCTCAGTGGCGAGCTGCGGCGGGCCATGTTCGCCTCGACGGTCTGGGAGGCGTCGCTCTACGCCTCGGTGGAAGCGCTGGGCTCGGTGGCGCTGGCGCTGCTGCTCTGGTACGGGGCCGGCCAGATCGCCGCGGAAGCGCTCACCTTTGGCACGCTGGTGGCGTTCATCCAGTACACCAACCGGTTCTTCCTGCCCATCCGGGACCTCGGCGCCAAATATACCGTCATGCAGGCGGCCATGGCCTCCTCGGAGCGAATCTTCGACGTGCTCGATCGTGAGCCGACAATCGTCACGCCGCCGGCGGCCCGGGCGCGCCCGGCCCGGCGGCGCGCGGTGCCGGTGGAGCTACGCGGCGTTTGGTTCGCCTACGAGGACGAGGCGTGGGTGCTCCAGGATTGCACGTTCGCGGTCGCCCCCGGCGAGCACATCGCGTTGGTCGGGGCCACCGGCGAGGGCAAGACCACCTGCGCGCGCCTGCTGAACCGCTCGTACGACGCCCAGCGCGGTCAGGTCCTGGTCGACGGCGTGGACGTGCGCGAGTGGGCGCTGGAGAGCCTGCGCCGCACGGTGGGCGTCATCTTCCAGGACATCGTGCTCTTCACCGGCACTGTGGAGAGCAACCTCACCCTCGGCGTCGATGGGCGTGTGAGCCGGGCCGATTTGGACCGGGCGGTGGAGGTGGCCAACTGCCGGCGCCTCATCGAGGCGCTGCCCGGGGGCTGGGGCGAGCCTCTGGGCGAGCGTGGCGCCAACCTGTCGCATGGCCAGCGCCAGCTCCTGGCCATCGCGCGGGCCCTCGTGTACAATCCCGCCGTTCTCGTCCTGGACGAGGCCACCTCGAGCGTGGATCCGGAGTCGGAAGCGCTGCTGCGCCAAGCCATGACCCAGCTGGCCGAGGGTCGCACGACGATCACCATCGCTCATCGGCTGTCGACCGTGCAGCACGCCGATCGCATCCTCGTGCTCCATCGAGGCCGGGTCCACGAGGAGGGCCGGCACGCCGACCTGGTGCGCCAGGGCGGGCTCTATGCGCGCCTGTGGGAGCTGTCCATCCACGCCCGACCGGCGTAAGCTTCGTCCGGGCGGTCTGGCGGCTGGTCCGCCGCATTCCGGTCGGGCGCGTGGTCACGTATGGGCAGGTCGCCGCGCTCCTCGGGCGACCGCGGGCCGCGCGCGCGGTGGGTCGGGCCATGCAGCAGTGCCCGGCCGACATTCCGTGGCATCGCGTGGTCAACGCCCGGGGCGGGATCAGCCGGCGCGCCCGGGTGAGCGGCATGCTGACGCAGCGGCTCAGGCTCGAGGCGGAAGGCGTCCCGCTGCGCGGCGGGCGCGTGCGACTGCCGAACCACCAGTGGCGTCCCTGAGAGGAGGTCCCCGATGAAGCTGGCCCTGCATCTGAGCTACTCGGGGCCGACCCTGAAGCTCGACATGCCGAAGGTGCTGGAGGCCGAGCGCCTCGGCTTCGACTCGGTGTGGACGGCGGAGGCCTACGGCTCGGATGCTGTCACCCCGGCCGCCTGGATCGCCGCGCGCACCGAGCGTCTGCACGTCGGCACCGCGATCATGCAGATCCCCGGCCGCACGCCGGCGATGGCGGCGATGACCGCGATGACCTTGGACGCGCTCTCCGGCGGCCGCTTCCGGCTGGGCCTCGGCGTCTCCGGCCCCCAGGTGGTCGAGGGCTGGCACGGGCAACCCTTCGGCAAGCCACTCGTGAAGACTCGGGAGTACGTGGAGATCGTCCGCGCCATCCTGCGCCGCGAGAAGCCGCTCGAGTTCCGGGGGACGTACTACCAGATTCCGTACGCCGGCCCCGATGCCACCGGGCTGGGCAAGCCCCTGCGCTCGATTCTCCACGGCCGCGCCGAGCTCCCCATCTACCTGGCCGCCATCGGACCCAAGAACGTGGCCCTGGCCGCTGAGATCGCCGACGGCTGGATCCCTACGTTCTTCGCGCCGCGTCACCTGAAGCTGTTCCGCGGGTGGCTGGAGGAGGGCTTCCGCGCGCGCGGCCGCGCGCCGGCGACCTTCGACATCATGCCGTCGGTGGCGGTCGTGGTCGGCGACGACGTGAGCGCTTGCCGCGCCCAGGTGAAAGCCCGCCTGGCCCTCTACGTGGGTGGCATGGGTGCGCGGCGCCGGAACTTCTACAACGAGCTCGTCCAGCGCTATCGCTACGAAGAGGCGGCGCGCACCATCCAGGACCTCTATCTCTCGGGCCGCAAGGCCGAGGCGGAGGCCGCCGTGCCCGACGCGCTCGTGGATGAGGTCGCCCTCTGCGGCCCCCGCGAGCGGATCCGCGAGCGGCTCACGGAATGGAAGGCCGCGGGTGTGACGACGCTGATGGTCGGCGGCGACCTCGAGGCGGTCCGGGCAATGGCCGCGCTCGCGCTCTGAGCCGGGGCAAGGGGGGCACGATGAGACTGAAAGACCGGGTGGCGGTGATCACGGGCGCCGGATCGGGCATCGGCGCCGCCTCGGCCCTGGCCATGGCGGCCGAGGGCGCGCGGGTGGTGGTGGCCGATCTCAACGAGGCGGGGGCCAAGACCACGGTCGAGCGGATCGAAAAGGCGGGGGGACGGGCGCTGGCCATGCGCGCCGATGTCACCATGGCCGCCGACAACCAGATGATGGTGGAGGGCGCGCTGGCCAGCTTCGGGGGGCTCGACGTGTTCTTCGCCAACGCCGGCGTGCCGCAGTGGAAGCTGGACATCGAGGAGGTCGACGAGGCGGCCTTCGACCGGATCATGGCCGTGAACGTGAAAGGCGTGTGGCTCGGCGCCAAATATGCGTTGCCGGTGATGAAGCGGCAGCGCCGCGGCGCCTTCCTCATCACGGCGTCCACCGCCGCCCTGCGGCCTCGGCCGGGCGGTCAGACCTACGCCGCCTCCAAGGGCGCGGTGGTCACGCTGACCAAGGCGCTGGCCCTCGAGGTGGCGGGCCACGGCGTCCGCGTGGTCGCCATCGCCCCCGTCGCCACCCACACGCCGATGCTTCCCACCTTCATGAACAAGAAGGAGGTGGACGAGGAAAGCCTGGGCCGCTACGTGGCCACCGTCCCGCTGGGGCGGCTCAACCAGCCCGAGGACATCGCCCGGGCTGCCGTCTTCCTGGCTTCCGACGACGCGGCCATGATCACCGGCTCCTGTCTCGAGGTCGACGGCGGCCGCTGCATCTGATGAAGATCGTGCCGCTCGCCGCCGATTCGCTCGGCGTGCGCTCGATGGCGACGTTTGTCGAGGTCGGGCGCACGGGGATCCTCCTCGACCCCGGCGCCACCCTGGCTCCTGCGCGCTTCGGCCTGCCGCCGGCGGCGGAGGAGTGGGAGGCGCTCCGGCGGGCCAACGACCGTATCTCGGCGTACGCGACGCGAGCCGAGTTCGTGTTCGTGAGCCACTACCACGAGGACCACTTTCGCTCGGATCCGGCCTCGTATGCGGGGCGCCACGTGCTGGCCAAGGACCCCCGGCGCATGATCCAGGGCCTTCAGGCCCGGCGAGGCGCCGAGCTGTGGCGGGCGCTCGAGGGGGTGGCCAAGGTGAAGGGGGCCGATGGCTCCGCTCGTCGAGAGGCCGGCCTGACGCTCGAGGTGTCTCCGCCGCTGGCCCACGGTCTGGAGGGGACGGCGCTGGGATATCTGGTGGCCCTGACCATCGTGGATCAGGCCGAGCGAGAGCGCTTCGTGTTCGCCGGCGACGTCCAGGGCCCGCTGTCACCCGTCGTCGCGGCCTACCTCGAGCGCCAGCGGCCCACACTGCTCTACCTCTCGGGCCCGCCTTCCTACGTCGAGCATATCCTGGGCGCGGACGTCGTCGACCGGGGCATCGCGCACCTCACGCGCATCATCGACGCCACCGGGTGCCGGGTCATCATGGACCACCACGCGGTGCGCGACCGACGCTGGCGTGAGCGGTTCGCGGGGCTGCTCGACGCCGGGCGGGTGACCACCGCCGCCGAGTACCTCGGCCTCAGGGAGACACCGCTCGAGGCCCGCCGGCGAGAGCTGTGGGGCGGCGCCCGGAGGCCGGCGGCCAAGGCGCCGGCGGCCCGTGCTACCATGACTCCGCTCCGGCGCGCCGCCGGCACCTCAGCGAAAGGAGACGCCGAGTGAGCACTACCGAGAACAAGACGCTCAACGTGGGCGACCCGGCGCCCGACTTCACGTTGAAGTCGATCGGGCTCAAAGAGGTCAGCCTGCGTGAGTTCCGCGGTAAGAACGTGGTGGTGCTGTTCTACCCTCTCGACTGGACGCCGGGCTGAACCAAGTGCATGCCGGCCTTCGACAAGCGCACCCGCGACTTCGAGGCCGTCAATACCCAGGTGCTGGGTATCAGCACGGACAGCCCCTTCAGCCACGAGAACTGGGCCAAGGCGGTGGGCATCAGCAACTACCCGCTGCTGTCCGACGTCCACCGGGCGGTGGCCCGGGATTACGGGGTGTACTGGCCCGACTGGAACGCCAACGTGCGCGCCACGTTCATCATCGACAAGAACGGCAAGGTGCGGTTCGTCGAGCGATACGGAAAGGGCGAGCTGCCCGATCCTGACAAGATCCTGGCCGAGGTGAAGAAGCTGTCCTAAGTCCGGTCTGAGTGGCGTGTCGTGGTGAGCGCCACGCCGCTCAGCACCAGCACACCGCCCCCCACCTGCCAGGGCCCGATGCGCTCGGCCAGCAGCGCCGTGGCCAGCAGGACGCCGACGACGGGTTGGACGTTCATGAACATCGCCGAGCGGCTGGGCCCCACGACCTGCACCGCCTTGTACCACCACACGTGGGCGACCGCCCCGATGAGCCCCTGGTAGAAGACCACGCCCCAGGCCGTGGCCGAGCCCAGCCGGGGGGCCGGGAAGAAGGGCGCCGCGACGACCGCCGTAGGAATGATCAGGAGCGTGCCCAGTACGTACGCTCCGGTGGTGGCCAGGGCCGGCGAGAATGTAGCCAGCACGCGCTTGCCGTAGACGGTGTAGGCGCTCCAGCCGCAGAGGCCCAGGAGATTGATGAAATCGCCGGCCCGCAGCTCGCGCGGGCGGATCGCGGCCAGCCGGCCATCCGTGATGACGAGAAGCACGCCCGCCGCCGACACCGCCACGCCCAGCCACTGGCGCGCGGCCAGCCGCTCGCCCAGGAAGAGGCGCGCGGCCACGGCGACGATCACCGGCGTCGCCGATTGCAAGAGGGCGGCGTTGGAGGCGGTGGTGTAGTAGATGGCGACGTAGGTGATCTGGGTCGAGCCCCAGATCCCGGCGATGCCGAGGATGAGGAACGCGCGGAGCGCCGCCGGCGTGAGGTCGCGCCCGGCGTCGGGGCCGGCCCGGACGAGCAGGAGCACGAGGAAGGTCGAGGCCAGGGTGCAGCGCACGGCGGCCAGGAAGAACGGGGGAAAATCCTGGAGCGCCAGTTTCGCCGTCGCCGGGTAGCTACCCCACAGGGTCACGATGATCAGCAGCGCGAGGTACGCGCGCGTTTGACTGGCCCCCGGCACCTGCCTATCATAGCCCGCGCGTCATGGCCGACCACGTGTTGGAGTCACGCGTGTGGCTGCCGAAGCCGCGCGTCGAGGTGTTCGCCTTCTTCACCGATCCCGCCAACCTCGCACGGATCACGCCCCCCTGGCTGGGATTTCGCCTGCTCACGCCGGCGCCCGTGATGGGACCGTTCGCGGTGTTCGACTACCGCCTCCGCTGGCTCGGGCTGCCCCTGCGGTGGCGCGCGTTCATCCGTGAGTACGACCCGCCGGCGCGCTTCGTGGACGTCCAGGTACGCGGGCCGTACGACCGCTGGGAGCATCGCCACGTGTTTCTCGAGGACGGCGGTGGCACGTGGGTCGAAGACCGGGTGACCTACCGGCTGCCGCTCGGCGGGGTGGGGCGCGCCGTGAACGCGCTCGCGGTGGCGCGTCAGCTCACCGCGATCTGGGCCTACCGCCGGCGCCGGATCGGCGAGTTGCTGGCGCCCGTGGAGGGGCACCCGTGATCGCGGACGGTTCCACCCTCGGCGCGCACATGTCCATCGCCGGCGGGCTCTGGCGCGCGCTCGAGCGGGGCGCCGCGTTGGGATGCGACGCCGTGCAGATCTTCCTCAAGAACCAGCGGCAGTGGGCGGCGCCCCCGCTGGGGCCCGAGGAGATCCGCGCCTTCGCCGCCGCGCGGCGGCGGACCCGCATCCGCTCGGTGGTCGCTCACGCGAGCTATCTGATCAACCTGGCGTCGCCCGCCGCCGACGAGTGGGCCCGGGCCGTCGACGCGTTCACCGACGAGCTGGAGCGGGGCGAGGCGCTGGGGCTCGGCTGCGTCGTGATCCATCCAGGCTCGCACCGCGGCGCCGGCGTAGAGCCCGGCCTCGCCCGGGCGGCCGCGGCGTTGGACGAGGTCACCCGCCGCACGCGCGGATTCCGGATCCGGGTGGCCCTGGAGAACACCGCCGGCGGCGGGCACGCTTTGGGGCGCACGTTTGGCGAGCTGGGCGCCCTCGTAGCCCGGAGCGCCAGCCCCGAGAGACTGGGCCTGTGCCTCGACACCTGCCATCTCTTCGTCGCCGGCTACGACATCCGCGCGGCGGACGGCTGGCAGGCCGCGATCGCCGAGTGCGCGCAGGCGGTGGGCCTCGAGCGCGTGCTGGCTTTTCACCTCAACGACGCCCGAGCTGGCCTGGGCTCCGGCCTCGACCGCCACCAGCACATCGGCCGGGGCTTTCTCGGCACCCGCGTGTTCGGGCGGCTGCTGCGGGATCCGCGCTTCGCGAGAGTCCCCAAGGTTCTCGAAACCCCGAAGGAGCCGGAGCCGGAAGCCGACCTGCGCAACCTCGCGCGGCTGCGGGCGCTGCAGGGAGCTCTTCCACGACCTAGCGGGAGGTCGTCACGCCGACCCGGCGGCAGAGCCGGCGCACCGGGCACTCGGAGCAGCGGGGCGACAGCGGCGTACAGACGTTCTGGCCGAAGCTGACCAGCAGGTCGTTGTAGCCAATCCAGTATCGGCGGGGGAGCCGGCCGCGCAGCGCCATCTCGGTCTTCTCGGGAGTCCGCGTCCGCACGTAGCCCAGGCGGTTCGAGATGCGGTGCACGTGCGTGTCCACGCAGATCCCCGGCTTGCCGTAGCCCATCGTCACGACCAGGTTGGCCGTCTTGCGGCCCACGCCGCGGAGGGTCAGCAGCGTCTCGAGGTCGTCGGGAACGCGCCCGCCGAACCGCGCGAGGAGATCACGGCAGATCGCGTGGATCACCCGGGCCTTGGTGCGGTAGAAACCGACGGGGTAGACGGCGCGCTCGATCTGCCGGGGCGTCAACGGCAACATGGCGGCGGGGGTGGCGGCCAGGGCGAACAGGCGAGCGGCGGCCGGGCCGGTGGTGGTGTCCTGCGTGCGCAGTGACAGGATGCAGGCCACCAGCACCCGAAACGGGTCGCGCGACTCGGCGGCGACGACGGCCAGGGCGGTGGGGTTCCACCGGGGGCGCGTCCGATTCAGGCGCCGGATGACCTCGCCGATCCTCAGGGTGTGTCCTTGATGGAGTCGAGCAGGCGGCGGGCGCGGGGGACGTCCTTGAGCGTCCAGCCGGCGAGGTCGAAGGGCGCGCGCTCGTCGATCACGCGCGTGAGCTCCCGGCGGGCCTCGGCGGGGCGGCCGGTGGCGATGAGCAGGCGGGCCAGGTCGACGCGCACGACGGTGTACCGGGGGTCGATCTCCAGCGCCTTGCGGTAATGCTCCTCGGCCTTCTTCCGGTCGCCGCCGAGCAGGCCGGGGACCTCGAAGAAGACGTTGCCGGCCAGGGCGTGGCCGCGGATGGAGCGGGGATTCAGCTCGAAGATGATGTCGAGCTCTTTCCGGATGGTGGGCAGGAGGAACAGCGACCGCATCACGCCCTTGGTCTGGCCCCAGCGTCCAGTGTTGATCGCGTACCAGACGTGCGCCTCCTCGTTCCGCGGCGCCAGCTCCACGGCGCGCTGCCCCAGCTCGCGGCCGCGATCGTAGGCCGCGACTTTGTCGTCCGTGGTCGTCGCGCGGATGTCGCCGACGAGGAAGTAGGTGCGAGCGAGCGCCACCATCGTGGGCACCGCGCGCTCACGGGCCAGCTCGGTTTCCAGCAATTCGCGGGCCCGGTCGATCCGGGCCGGGTCTTCGTGGTAACGCTCGAGAAGCGCGCGGGCCTGCTCGAGGGGAGCCTGGGCGAGGGTGGCGACCGGCGCCAGGGCGAGCACGGGGAAGACCAGGACGAGCGCGAGACGGCCCGTCATCCGCGCGCACTCTACCGCCGGCCGCCGCGGCCTGTCAATCGCGGGACACGCAGTTGACAGGACTCACCGGCGTTGCCCATGCTCGAGGCGTGCTCAACCTCCAGGGCGGGAGCAGCGTGATGAATACGCTGCGGGCGCTGGCCGTGGCCTGCGTGGCCGCCTGGCTCGGCATCATGGCCTTCTTTTCGTTCGTGGCCGCGCCCGGGCTGTTCCAGGCCATCGACCGCCAGGCGGCCGGCGAGGCGGTGGCGGCGCTGTTGCCCGCGTATTACCGCTGGGGCATCACGCTCTCGGCGTTGGCGGTCGGGGCGCTCCTCGTGGTGGCAGCCCGGAGGCGCGACGGACGGGGGCGTGATCTGGCGGCCGCCGCGCTCGGCGGAGTGACGGTCGCGCTGCTGGCCTGGACGCTCGGCGTCAGAGTGCCGGCGGCGGAAGACGCGCGGCGAGTCCGCGACGACCAGCGGTTCGCCGCCGCTCATCGGGACGCGGTGCGCCTGAACCTCGTGGTGATGCTTTGCGCCGCGGCGTTCGTGGCGCTCCAAACGTTCACCCCGGCAGCCCGCCGGGACGGATGAAGGCGGCCAGCGCGGTCAGGCGGTCGGGAATCGCGTCCGGCGCCTGGTCGCCGAGGGTCTGGCACGCCCCGAGCACGAGCCAGGCCAGCGTGGCCGGCGGCACGTCAGCCCGGGCGGCGCCGGCCCGTGCCGCGCGCTCCAGCACCTCCTCGAGGGCTAGGCGCACCTGTTCCTGCGCCCAGGCCAGCGCCAGCCGCGCGGCCTTGTCGACCGCACCCCGCCGATC
>JBOHPP010000116.1:0-28452 GCA_050731755.1 Candidatus Rokuibacteriota bacterium | reverse complement strand
TCCGCCGCCAACATGCTGCTCGGCGAGGGCCGGGGCTTCGAGATCGCCCAGGGGCGCCTGGGGCCCGGCCGCATCCATCACTGCATGCGGCAGATCGGGGTGGCCGAGCGGGCCCTGGAGCTGATGTGCAAGCGCGGTCAGGAGCGGGTGGCCTTCGGCAAGCGTCTGAGCGAGAACGACATCACGCTCGAGCGCATCGCCCAGTCGCGGATCGAGATCGACCAGGCGCGCCTGCTCGTGCTCCACGCGGCCTGGATGATGGACACGGTCGGCAACAAGGCGGCCAAGCAGGCCATCGCCACCATCAAGGTGGCGATACCCAACATGACGCTCCGGGTCGTCGATCGCGCCATGCAGCTCCACGGCGGCGGCGGCGTGAGCCAGGCCTTCCCGCTGGCCTCCATGTGGGCGCATTCGCGGACGCTCCGTTTCGCCGACGGCCCCGACGAGGTACACCGCCGCCAGATCGGGCGGCTGGAGCTCAGGAAGCATATGTAGACTTGGAGGGGGCAGCGGCCACCCCCTCCAAACCTCCCCTTCGCGCGGGGGGCGACGACCGTTGCCGCGGCAAAGCCGGCGCTCAAACGGGGCGACTTGACAACCCATACCCGCCCGCGCAGAGTCTCGCTACCGTCCTGACCGGTCTGCCCGGAGGAAGATCATGGAAACCTACATCATGCTGACCAAGCTCAGTGACGAAGGGCGGAAGACGCTCAAGCAGAATCCCAAGCGCACGCAGGAGGTCAACAAAGAAGTCGAGGCCATGGGCGGCACGATCGTGGCCCAATATGCCGTCCTGGGCCCGTATGACTACGTCAACGTCGTCCAAGCTCCGAACAACCGGACGATCGCCAAGATCTCCGTCGAGCTGGGGGCCCGTGGGACGATGGAGATCATGACCCTTCCCGTGGTGAGCCTCGAGTAGGTTCGGGTCACGGGCGTCGAGGGTGACTCGACGCCCGTGGCGCTTTTGAGCTTCGCCGCCCTTCTCCCCTCCGGGTCGAGAACAAGGCGACGGCGGGGGCGCGGATGTGTCATAGTAGTTGTGTCTGGCCCGGTTGTCGGTTCATCGTGGACCTTCCCCCTCTCCAGACCACGGCTCTGGCACCTCTTCCGCGTACCAGGGAGTGTCTCCAACAACGGAAGATCGCTCTGGAGGTGCGTCATGGCGCACAAGCTCTTCATCGGCGGACTGTCGTTTTCCACGTCCAGCGAGCGCCTGCGGGAGCTGTTCGCCCAGGCGGGCGGCGTCGAATCGGCCACGGTCGTGATGGACCGCGACACCGGGCGCTCCCGGGGGTTCGGCTTCGTCGAGATGGCGACGGCCGAGGAGGCCGCCGCGGCCGTCAAGAAGTTCAACGGTCAGGAAGTCGACGGCCGGACGCTGAAGGTCGAGCTGGCCAAGCCCGAGGGCTCGAGCGGTGGGCGGGGCGGTGGCGGGTATCGCAGCGGCGGCGGCCGCGGCGGAAATCGCTGGTAGGAGGGCGCGCGCATGCAAGTCGCGGCCTTCTCAACCCCGGCGATGCAGAGCTGGCGGTGGCGGATCGTCAACTATGCGGGCGAGATGGTTGAGGAGTCACGAGAGACCTTCCCGACGATCGCCAGCGCCGTGGCCCACGGAACGAAGCGGCTCGTGGAGTTGAACGTCGTCGACCGCTCGCTGCCCATCTCCCGCTATCGATCGACCTCGTACCTGCGCGCCCGATGAGCGAGCGCTGACGGCGCGGCGGGTCAACCGCCGAAGTTCTCCTCCACAAGCGCCCAGGCGGCTTCGGCGAGAGGGCGGGCGCGGGCGCCGCGATCGCGGGCGTTGGGATCGTTCGCGGTGCCGGCGATGACCCGCCCCATGATGCCCTGGGCGATGCCGGCCAGTCGGAACATCGCAAAGGCCAGATACCAGTCCCACTGAGGGATGCCGTCGCGCCCCGTCCGCTTGCAGTAGGCGACGAGATAGTCCTCCTCGCGGGGGATGCCCGCGGGCCGCGTTTCGCCGCCGAACCCCTCGAACTGCTCGGGGTGGAGGCGGAAGGGCAGACAGTGATAGGCGAGGTCGCCCAGCGGGTGGCCAAGCGTGGACAGCTCCCAGTCGAGCACGGCGCCCACACGCGGCTCGGTGGGATGGATGAGCATGTTGCCCAGCCGGTAGTCGCCGTGGACGAGGGTCGTCTCGTCGCCCGGCGGGATGTGCTCGGGCAACCAGGTGATGAGGCGTTCCATCGCCTCGATCCGCTCCGTCTCCGAAGCGCGGTACTGCGACGTCCAGCGGTGGATCTGCCGGGCGAAGTAGTTGCCGGGCTTCCCGAAGTCGGCCAGCCCCCGGGACCGCCAGTCGAGCGTGTGCAGGCGGGCCAAGACTCCCCCCATCGCGTCGTAGATCGCCGCTCGCTCGGCCGAGGACTGGGCCGGCAACCGGGGATCGGTCAGCACGCGGCCGCTGACATACTCCATGATGTAGAACGGCGTGCCGATGACGTCGGCGTCCTGGCAAAGCGCGTAGGTCCGGGGGACGGGCACGCCGGTGCCGGCCAGCCCGGTGATCACGCGATACTCCCGATCCACCGCGTGGGCCGAGGGCAGGAGCTTGCCGGGCGGCTTGCGGCGCAGCACGTAGGCCCGGCGGTCCGTCTCGACGTAGTACGTCGGGTTCGATTGGCCGCCCTGGAACTGGCGCACCGCGAGCGGCCCGCGAAAGCCTTCGACGTGCTTCGCCATGTAGCGCTCGAGAGCGGCGACGTCGAACCGGTGGGACTCCAGAACCTCGATCGTGCCCGCGTGGGCCGACATACCGGGGCAAGGATATGACACGCCGGCGGCCGACGCCATCCCGCCGAGCCCCCAGCAAGCACGCGCTCCGCGAGCGTGTGTGGACGTTACTCGAGCGCCGGCGCGTCGCCCGCTTTCCGCTGCCGCTCGCCGACCGGATCCCCAACTTCAAGGGGGCCGAGCAGGCCGCCGCCCGAGCCGCCGAGCTTCCCGAGTGGAAAGCTGCCCACCGCCTCAAGTGCAACCCCGATGCGCCCCAGCGCGCGCTGCGGCTGCAGGCCTTGCGGGACGGCAAGGTCGTCTTCATGGCCGTGCCCCGCCTGCGCACCGAGCGCTGCTTCCTCCGCCTCGATCCCAAGCGGCTGGGCGGGGAACTCGCCCGAGCCGCGACGATCGCCGGCGCATCCTCGCTGGGCGAGCCGGTCACACCGGATGCGCTCGGGTGGATCGACCTCGTCGTCGCCGGCTCCGTCGCCGTGAACGCGCGCGGCGCGCGCCTGGGCAAGGGCGGTGGCTATAGCGATCTCGAGTTCGCGCTGGCCCGTGCCGTGGGCGCCATCGACGAGGCCACACCCGTGCTGACCACGGTCCACGAGCTCCAGGTGCTGGAGGATGAGATACCGATGACGGCCCACGACGTGCCCGTGGACCTCGTGGCCACCCCCGAGCGCGTCATCCGCTGCCCGCGCACGTTCCCCAAGCCGGCGGGTATCCGCTGGGAGGAGCTGAGCCCGGCTCAGGTGAAGGCGATGCCGGTGCTAGCCGGCCTGCGGCGGTGATCGGAACGTCCGCCTCGGACCTCAGCCGCGCGCGCTCCCGTCAGCTCCTGTCGCGGACATGCGCCAGTCGTTGTAGACCACGGCGAGATCCTCACCGCCCGTCACGACCTTGACGACGTCGAGACGGAGCTTGGGCCGCATCGCCACCAGACGACCGAGTACGTTGCGATGGCGGCGTGTCCACGAGCGACGCTCCCATCGTGCTGAACGAGGGTGCCGCCCTCTTCGTACAGCGCGATCACCGCGTCCAGCCCGGGCCGGCATCGAGGGCACCTCCAGTCTCTTCTGCACGTGATGCAACTAGGTTTGGCTCGGATCGAGCCAGGCCCGAGCGATGGGCGGAGGCTGCCAGCTGGCGAGGGCGTCGAGCAGAACGGCCGGCGTGTCGGCGAACAGCATGAGCCCCAGGTACTCGCGGCGCAGGAAGCCCTCGCCGGCGGCGTGGCCCAGCATGCGCAGGAGGCCGTCGAAGTAGCCGGCGACGTTCAACAGACCGACCGGCTTGCGATGGATGCCGAGCTGCGACCAGGTGAGCACCTCGAGCGTCTCCTCGAAGGTGCCCAGGCCGCCGGGCAGGGCGATGAACCCGTCCACCAGCGCGGCCATGAGCGCCTTGCGCTCGTGCATGCTGGCGACGACTCGCAACTCGGTCAGCCTCGGGTGGGCCAGCTCCCGGGTGGCCAGACCCCGCGGGATTACGCCGATCACCTCGCTGCCCTGAACGAGCGCGGCGTCGGCCAGCACGCCCATCAGGCCCACCGAGCCCCCGCCATAGACGAGCCCGAGTCGGCGACGCGCCAGCTCCACCGCGAGTTCCCCAGCGGCCTCAGCGTACTCCGGCCGCGTGCCGGTGTTGGAGCCGGCGAAGACGCAGATGCGCTTCATACCGAGTGGACGTAGGCCTCCACGAACTCGCGGGTCAGGGTGCCGGTGCAGACCTCCTCCACCGGCCCCTCCAGCTGCAACGACCAGTCGGCCCGCACGTGCACCGCGAGTTCTCCGCCCGGCATCTGCACCACGACCCGTCCCGCGTCGCACAGCCCGTTGCGCACCGCCGCCGAGGCTGCGCCGCAGGAGGACGAGCCGGAAGCCAGCGTGAAGCCGGCGCCCCGTTCCCAGATCAGGATCTCCAGCCTGTCCCGCGCGCGCACGTGGGCGAACTGGACGTTGGTGCGGTTGGGAAACGCCCGGTGGGTCTCGATCAAGGGCCCGAGCCGCCGGCATTCGCGTTCGTCGAGACGCTCGACGAACACCACGCAGTGAGGGTTGCCCACGGACACCGCGGTGATCGTCAGCCGCGTGCCGTCGGGCAGCTCCAGCGCGAGCCCCACCGCGTCGCCGTCAGGGCCGGCCATCGGGATCTCCGAGGCTCGGAAGATCGCCCGACCCATTTCCACGGTGACGAAGCCCACCCGGCCGCCGCGCACGTGCAGCCGGCATTCGACGACGCCGCCCTTGGTGTCCACAGTGAACGTCTCGGCCTTCGCGTGCCCGTGGTCCCACAGATACTTGGCGAAAATGCGCAGCCCGTTGCCGGACTTCTCGGCCTCGCTGCCGTCGGGATTGAAGATGCGCAGCCCGAAGTCGGCGCGGCTCGTAGGGACCAGCAGCAGGATGCCGTCCGAGCCCACGCCGTGGTTGCGGTCGCAGATTCGGACAATGGCACGCGGGCTCAGCGGCCCGGGCAGGTCGCGCTGATCGAGGACCAGGTAGTCGTTGCCCAGGCCGTGGCCCTTGACAAAGGGGATCACGGCATCCTCATCGGAGCGTGCGCCGAAAGAACTCGACGATCTCGCTATTGACCCGCTCGTGGAGCGCGCGGCGATCGACGCCGGGCGGATCGGCGCAGATCATCGAGGCGTGGGCGGCCAGCGCCTCCGGGCACGGCGCCAGGAAGACGTAATGCCCGGCCGCCGGCAGCACCACGAATTCGGGCGGACGCGGTAGTGACTGCCGGATGCGGTCGGCGTTCGCGACGTGGGGCAGCACCTCGTCGGCCTCGGCCTTGTAAAGTCGGATCGGCACCTTGACCGCGGCCAGATCGCTCTGGTCGAACGCGAACCCCAGGGCTGGGGCCAACAGCACCGCGGCCTTGATCCGGGGGTCGTGCGCGACCTTCTGGTCCGGGAGCGTACGGCGCAGCCCGCCACTGATGCGGCCGAGACGCGCCGCGTCGGCGGGGTGCCGCGTGGCGTAGGCCACGACCTTGTCCAGGTCGGGCCGGCCGCCGGCCAGCACCAGCGCCGTGTAGGCGCCGGCCGAGAAGCCGACCATGCCGATGCGCGCGGGATCGACGATGGGCGTCAGCGCCGCATGCTTCAGCGTGGCGTCGAGCACGGCGACGACGTGGCGCGGCCGGCCCAGCAACTGCACGTCGGTGCCGAACGCGCTCGTGTCCTGGAAGTTATCGCCCGGATGCATCAGCGTCACGGTGACGAAGCCCTTCTGGACGAGATGGGCGGCGGTGTCGTGATGGTTGAACGCGGACCCGCCGGTGCCGTGCGAGAGGACGATCAGCGGATACCGGCCGGGCGCGGGGGCGGCGTCGAGCACGACGTCGATGCGATACGGACCGAAGAGCCCGGGCGCCGGCGCGGCCTTGGTGGGATACCACGCCACCGTGGCGATGGCCGGTCCGCCGACCGGGTTGTCGACGCTGAACCGCGCCAGTCCCACATTGACCGCCGGCGCTTCCTGAGCGGCCACAGCTCGCGCCCACACGGCCAGGAGGAAGAGTAAGGTCAGCATCACGTTCGAGCGCGGGCTCCGCCTCCGGAAGCGTTGTAGCACCCCGCGTGAACGGGGAGGTTTGGAGGGGGCGGCCGCTGCCCCCTCCAATTTCATGGAAGGGGGGCTTTGCCCCCCTCCGAATTTAGCGCCGGTCCAGCGGGACGTACGCCTGGCGGGCCGGCCCCGTGTACTCGGCCCGAGGCCGGATGAGCCGGTTGTGCGCGTGTTGTTCGAGCACATGGGCGGCCCAACCGACCACGCGGCTCATGGCGAAGATCGGCGTGAACTGGTCGGTGGGGATTCCCATCGCGGCGTAGGCGGCGCCCGAGTAGAGGTCCACGTTCGGGTAGATCTTCTTTTCCTCGCCGACCACGCGAGCCACCGTGTTGAGGATCTGGACGTAGTGGGTCTTGCCGGTCTGCTGTCCCAACTCCGTGGCCAGCCGCCGGAGGTGCTTGGCCCGCGGGTCCTCCACCCGGTAGACGCGATGACCGAAGCCCATGATGCGCGCTTTGTCGGCCAGCGCCTTCTTGATCCAGCCCTCGGCCCGCTCGGGCGTCCGGATCTGCTCCACCACGCGCATGACCTGCTCGTTGGCGCCGCCGTGCAGCGGTCCCTTCAGGGCTCCGATGCCGGAGACGATCGAGGAGTGCAGGTCGGACAGCGTCGCCGCCGTCACCCGCGCCGCGAAGGTCGAGGCGTTGAACTCGTGATCGGCGTGAAGGATGAGCGCCACATCGAAGGTCTTGGCGGCCAGGTCCGTCGGCTTCCGGCCACTCATCATATAGAGGAAGTTGCCGGCGAGGTTGAGCTTGGGGTTGGGGGCCACCGGCGTCTGGCCTCGTCGCAGTCGCTCCCAGGCGGCGACCAGGGTCGGCATCTGGGCGGTGAGGCGGACCGCCTTACGAACGGTCGCCTCCCGCGAGTTGTCGTCGGTGTCGGGATCGAAGGCCGAGAGGGCAGACACCCCGGTGCGCAGCACCTCCATGGGCGTCGTCTTGCGCGGCAACTGGCGGAGAATGGTCAGGACCTTGGCCGGCAGGCGCCGGGTGGCCGTCGAGCCGAGGGCCTTGGCGTGCCTCTCCAGCTCCTTGCCGGACGGCAGCGCGGCGTGCCAGAGGAGGTAGACGACCTCCTCGAACGTCGAGTGCTCGACGAGCTGGTCGACGTCGTAGCCCCGGTAGAGCAGCCGACCTTCCCGGCCGTCGATGAAGCAGATTTCCGAGGTGGAGACGACGACGTCTTCGAGACCTTCCTTGAAGCTGCTCATGCGCGTCCCTCGCCAGAGGTCTGGAAACGGTTTGCTTTTATCATAGCCCGTGGGAGCCTTCAAGGCGCGCCGCCCGTGAGCGTCGTCGACTTCTACGATCGCCATCCGATCAACGTGGGGCAGGTCCTGGCCGCCGTCGCCCGCCGCCGCGGCACCCTGGCCGGCCTCATCGCCGATCACCTCTTCGACTTCGACCAGGACCACTACGGTGGCTTGGCCGCGGTGGAGACGCTGGCCCGCCGCGCCGCCATCGGCCCGGCCTGCCGGGTGCTCGACGTGTGCGCGGGGCTCGCCGGCCCTGCGCGCTTCCTGGCCGCGCGCCTGGGCTGCCGCGTCGTCGCCGTGGAGTTGAACCACGGCCGCGCCGCCGGCGCGGCACGCCTGAGCCGGCTGGTCGGGCTCGATGACGTCGTCGCCATCCTGAGAGCCGACGCCAGCGCGCTGCCGCTCGCCAACGGCGCCTTCTCCGTGTGCCTGAGCCAGGAAGCGTTCCTCCACGTCGAGGACAAGGCGGCCGTGCTGACGGAGTGCCGGCGCGTGCTCGGGCCCGGCGGGCGGCTGGTGTTCACCGACTGGATCGCCCACGCACGGCTCGGCGACGGCGAGCGCCGCCGGCTGCGCGACTGGATGGCCGCGGTGACCCTGCAGACGCTCGAGGGCTACCGCGCCCTCCTGGGTCGCGCGGGCTTCAGCGCCATCGAGGCCGAAGACCTCACCGACGAGTGGCGCCCCATCCTGCGCCGCCGGCTCGAGATGTACCGGGCCTGGCGTGACGACACGGTGGCTCGCTTTGGCGAAGCGTGGTACCGCGAGTACCAGGAGGTGTACGCGTTCTTCGTGAGCCTGATCGAGGCGGGCAAGCTGGGCGGCGGGCGCATCAGCGCCACGCGGCCGTGACGTTCCGGTGATGCACGACGCCGGCGCCGATTCTCGGCCTCAGCCGGCCGGGCCGTGGATCATGGCGCAGGTCTGGGACGACCTCTTGTTCGCGCACTGGCCCCTTCCCCTCGACACGGTCCGCCCGCTCGTGCCCACTCCGCTGGAGATCGACACCTTCGACGGCCGGGCGTGGATCGGGGTGGTGCCTTTCGGGATGCACGGCGTGCGGCTTCGCGGCACGCCGGCCCTGCCCTGGCTCTCGCGCTTCCTCGAGCTGAACGTGCGCACCTACGTGACGCTCGGCGGCGTGCCCGGCGTGTACTTCTTCAGCCTCGATACCGCCAATCCGGTGGCCGTGGCGGTAGCTCGCCGCTGGTACCGTCTTCCCTACTACCGCGCGGCCATGCGCCGGCGGCGCGGCAACGACGAGGTGGTCTACGAGAGTCAGCGGATTCATCGTGGCGCGCCGCCCGCGCAGCTCCGCGCGCGCTATCGCGCCGTCGGCGGGCCGTTCCGGGCGGCCTCGGGATCGTTCGACGAATGGCCCACGGAGCGGTACTGCCTTTACACGGTGGCGCCGGGCGGCCGCGTCTACCGGGGGGACATCCAGCACCCGCGGTGGCCGCTCCAGCGTGCCGAGGCCGAGCTGGCGGTGAACACCATGACCGAACCGCTCGGCATCAGGCTGCCGGCGGTCGAGCCGGTGCTCCACTTCGCTCGACAGCAGACGGTCAGGATCTGGTCGCCGCGGCGGGTGACTATCTGATCTTCTTGAGCAGGTCCTGCAGCCCCTCGCCGAGTTTCTCGCCGAGCTTCTCCTGCTCGCGCGGGGTGAGCAGGCCGGCGGGAGCGACGCGGATCGATGGCGACGCCGCCGTGCCGGTGACCTTGGCCTTGAGCTCGCGGCGGCCGGTGCTCATGGTGAGGTCCACGTTCATGGCGCCGGTGGCCAGGGCATAGGTGCCGGCGGCCCGGGCATTCAAGGCGCGGCCCGTGAGCTGCAGATCGCGCGTGCTGATCACGCCATCGTTGATGGTGTAGGTCGCGGTGATCGAGTCGTAGTCCAGCGCCGAGGCCAGGGCCGCGGTGGGGACCTCGCCGCTGAGCAGCGCGCCCACCGTGCCGGCGATGCGCACCACGTTGTTCAGGAGCGCCAGCGCCTGCGCGCCCACCACCTTGCCCGGCCCCAGACGAAGCTGCCCCTTGCCATCCAGTGTCGTCCACAACGCATCGAGCCGGGCCGAAGCGGTGCCCGTCAGGTCGAGGGGACCCGTCACGGCGTAGCCCTGGCAGAGGAAGTCCACCAGGAGCTTCTCGACGGGCAAGCTTTTGACTCCGAGGTCGCCCAGTTGGACGCGGATGGGGCCGCCGTCCATGGTCACCGTCAGGCCGGTGGTGATGTTGCCTGCGGCGATGGAGGTGGTCGCCGGCCGCGCGGTGAAGCGCGAGTCCGCCCAGGCGGCGTTCAGCTTGAGCGGCCCCAGCGCCAGCGTGCGCCGCTTGGGTTCAGGGCAGCCGGCGTTCGTCTGCGTGACCGTCAGGTCGCTGAGCTGCGCGTCGCCAGCCGCCCGAGGCTTGCCCACCGTGCCGCCCAGCGTGAGCGTGCCCTTGAGGCCGCCGCCGATGACGGGCTCGGGGCCCATGGCGGTGGCTACCAACGGGCGGATGTCCTTACCATCGAGGGCCAGTTTCCCGCGCACCGGCGCCTCGGTGAGCGCGCGGGTACCATCGAGGCCGACGCTGCCTTCCGTGATCTTCACGGACAGGTCGCCGGGCTTGACCCGGGCGTTGCCCTCGAAGGCCAGTGGCCCGGCCCCGGGGATGAGCGTCAGATCCAGGTCCTCGACGCGGTAGCGCGCCGCCTCGCCGCCGGCGCGGGATTCGTAGGCGATCACGCCGTCCACGATCTTGACCTGGGTGCCGAGAACGGTCGCCGCGCCCGCGCTGCCGCCTCCCGACCGTGGCCGCGACGGCGCTCGCGCATCAGTGGGCTGGCCCAGGCTGGCGATGTTCCAGCGCCCGTCGGCGCTCTGCAGGAGGGCGATCACCGGCTCCTTCAGAACGAAGTCGCCCGGCTCGACCCGGAACAGGAAGAGGGGCCAGAGCTTGAGCCGCAGCTCGGCCTGGTTCAGCCGGAGAAACGGCGCCTTGCCGAAGGCCGGATCCTCGGCGACCTCGAGCTCCTTGAGGACCACCGCCGGCCGCGGCAGCACGGAGACCGAGACGGACGAGAACTTGACCGGGCGCCCGAGGGCCTGGCTGGCGGTGCTGGCGATCAGCGCCTGGATGCGGGGGGTGTCGACGAGGTACGGGACGGCGGCCAGCGCAGCGATCGCCAGGACGACGACCGCCCCGACGGCCACGGCGATCCACTTCCACGCGGGATTCACGGCAGCCCTTCCCTGGACCTATTGTACCCGCGGGTTCCTACCCGCGCCTGCGCAGCTCCTTTTTGAGGATCTTGCCGGTGGGGTTCTTGGGCAGCGCGTCGATGAACTCCACGATCTCCGGAACCTTGTAGGAGGCGACGGCGGCGCGGCACAGCTCGCGCAACTCGTCGGCACTGACCCCCGCCCCGGAGTTCAGCACCACGAAGGCCTTCACCGCCTCCCCCCGCACCGCGTGGGACACGCCGACCACGGCCGCCTCCTTCACCCCCGGATGACGGAAGAGCACCTCCTCGACCTCGCGGGGGAAGACCTTGAAGCCGGAGACGTTGATCATGTCCTTCACGCGGTCGACGATGAAGTAGTAACCGTCGGCGTCGCGGTAGCCGATGTCGCCCGAGTGGAGCCAGCCGTCGCGGATCGCTTCGGCCGTCGCCTGGGGGTTGCCGAAGTAGCCCTTCATCACGTTCGGGCCCTTGATGAGGATCTCGCCCAGCTCGCCGTCGGGCAGCTCCCGGCCGCTCTCGTCGGCGATCTTCATTTCCACGTTCTCGATGGGCGTGCCGAGGGCGCCGGGCTTGAAGGCGTGCTCGTGGTTGTAGGAGGCGAAGGGCGAGCACTCGGTGAGCCCGTACCCCTGGTGGATCCACCGGCCATAGACCTGGTGCCAGCGGCGCTCCACGTCAGTGGGCAGCGTGGCCGCCGCCGAGAAGAACAGCCGTACCGAACCAAAGTCATGGCCTGGGGCCGAGGACAGCAGCAGGATGTACATGGTCGGCACCGCGTAGAAGAGCGTGACGCGGTGCCGGGCCACGGCCTCCCCGAAGGCCTCGGGCACGAACCGCTCCTGGAGCACGAGGAGCCCGCCGGCCGCCACCAGCGCGTTCAGGATGAAATTCTGGCCGAAGCAGTGGAACATCGGCAACGCGCAGAGACCGCGGTCCTCCGGGGTCATGTGGAGGTGGTGGGCGGTGGCGTAGGCGTTGGAGACGACATTGGCGTGCGTGAGCATCACGCCCTTGGGCCGCCCGGTGGTGGCCGAGGTGTAGAGGATGGCCGCGGTCTCGTCGCGGTCGCGCTCGATCGCCCGCAGAGGCTTGCCGGTCAGCGTGGCCAGTTCGCCGGCGTTGAGCACGTGCCGCACCGAGCGCATGGCGTTGCGCGTGGGGAGATTCGAAGCCACGGGGTCGGCGGTGATGACCGCGCCGGCCGCGGCGTCGCCCACGATGTACTCGATCTCCTCGGCCTTGTAGGTCACGTTGAGGGACAGCGGGATCAGGCCGGCCTTCTGCGCCGCGTAGTAGGCCAGCACGAACTCCGGCCCGTTGGGCAGGTGCAGCCCGACGCGCTCGCCGGGCTGGAGCCCGAGCCCGCTGAAGCCCCCGGCCAGCGCGGAGGCCTGGGCCTCCAGCTCGCGGTAGGTCCAGCGCCGCTCGCCGAAGATCAGCGCCGTCCGGTCGCCGTGCCAGAGCGCCGAGCGCTCGAGCAGCTCGGCGACGTTCACGGGATGAGCAGTACCTTGCCTGTGGTCTTGCGGCCCTCCAGCGCGCGATGCGCCTCGGCGGCGTCCTTGAGGGGGAACTCGAACTCCGTGCGCAGCCGGAGCTTGCCGTTCTTGATCCAGCCCAGCACCTCGCCGGCCCGCTGGACCAACTCCTCGCGGGTGGCCACGTAGTGGAAGAGGCTCGGCCGCGTGAGATAGAGCGAGCCCTTCTGGTTGAGGATCTGCGGGTCGATCTGGCCGATGGGCCCGCTCGACTGCCCGAAGAGCGCGATCGTGCCGCGCAGGGCGAGGCAGTTGAGGCTCTTGTCCCAGGTGGTCTTGCCCACCGAGTCGTAGACGACCTGCAGGCCCTTGCCCCCGGTGATCCGCTTCACCTCCGCCTCGAAGTCCTGCCTGGTGTAGAGGATCACCTCGTCGGCGCCGGCCTCACGGGCGACCTTGGCCTTCTCGTCGGTGGAGACCGTGCCGATGACGCGCGCCCCTCGCATCTTGGCGATCTGGCAGAGGAGCAATCCCACGCCGCCGGCGGCCGCGTGGACGAGGCACGTGTCGCCCGTCTTGAGCGGATAGGTCGAGCAGGCGAGATAGTGCGCGGTCATCCCTTGCAGCATCGCCGCCGCCCCCTGTTTGGTGCTGACGCCGGCGGGCAGGACCACCAGGCGCGCCGCGGGCACGGCCGCGTACTCCGCGTAGGCGCCGGCCACGCCGGTATAGGCGACCTTGTCGCCCGCCTTGACCTCGGAGACGCCGGAGGCGACGGCCGTCACCGTACCGCCCGCCTCGAGGCCGAGGGTGAGGGGCAGCTCGGCCTTGTAGAGCCCGCTGCGGTAGTAGACGTCGATGTAGTTGACCCCGGCGGCGTCGACCTTGACGACGGCCTCGCCCGCCTTCGGCGTGGGCTGGGGCACTTCCTCGTAGCGCAGGGCCTCGGGCCCTCCGGGAGCATGGACGCGGACCGCTTTCATCGGCTGACCCTCCTCGAGGCGATGGTTTCCGCGGCGTGGGGGCCGATTATAGCAGAGGGGCACCTTCGTTCCTGGAGGGGGAAGCTCTTTTACCAGCGGGCCCGGCCCGGGGTCAGCGCTGGCGCCGATTTCCCGGTCAGGTCGAGAAGGGCATGGCGCTTGCTTCTCTCCTGCCGGGAGACGCCTATGGCTGCCCTCCGAGTTGTCCTCTATTTCGTTCTGCTCGGCTGCGTCGCGGCGCGGGAGCGCCTGAGGGGCCCCGCGCGCCGCCGCTCGCGATCGTCCTCCGCGTGACCGACTCCAGCACCGTAGCCGCCGTCATCCCCACCAAGAACCGGGCGGCGCTCCTTGCCGAGACCGTTCGGCACCTCCTGGCGCAGACGACGACCCTCGGCCAGCTCATCATCGTGGACCAGAGCAACGAGGACGGGGGCCGGGCGGTGGTGGAGGCTCTGGTGCACGCGGTGCCCGAGCCGCGGCGCCCGGCACTCCAGTACATTTGGGATCCCAAGATTGCCGGGCTGGCGCCCGCCCGGAACGCCGGCTTCGACCTGGTCACGACCGACTTCGTGCTCAGCATCGACGACGACATGGTGCCCGATCCCGATGCGCTCGAGCGCCTGCTCGAGCACCACAGGCGGACGCCGGGGCTGGTGGCCGTGACGCCCGTCATCACGAACTACACGCCGCCGCCGTGGACGAGCCGCCTCCTCACCACCATATTCTGTCGCGGACCCTTCCGGGACGACCGTCAGCCGGTCTACTGGCACTGGCGACGATACCAGGGCGCGCTGGTCCCCATGCGCCTGTTGGGCGGCGGCATGGGCCTCATCCGGAGGAGCGCTCTCGACGGCGTGCGGCTGGACGCCCGCTACCGGGCCGGCTCGCTGGGCGAGGACATCGACCTCTCCTGGGCGCTCGCCCGGCGGGGACGGCTGGCCATCGCCACCGACGTCCATGTCGTCCACGCCCGGCCCCCGCGCCCGGTCCAACGCTACGAGGACGCCACGTTGACGAGTTGGGGCTTCGTGTACGCCAAACACCAGCCGAAGACGCTCGCCAACCGCCTGGCCTTCGCCTGGTTCGTCGCCGGCGTCGGCCTCAGCGCGGCCGCCGCCGCCTTGCTTTCGCGATCCCTGGAGCCGCTCCGCTCGTTCGAGGCCGGGCTCGCCAATCTGCTGACCAACTACAGCCGCTCGAGCTTCCTCGTCCCCCCGTAACGATTTCTCCTGAGTCAGGTCTCCGTCCGGCCGTCCCACACATAGACTGCGTTGCCACTTGGAAGAAACAGGCCGGTTTCCGGCGCGAGCTATCCAGCGTGGCCGTACCGCGCGCGGCGGCGGGCGGCGCGGGCAACCGGCCAGTGGCGAAGCACGGAGGGCAGCAGCGGCAGGGCGTGGCGGACGCCCCACGCCAGCAGGCGAAGAGCGCGCTCATGGCGCGGCGCCCAGCGAACGCCGTAGCCGTCGCGGATCGGGGCGGGGAGCAGGCCGAACGCGCTCACCCGAAACATCCACGTCGCCGGCCAGATCAATCCAAATCCAGGCGGCGCGAGCAGCTCGGCGGCGAGGCGCCGTGCGGTGTCGGTGACGACGATCTCGCCGCTGGCGAGCATCGCGTCGAGGTACGCCTTCAACTCGGCGGCGGTGCGCGGCAGATACCCGTCGGGGATGCCGAGGAGCGGCTCGACGGCGCTCGACTCGGCGCAGTAGCGGTCGCGCTCCTCGGGCCCGAGCGGGGCAACGTACAGCTCGTAGGCGCGCATGAAGGCGTGCAGGCACGTCGCGTGCACCCACCGCAGCAGCGCGGGATCGTGGGCCGAGTAGGTGGCCCCTGCGCGGTACGACCCTTCAGGCTGCCTGAGGCAGCCGTGCACACGGTCGTGGATGGCGTTGATCCCTCGCGCGGCGCGGGCCGCGCCCTCCTCACCGCCGAAGGTCAGGGCCAGCATGGCGCCCAGGGTTCGGTGCAGCCGCTGCCACGGCGCCCGCACGCCGCCGCGAAAGCCGCTGTGGTCGGCGACGCCACGGGCCACGAGCGGGTGGGCGAACTGCAAGAGGATGGCGCTGGCCCAGCCCAGGAGCAGAGCCACTTCGCTGTGGAGCTTCCAGGAAACGCCGACCTCGGGCGCCGTCAGCCGCCGCACGCCGCGCTCGCTATCGCATGCGGCTCAGATCGATGGGAAAGCGGGCGACGGCCTGGCCCTCGGCGTCGCGGACGACCAGGGTCACCCGGGCGGTGCCGCTGAGGTCCTTGGTGGGAAACGCGTACTGGCAGCGGGCGAGGTAACTTCCGTTCTCGCGGCGCAGCGCAGTGCGGTCGTTCTGCACCAGCGACGGCTCGATCTCCCGCGTCCCCGCGACTAATCGCGGGCGCAGGTGGCGAGCGAAGTCCTCGCGGGGCCCGTGCAGATCCACCCAGAAGACGAGCCGATCCTTCAGCTCCTCGAGCAGGCGGGCCTGGTCCTGAGGCTTGAGGGGTTCCTTCTTGAAGGCGGCGTGGCGGGCGGCCAGGGCGAGGCGGTGGAACGGCGTGAACACCGTGACGCTCTCCCCCGAGCCGTGGACGATGCGCCACTCCTCGCCGAAGACCTCGCTGCTCACACTGCGCTCGCCCGTGCGCAGGGCTTCCTGGCGCTCGGGCTCGCCGAGTGTGAGCAGAGCCGCGCCGGCCGGCATGCTGCTGGCGGCGAACGCGACCATCAGCGCGATCACGGCCGCGTCCCGTCTCATGGCGGTTGCCCCACCACCACCCGGTGGAACGCGCCAGGATCGAAGTAGGTCATGGCCACGCGCTGGACGTCGGCCGCGGTCACCCGGGCGATCCGTTCGCGGTAGCGGTCGGCGTAGTCGAGACCGAGCCCCATCTGCTCGATGGCGACCAGGAGGTCGGCGACCTTGGCCGAGGTGTCCAGCCGCAGCGGGAAGCTGCCGATGAGATAGGACTTGCCCAGGTCGAGCTCCCGCTTGGTGACGCGCTCCCGCCCCATCCGCGCCAGCTCGTCGCGGAAGATTTCGGTGACCTTGGCGATCTCCGGATTGCGGGTCTGCGCCGACACCGTGACCGCCGCCCCGTACTTGCCGGGCGTGAGGTAGCTGAACACGGCGTAGGCCAGGCCGCCCTGCTCCCGGACGCGCGCGTAGAGCCGGGAGGCCGAGCCCCCGCCGAGCACGTACGACGCCACGGCCAGCGGAAAGTAGTCGGGATCGGTCTGGTTCACGGCCTGGCGTCCCAGGAGGATCGTGGCCTGGGTGAGGTCGCGGGTGATGGTCTCGGCGCCGGGCGCTTTCGGGCCGGGCGAGGCCGACAGCGAAGGCGGCGGCTCGCTCGGCCGAGTCCACCCGCCGAAGCGGTTGATGATCTCGTTCCGCGCCTGGGCCTGGCTCACGGCGCCCACGACGGCGATGATCGTCGTGTCGGGGCGCACCTGCACACGCCAGAAGGCCAGGACGTCGTCGCGCGTGAGCCGCCCCACCGACTCGCGCGTGCCCTCCACCGGCGTGCCGTAGGGATGACCGGCAAACACGAGCCGGGCCAGCGCGCGGCTGGCCACCGCGTCCGGGCTCTCCTCCGAGCGCTGGATCGCCGCCTGGATCTCGGCGGCCTTGCGCTTCAGCTCCGCCTCGGGAAACGCGGGCCGCAACACCACATCGGCGAGCAGGTCCAGGCCCAGCCCGAGGTCGCGCGCCAGCACGCTGAGCGACGCGGTGAGCCCGTCGCGGCCGGCCCCGGCCTCGAGCCGCCCGCCCACGAACTCGATGGCGGCGTCGATCTGCTGGCCCGAGCGCGCGCCGGCCCCGCGCGTGAGCAGCGCGCCGGTCAGGTTGGCCAGCCCGGCCTTGTCCGGGGGATCGAAGGCGGCGCCGGCCCGGTGGAAGACGCGGACGGCCACGATGGGGACGGCCGGCCGCTCGGCCACGAGCAACACGATGCCGTTGGGCAGGACCTCGCGGTGGGCGAGCGGCGCCGCCGGCACCGGAACGGTCGCCGCCGCCACGGCCAGCACGGCCGCCAGCAGCCCGCCCGCCGCCCGACGACTACGCGAAACGGGGCTGGGCCAGCCAGGCAAGTGACTCCTCCTTGTGGACGCGCTCGTCGTAGCCGATCTGACGGAAGAGGTCGGCCAGCGAGTCGAAGCGACCGTAGTCCTGAGCGAGCACGCTCTCGAACGGCTCACGCTCGAGCTCCGAATGGTCGCGGGCGAACTCCATGTACTCGTGCTCGGCGTGATCCTCGAACTCGGCGTTGAGCCGGTAGGCCGAGGCCGGCCGGACCACGTAGAGCAGCCAGACGATCTGGTAGTACACGAAGGCGATCACCTGGGGGAGCAGCCAGTACTTCAGCCTCCCTTCGCGGGTGCCGTACCCCGCGATCAGCTCCTGCAGGATCAACAGATGCCATTGCTCGTTGTCCTGTTGCTGCCGGCTCTGGCGCACCCGCTCGAAGATGCGCCGGGCGAACCCGGGATCGTGCGCCGTGTGGGTCATCGCCACGTAGGCCACCTGTTCCCACGCCTGGTAAGGCACGCGGGCCACCAACTCCAGCACCTTGAACTTGGAAAGCGTCCGCTCTCGGCCATAGACGAGGTCCATGCCCCGAAAAAGCACGCGGGCCAGCAGTCCGTAGCGCATGCGGGGGGCGGCCAGCGTCGACTCCTGCTCGCGCTTGAGCGCCGGGCCGGTCAATCGCTCCATGGCCGTCCTCACTCGAGCTGCTTGCGGAAGCGCAGGACGGCAAGGGTGAAGACGATGACCCCGAAGTCGATCAACGGCCGATGCTCTTGAGCACGATGCGACGCACCACACGCAGATGATACGTCAGCGGGATGGTGCTCGCGAGGTATTGAGCGGGCGGACCCGCATCCGCCATGAACGCTATGGGTGAATCTCGGCGTCGGCGGGCAGACCGGGCGTGAGGACGCCCTCAGGGTTGTCGACGGCGATCTTCGCCCGGAACACCAGGTTCACCCGTTCCTTCCGGGTCTGGACGTGCTTCGGAGTGAACTCCGCCTCGGAAGCGATCTCGGTGACGCGCCCGGGGAAGCGGCGGCCGGGGAAGGCATCGACGGTGATCGCCGCTTCCTGCCCGAGCTTGACGCGCCCGACGTCGGTCTCCGGCACGTAGACCCGCACCCAGACGTCGCGGGGATCCATGAGAGTGAGGATGGAGACGCCCGGGCTCACCGTCTCGCCTGCCTCGACGTTCTTGTGGAGCACGAGGCCGGTCAGCGGGGACGTGATCCGGGTCTCGGCCAGGCGGGCGCGGGCCAGCTCGAGCGCGGCGCCGGCCCCGGCCACGCGGGCCCGCGCTGCTTCCACCTCCTGCGGGCGCGGGCCGGCGCGGAGCAGGTCCGCCCGGTCCCGGGCTGCTCTGAGCTCGGCGCGGACTGCCTCCACCTCGTCCTCGCGCGGCCCGGCCTCGATCAAGGCCAACCGCTCACGAGCCGCCACCTCGTTGGCCACCGCCGGGTCGTAGGCCTGCTTGGCGCGGTCGACCTCTTGCGCGGCGATGAACTCCTTGGCGAAGAGCTCGCGCGCCCGGTTCAACTCACGCTGCGTCCACTCGCGGTTGACCATCGCGTTCCGGAGCGCCGCCCGCGCCTGCTCGATCTCCTCCGGGCGCGAACCGGCCTGGAGATCGGCGAGCTGGGCCTTGGCTCGGGCGGCGCGCGCTTCCGCTTCGCGGATCTGCTCCGGGCGGGAGCTCGCCTGCAGATCGCGCAACTGGGCCTCGGCCGTCCGCAGGGCGGCGTCGGCCCGGCCGGCCTCGGCGGTCAACTCCTCGGCGTCGAGCACCACGAGGAGCTGGCCGCGTTCCACCGGCTGGCCCTCGCGCACGCGCAGCTCGACGATGCGTCCGGTGATCTTGGGGCCCAGCTCGACCTGCGTGGCCTCCACGGTGCCGGTGACGGCGACGCTGCCGGTGTCGCCGTTGAGGCGCCAGACGGCCCACATGGCGGCAAGGGCCACCGCGACGACGACCGCCGCGATGGCCGCGAGCTTCAGCCAACCCCTGGTCACGGCGTGGGCAGCAGGATACCGACGTTCTTGCGGTCCGGCAGGAAGTACTGGCGGGCCACCCGCTGGAGATCGGCGGCGGTGACGGCGCGGATGCGGGGAACGAAGGCCTCCAGGAGCCGGTAGCCCCCGATGGTCTCGAAGCGGGCGAGCAGCGAGGCTCGGCGGTAGACCGAGTCCTGCTGAAACACGAAGCTCGCCTCGATCTGGTTCTTGGCCCGCTGCAGCTCCTCCTCGGTGACCGGCTCCTGCTTGAGCCGTTCCATCTCGGCCAGCAGCTCTTTCTCGAGGGTCTCCGGCGTCTGCCCCGGCATCGCCGTGGCCCAGAACCAGAACAGGTTGGGATCGAGCGAGAAGTACGAGTAGTCGCCGCCGGCCTCCAGCGCGAGCTGGCGCTCGTAGATGAGACTGCGGTAGAGGCGAGAGGCCCGCCCGCCCGACAGCACGGTGGACAGGACTTCGAGCGCCGGCGCGTCGTTCGACTGCTGGTTGGGCACGTGCCAGGCGAGATAAACGATGGGGAGTTGGGCCTGCTTCTTGACCACCACGCGCCGCTCGCCGTTCTGGGGTGGCTCCTTGACCAGCACCGGGGCCGGCGTGGCCCCACGCGGGATCGCGCCGAACCGCCGCTTGATCTTGTCCATCACGGCGGGCGCCGCGAAGTCGCCCACGGCCACCAGGATCGCGTTGTTGGGCACGTAGTGGGTGCGGTAGAAGGCGCGGATCTCGGCCGGGGTGATGCGTTTGAGGTCGTGCATCCAGCCGATGATGGGACCGCCGTAGGGATGAGCCTGGAAAGCGAGAGCGCCGACCTCTTCGCCCAGGAAGCCGCCGGGGTCGTCCTCGGTGCGCGTGCGGCGCTCCTCGATCACGACCTGCCGCTCGGCGTCGATCTCCTTGGGATCGAGGATCAGGTTCACCATGCGGTCGGCTTCCAGTTCCAGGACCAGATCGATTCTGTCGGCGGCGATATTGATGAAGTAGGAGGTCACGTCCTGCGACGTGAAGGCGTTGTCCTGCCCGCCGTTCTGCTCGACGAGCCGGGCGAACTGCCGAGGCCCGTAGCGCCGGGTGCCCTTGAACATCATGTGCTCGAGCAGGTGGGCGATGCCGGTGGCGCCGGGCGGCTCGTTACGGGAGCCCACGCGGTACCACACCTGGATGGAGACGATGGGGCTGCGGTGGTCCTCCAGCAGGAGCACGCGCAACCCGTTCGGCAGCGTGGCGGCCCGGACGGGCTCGATGCCGGCGCCCGTCCGCTGGGCCCGGGCCGGAAGCGGCCCGATCAGGACGACAATCAGAAGCGCGACGAGGGCGCGTCTCACGGACCGATTATAGCCTCCGCGTCCTGTGATGCCGGGCGCGGAGGCGAGGCTTCAGGCGCCGACCGGCGCGCGGGACCGGATGGGCAGCGTGGCCAGCGCCCCGGCGAGCGCCACGGCGGCGCAGAGGTAGGCGCCGGCGACAAAGGAGCCGGTCAGGTCACGCGTCCAGCCGGTGAGGCCGGGGCTGATCACGGCGCCCACCACGCACACGCTGTTGTAGAGGCCGAAGGCGGTGGACAGCTCGGCGCCGGTCACGACCTCGCCGAGCACGGCGAACGAAGGCCCCCACACGCCCCAGGCGCAAAAGGCCACCAGCAAAAGCGCCCCGGCCAGGACCGGCACCGACGGCGCCCGCTGGATGACCAGCGCCAGCGCCAGCGCCGCCGCCGTCAGTGCGGCGAGGCTTCCGGCCAGGACGGCCTTGCGGCCGACTCCGGAGCGGTGGGCGCGATCGGTGAGCCAGCCGCCGGCCAGCAACCCGCCCACGCCGGCCAGCCCCTGCAGACTCGCGTAGAAACCGGCGCGGCTCAGCTCGGCGACGCCGGCTTCCATGAACAGGAGCGGCGCCCAGGTGGCAAGGACGTACTGCACCCACATCACGGCGGCGGCGGAGAGACCGAGCAGCCAGACGTCGTTTTGGCGCAGCACGCGCCAGAACTGAACGCCGAGCGGCGACACGTTCCTGGCCGGCGGCGCCGGGACGAAGCGGTGGACCAGGAGCGCGGCGACGATCGGAGGCAGCGCGAACACGAAGAACACAGTGCGCCAGGGCAACGCCTCGCCGAGCAGGCCACCGAGGACGAGACCGAGCGTGATACCGAGCCCGGGGCCGAGGAACGACACCGCCTGGCCCACGCCGATCTTCTCGGGCGGCGTCACCGCGACGATGATGGCCCGGTCGTTGGAGAAGAGGCACCCCTGGCTGGCCCCGGTGAACACCCGCGCCGCCAGCAGCGTGAGGAAGGACACGGCGAAGCCGGTCGACACCGACGCCAGCGCTCCCGCCAGCAGCCCGCCGATGAGCACCCGGCGCCGGCCGAAGCGGTCGCCCAGGAGGCCCGCGGGGAGCTGCACGACGAGGTAGGCGACGAAGAACGCGCTGGCCAACACGCCCGCCCCCGTGTAGGAGAGGCCGAGGTCGGCCATGATGGGCGGCAGCAGCGCGGCGAAGCCCATCCGGATGAGATAGTTGGTGATCCAGGCGAAGACGAACAGGAACCACACCAGCACGTAGCCCGGCATGCGGACCGCCAGTGTATCACCTGGCGCGGGTTCAGCCCGCGTCGCAGCTCGCGTGAATAGGGAGGTCTGGAGGGGGCGGCCGCTGCCCCCTCCAGTATGAAAGATTGGAAGGGCCGCTGCCCCCTCCAACTCTATGACCGGTCCCGCGGCGCTGGCGTCTCCTTGGCCCGCAGCCGCGTGACCAGGTCCTGCCACGAGCCCGACTGGATGATGCGGTTGAACTGGCTCCGGTAGTTGGCTACGAGACTCACGCCCTCGATACTCACGTCGTACACCAGCCAGCGACCGTCCTTCTGGTGCATGCGGTAGTTGATCGGGATCTCCGTTCCCTGCTTGCTGACGATCTTCGTGCGCACGGTCGCCTGGTCGCCCTCGACAGCGTCGCCGGCGTAGACGATCTTCTCGCCCTGGTACAGGTCGATCTTGCCGATGTAGGAGCGCTCCAGGAGATCGGTCAAGAGGCCGACGAACTCCTGGCGCTCGGCGGGCGTGCGCGCCTGCCAATGGGGGCCCAGCGAGCGCTTGGCCGCCTCCTCGAAGTCGAAGATCTCGGTAGCGATCTTGCGGATGGCCGCCGCCCGGCGGTCGGCCGCCTGCTTCATCGCGGGATCCTCGAGCACCTTGAGCACGCGATCCACGTGCTGGCGGAGCTGATCGGTCGGGGCCGCCGCCTCCACAGCGTGCGCGGTGATGAGCGTGACAACGGCTGCTCCCGCGACGGCGGCGCGGCAGAGATGGCTCAGGTATTTCATCGCGCAGAGTCCTCCCGACGCTGAGGAGCAGCAACTCGTGTGCCAGCAGCACGATGGTCCGCCGGCCGGTCGAGCCGCCGGCGCGCGTGCACGAACACTGCGCGCAGCATGGCGCGCGTCAGCTTGCCGGTGAAGGTATTCTGCTGGCTCGGGTGGTAGGAGGCGATCAGCGTCACGCCGTCACCGAAGGTCGTGGCCGCGCCGTGGCCGAAGGCGGGCAACGGCCGCGGCAGCGCGAGCCCGAGCGCCCGGCGCGCGCGCAGGTACGCCTGCCATCCCACGCGGCCCAGCCCGATCACCACGCGCACATGCGCCAGCGCCCGTAGCTCTTCCAGGAGATACGGCTCGCAGTTGGCGATCTCGCCGGGCAACGGGCGGTTGGCCGGCGGCGCGCAGCGGATCGTCGCCGTGATGTAGGCGTCGCGCAGGCGGAGTCCGTCGTCGCGGTGCGTGGAGGTGGGCTGGCTGGCGAATCCCGCCTCCCAGAGCGCCCGGAAGAGCCAGTTGCCGCTCTCGTCTCCGGTGAAGATGCGCCCGGTGCGGTTGCCACCGTGGGCGGCCGGGGCCAACCCGATGAGCAGGAGGCGAGCCTCAGGGTCGCCGAATCCCGGGAGCGGCCGCGCCCAGTAGGATTGCCCCTGGAAGCGCCGCGGCGGCGCCGCCGCCACGGCCTCGCGGTGGCGCACCAGCCGGGGGCAGCGCCGGCAGCGCACGATGCGGCCGTTGAGGCGCGCGAGCAATTCTTCGTTGTGCACGGCGGGCGGATTGTGACACGGTGATGACCATGAGGCGAGGGCGGGAGGGCGCGGGCGCGCGCGTGCCGGTCGTCATCGTCCACGGCGGCGCCGGCGCCGACCCCGTCGAGGGCCGGGAGGAGTTGCGCCAGGGCGTCGGCGGCGCGGCCCGGGCCGCCTGGCGGAGCCTCGCCGAAGGAGGCCGCGCCCTCGACGCGGTCGAGGCGGCGGTTCGCGTCCTGGAGGATCACCCGCAGTTCAATGCCGGTCGCGGCTCGGTGCTCACAAGCACAGGAATGGTCGAGATGGACGCCTCCATCATGGAAGGCGATCGCCTCCGCTGCGGCGCAGTGGCCGCCGTATCGCGCATCGCCAACCCCGTGACCCTGGCCCGACGCGTGATGGACGACGGCCGCCACGTTCTGCTGGTGGGCGACGGCGCGGTCACGTTCGCCCGCAGCGCCGGCGTGGCCGAGTGCGATCCGGAGTCACTGGTGACCGAGCGCCAGCGCCGCCGTCACCGGGAGGAGCTGGCCCGCAGCGGCGTCGGCGGCACGGTGGGCGCCGTCGCCCTCGATCGGCGCGGCACGGTGGCCGCCGCCACCTCGACCGGCGGCATGGCCGGCAAGCTCCCCGGCCGCGTGGGCGACAGCGCGCTGATCGGCGCCGGCACTTATGCCGACAGCACGCTGGGCGGCGTCTCCTGCACCGGCAGCGGTGAGGCCATCATCCGTGTCGTTCTCGCTCGCCGGGCCCTCGACTACCTCAAGGAAGCCGACGATCCCGACTATGCCGCCCGCGTGGCCGTGGACCTGCTCGTCGAGGAGGGCGGCGGCCAGGGCGGCCTCATCCTCCTCGACTGGCGGGGCCGTCTGGGCTGGGCGCATTCGACCCCCTTGATGCCGGTGGCATGGATGTCGCCGGCGCTCGACGAGCCGCAGGTGCCGTTCTGAGGAGCGCGGACCCATGAAATCCAGGGAGCGGACCATCTCGATCGTGCTCGGCCTGGCCGGCACCACCTTCGCGCTGGTGGGCCTGAGCCACCTCACAGTGCCGGAACGGATGCTGGCCCCGCTCGGCATCGCGCTGACCTCGCCCACCGCGCTCAGCGAGGTGCGCTCGGGCTACGGCGGCCTGCACCTGGCGCTGGGGATCGTGTTCCTGGGCGGTATCGTGAGCCCGCGTCTGAGGGATCTCGCGATGCTGATGCTCACCGCGGTGATCGGTGGGCTGGCGCTCGGCCGGCTCCTGAGCCTCGTGATCGACGGTGCCCCGGAACTCATGGGCTGGGCCTTGCTTATTCTAGAGTCGTTCGGCGCGGTGGCGCTGGCCGCCCTGGCCCTGCCCCGGTGGACCGCGCGCGCTCAGGTGCGGCGGCGATGATCGACGCGCTCGACATCGAGGCCGCCCGCGAACGTCTGCGCGGCGCCATCTACGAGACGCCCTGCGCCTACTCCCAGACCCTGTCGGAGCTGACCGGCACGCAGTGCTTCGTAAAGCTCGAGAACCTCCAGATGACCGGCTCCTTCAAGGAGCGCGGCGCGGCCAACCTGCTGCTGCAGCTCGACGCCCGGGAGCGAGGCCGCGGGGTGGTGACGGCCAGCGCCGGCAACCACGGCCTGGCCGTGGCCTTCCATGCGGCCCGTCTCGGCTTCCCCGCTGTGATCGTCATGCCCGAGTGGGCGCCACTCATCAAGGTGACGTCGGCGCGCCATCACGGTGCTGAGGTCATCCTCACCGGCGCCAACTTCGACGAGGCCTGCACCCGGGCCCGCGAGCTGGAGCGGGAGCGGCGACTCGTGTTCGTGCATCCCTTCGACGATCTCCGGGTCATCGCCGGCCAGGGCACGATCGGCCTGGAGCTGCTCGAGCAGCGGCCGGATCTGGAGGCGGTGCTGATGGCGGTGGGGGGCGGAGGCCTCGCCGCCGGGGTCGCCGTGGCCATCAAGAATCGCCGGCCCGAGGTGCGGGTGATCGGCGTGCAGGCCGAGGCCCATCCGGCCATGCGCCGTGCTTTGGACGCCGGCGAGCGCGTCACCCTGCCGCCGGCGCCGACCATCGCCGACGGCATCGCCGTGCGCCAGGTGGGCGAGCAGACGTTCGAGCTGGTGCGCAAGCACGTGGACGACGTGGTCACGGTCAGTGAGGAGGAACTGGCCAACGCGATCCTGCTGCTCCTGGAGATCGAGAAGACGGTCGTGGAAGGGGCCGGCGCGGCTCCCCTGGCCGCCCTCGTCAACCGCGAGCTGGGGCTCGCCGACGCCCGGGTGGTGCTGGTACTCTCCGGGGGAAACATCGACGTCACCATGCTGTCGCGGATCATCGAGCGGGGCCTCGTCAAGGACGGCCGTCTCGTCCGGCTCGGCGTGCTCCTGCGCGACCGACCGGGAGAGCTCGCCCGGCTCACCACCCTCATCGCCGAGGAGCGGGCCAACATCCTGCACATCGAGCACAACCGCGCCTTCTCCCAGGCGCCCATCGGCGACACCGAGGTCCAGTTGACTCTGGAGACCTCCGGCCGCCAGCAGATCGAGCGCCTGCTGGCGCGCCTGCGCGAGGACGGCTACCGGGTAACGGAACGCTACTCGTGAGCGGTGGCTTCGACGGAGCTCTCGTCGGCGTCGCCGAATCCGACCTCGGCCGCGCTCCCGGCAAGACCGCCATTCAGCTCGCCGCCGAGGCTTCCGCCCGCGCGCTGGCTGACGCCGGGCTCGGCAAGGCCGACGTCGACGGCCTCTTCACCTTCGGCTTCGGCCGGATGGGCAGCGTGCAGTTCGGCGAATATCTGAAGATCCGGCCGCGGTACTCGGACTCCTCCTTCATGGGCGGCTCGACGCCGGTGGCCTTCGTCGGTCACGCCGCGGCGGCGATCAGCGCGGGGCTGTGCCAGGTCGCGCTCGTCTGCTACGGCTCGACGCAGGCCTCGGACGCGGCGCGCCGGCTGGGCGGCGCTCCCGAGGACGCGCGCCAGCCGTCCTCCCAGTACGAGCGGCCCTTCGGATTGCCCACCCCGCTGGGGGCGTACGCGCTGGCGGCGACGCGGCACATGGCGGTGTACGGGACGACGTCGGAGCAGCTCGCCGAGATCGCCGTCGCCACCCGGAGATGGGCCGCGCTGAACCCGGTGGCCATGATGCGCGACCCCATCACGATCGAGGACGTGCTCGCCTCGCCGGTGATCGCCTCGCCGCTCCACCGGCTGGATTGCTGCCTGGTCACCGACGGCGGTGGCGCCCTCGTCATCACCACCCGCGAGCGCGCCCGGGATCTCGCCAAGCCGCCGATCGCCGTGCTCGGCGTGGCCGAGACTCACACCCATCAGATCATCAGCCAGATGCCCGACCTCACGGTGACCGGGGCCGCGCTCACCGGCCCGCGAGCCTTTGCCATGGCCGGCCTCCGGCCCGGCGACGTCGACGTGACCGAGATCTACGACTCGTTCACGATCACCGTGCTCCTGACGCTCGAGGATCTCGGCTTCTGCAAGAAGGGCGAGGGCGGCGCGTTCGTGGCCAAGCAGCGCACGGCCCCCGGCGGGGACTTCCCACTGAACACCCAGGGCGGCGGGCTCTCGTACTGCCACCCCGGCGTGTTCGGAATCTTCACGGTGATCGAGGGAGTCCGTCAGCTCCGCGGCGAGTGCGGCCCCCGGCAGGTGGCCAACGCTCGGGTGGCGCTCTGCCACGGCACCGGCGGCGTGTTGTCCGCCTCCGGCACGGCGATCCTGGGAAGAGCCTGACGTGGCGACGCAGCGACCGGTCCCCACGCCCGACCACGAGAGCGCGGAGTTCTGGCGCCGCGTGGCCTCGCACGCCCTGGCGCTCCAGCGCTGCCTGGCCTGCCGCGCGTTTCGCTTCTATCCGCGCGCACTCTGCCCCGAGTGTCTCAGCGACCGCGCGGAATGGGTCGCGGCGAGCGGCCGCGGCACGGTGTACTCCTTCACCGTGTGCCACCGCCCGGCCTCGGAGGCCTTCGCGGCGGCGACGCCCTACATCGTGGCGCTGGTGGATCTGGCCGAAGGCGTGCGCCTGCTCACGAACCTCGTCGATTGCGCCCCCGCCGAGGCGCGGGTCGGCATGCCGGTGACTCTGGACTACGACGACGTCGGCGACGGCGTCAGCCTCTATAAGGTCTCGCCCGTCCGCCCGTGAGACTGGGAGGTCCTAGCTTCCAGGAGCCTCGGGCGCGGTCCCCGCGGCCGGGTCGAAGTCCAGTCGGTCCCGCACCGCCTCCGACAGCGTGATGCCGCCGAGCACTCGGCCGAGCTGAGTCGCGTCGAGGATCGGGCCGTGCTTGACACGGAAGCGGATGATTGCGTTGGCCTGCTGCGGATCGAGACCGGGGATCTCCAGAAGTTCCTGAGGGTTGGCCAGGTTCACTCTCACCTTGGACATCGTGGGCCCTCCCATCGACGACCCGAACTCGCGCGTCAGTCTAGGCGCCGGTCTGCGACCTGTCAACGCGGCTCGGGTGGGCCCCCGTCTCGAGGGCGCGGCGGATCGTGGTCTGCGCTCGCTCGGCAAGTTGCCGCGCCGCCGCGCGCGGTTCGAGCGAGGAGTCCGGCTGCTCCAGTGGGTGATAGGTGATCGTGATGCGCCCCGGACGGGGCAGGAAGCGTCCGGGCGGCCAGCACGCGTGGCCGCCGGTAATCGTCACCGGCAACACCGGCACACCGAGGGAGACGGCCAGACGGAACGCGCCGGGCTTGAAGCGCCCGACCCGGCCGTCGATGCTCCGCTCGCCCTCCGGAAAAATCATCACGGCTTCGCCCGCCTGGAGCAGGCGCACCGCTTCGCGGGTGGCGCGGGGATCGGCCGACTCGATCTCAACCGGGAAGGCCCGGAGGCAGCGGATCAGCCGCCCGAACACCGGAATGTCGAAGAGGCGGCGCCACGCCATGTAGTAGACCGGCCGGCGGACGGGGATGCTGACCAGCGGCGGGTCGGCGTAGGTCTGGTGGTTGGGCGTGATGAGGACGGGTCCGCTTGGGGGGATGTGCTCGGTGCCGCGGAGCTCGAGGCCGAAGTAGAGCCGGCACAGCGCGCGGACCGCGGGGCGGAAGACATCGAGGACGGGCGTCCGCACGCCCCTACAGTACACAAAAA
>JBOHPP010000115.1:0-16841 GCA_050731755.1 Candidatus Rokuibacteriota bacterium | reverse complement strand
TCGGCCATCGTCGTGGCGGCGAGATCGTCCGCGGCGCTCGCGCCGTGGCCTCGCAGATCGAGCGCGAACCAGGCCCAGCCGAGCCGGGCCAGGCGCTCCGGCCAGAAGATCCAGATCGCGGCCGAGTTGGCGGCGCCGTGGACCAAGACGATCGGTCGCTGCTGCGGGGTGGCAGCGCCGCCCGGACCGCGCGCACCTGGCTCGCGCTAGGCGCCGGCGCGGGAGCGCCAGGCCACCACGTTGTCCTCGATCTGGCGCGCGTGGATCTCGAGGTGCTCGGCGTAAATCTTGAGCCAGTCCTCCGCCGTGTACCGCCCGGATTCCGTGTGGCGTCCTTCCCTGGTCCAGACGTCGGCGGGCAGGCGGCGAAGCAGGGCCGCCGTGTTGGCCCGCACGCCTTCCACCGCGGCGAGCGCCGCCTCCAGCGGATGGGCGTGATAGTCCAGCGCGCTCGCCCACGCGTTCTGATCGTAGCCCAGGATCACGGGGTTCTTCTCCACGGCGAGAAAGCGGATGCGCGCGGCGGCGTTGGTCTCCGCGTCGGCGCAGTGGCAGACGACTTCGTGGGCCGACCACTCGCCGGGCTTGGGCCGCCACTTCATGGCCGCCGGCGGCACCGTCGCCAGCGCCGCTGTGAGGCGCCCGGGACCCTCGGCATAGCGCTGGATCAGCGCGTCACGCTCGATACTCGTCAGCGGCATGATGGGCTCCGAGCGCTCAGGTGCGGCCGGCGAGGGCGCGGCCGAACTGGTTGAGGTGGTTGTCGTCGTGGCTGGCCATGGCGGCCGTCCAGTCTTCGAACGTCAGGCGGTTCCTCTGAGCTACAGCGGCGCCGGTAGGTCGGACTTCCCCATCAGATGGAGGTCGACGCCGCGCGCGCACGACCGCCCCTCGGCGATCGCCCACACGATGAGCGACTGTCCGCGCTGCATGTCCCCGCAGGTGAACACTGCGGGCGCGCTCGTCATCCAGTCCTGGTCGCGCCACACGTTGCCGCGCTCGGTGAGCCGAAGCCCCAACTCCTCGATCGGGCCTCGGCGCTGGGGGCCGAGGAAGCCCATGGCCAGGAGAACCAGGTCCACCTCGAGGGGGAACTCGGTGCCCAGCAGCGGCCGAAACTCCAGGCGGCCTCCCTCGCGCACCATCTCCACCCGGACCGCCTCCAGCGCCCTGACGTGGCCGCGCTCGTCGCCCAGAAACCGCTGCGTGGACACCGCGTACACGCGCTCGCCGCCCTCCTGGTGAGCCGCGGACACGCGGAAGACGTTGGGCCACTGCGGCCAGGGGTTGTCGGGCGCGCGCGTGTCGGGCGGCCGCGGCAGCAGCTCGAACTGGTGCACGGAGCGGGCGCCTTGGCGATGCACGGTGCCCAGGCAGTCGGCGCCGGTGTCGCCCCCGCCGATGATGATCACCCGCTTGCCACGCGCGGTGATGAATCGCTCATCGGGAATGGAGTCGCCCTCGCACCGCTTGTTCTGCAGCGTCAGGTAGTCCATCGCGAAGTGGATGCCGGCGAGCTCTCGCCCCGGGACCGACAGGTCGCGTGGCCACTCGGCCCCACAGGCGAGCACGACGGCGTCGAACTCCTCCATCAGCGCCCGCACGGGGAAGCCGACGCCGACCTCGACGTTCGGGCGAAAGGCGACGCCCTCCTTCTCCATGACCTCGAGCCGCCGCTCCAGGAAGCGCTTCTCCATCTTGAACTCGGGGATCCCGTAGCGGAGCAGCCCACCGATTCGATCGGAGCGCTCGAAGACGGTGACCCCATGACCGGCGTGGTTGAGCTGCGCGGCCGCGGCCAGGCCGGCCGGTCCGGAGCCGACCACGGCGACCCGCTTGCCGGTGCGGACCGCCGGGGGCTGGGGGAGGACCCAGCCTTCGTCCCAGGCGCGGTCGATGATGGTGTTCTCGACCGCCTTGATGGTCACTGGATCGTCGTTGATCCCGAGCACACAGGCGCCCTCGCACGGAGCGGGACAAAGCTTGCCGGTGAACTCAGGGAAGTTGTTGGTGGCGTGCAGGCGCTGGAGGGCGTCCTGCCAGTGGTGTCGGTAGACGAGGTCGTTCCAGTCCGGGATGAGGTTTCCGAGCGGGCAGCCCTGATGACAGAAGGGGATGCCGCAATCCATGCAGCGCGCGGCCTGCTTCTTGAGGTCGTCGTCGGGGTAGGGGAGATAGACCTCTTTCCAGTCCCCGAGCCGTTCTTCGATGGGCCGCCCCGGCGGCTTCTTCCGTCCGATCTCCAGGAACCCGGTGGTTTTGCCCACCCGAGGCTAGCCGCTGGTCTGGCCGACCAGCTCGGCGAACGTGGGCTCGCGGCCCTCGGCCCGCGCCCGAGTCTCGGCCAGCTGCACCCGCTTGAAGTCGCGCGGGGTGATCTTGACGAACCGTGGCTGCAGGTCGATCCACTCGGTAAGAATTCGGGCCCCGTGGGGCGAGCCGGTCAGGTCGACGTGGCGCCGGATCAGGCCGCGGACGAGGCGGATGTCTTCGGCCTGGTCCAGCGGCTCGAGGTCCACCATGCCGAGGTTGCAGCGGCGTTTGAAATCGCCGTCGCGGTCCAGCACGAAGGCGAGGCCGCCCGACATGCCGGCGGCGAAGTTGCGTCCGGCCCGGCCCAGGACCACCACGCGTCCGCCCGTCATGTACTCGCAGCCGTGGTCGCCGACGCCTTCGACGACGGCGTGAACCCCGGAGTTGCGCACGCAGAACCGCTCACCGGCGACGCCGCGCACGTAGGCCTCGCCGCTGGTGGCGCCGTAGAGGGCCACGTTGCCGATGATGATGTTGGCCTCGGCCAGAAAGGTCGATCCACGCGGCGGATAGGCGATGAGTTGCCCCCCCGACAGCCCTTTGCCCCAGTAGTCGTTGGCATCCCCTTCCAGCACCATGGTGATGCCGCGGGGCACGAAGGCCCCGAAGCTCTGGCCCGCCGATCCGGAGAAGTGCAGCCGGATCGTGTCGTCGGGCAGTCCCGGGCCGCCCCAGCGCCGGGTGATCTCCGAGCCGAGGATCGTGCCGACGGAGCGGTTGACGTTGCGAATGGGCAGGGCCAGCTCGACCGGCTTGCGATCCTCGACGGCCGGCCGACAGGCCGGGAGAATCGTCGTGGCGTCCAGCGACCGCTCGAGGCCATGGTCCTGCTCGCGGACTTTGCGGCGGGGCACCTCCGCAGGCACGGCGGGCTGGTAGAGGATCGCCGAGAGGTCCAGGCCGCGCGCCTTCCAGTGGTCGAGGGCCGGCTTGACGTCGAGCCTGTCCACTCGGCCGATCATCTCGGCCATCGTCCGGAAGCCGAGCCTGGCCATGGACTCGCGGACCTCCTGGGCCAGGAACCGGAAGAAGTTCACGACGTGCTCGGGCCGCCCGGCGAAGCGCTTGCGCAACTCGGGGTCCTGGGTGGCGATGCCGACCGGGCAGGTGTTGAGATGGCAGACCCGCATCATGATGCACCCGAGGACCACCAGGGGGGAGGTCGAGAAGCCGAACTCTTCGGCGCCCAGCAGGGCGGCGATGACCACGTCGCGGCCCGTCTTCATCTGGCCGTCGACCTGGACGGTGATGCGGTCGCGGAGTTTGTTCATGACGAGGACCTGCTGGGTCTCGGCCAGGCCGAGCTCCCAGGGGATGCCGCCGTGCTTGATAGAGGTGAGCGGCGAGGCTCCGGTGCCGCCGTCGTGGCCCGAGATCAGCACCACGTCCGAGAACGCCTTGGCCACACCGGCCGCCACCGTGCCCACGCCCACCTCGGCCACGAGCTTCACATGCACGCGAGCCCGAGGATTGGCGTTCTTGAGGTCGTGGATGAGTTGCTTGATGTCCTCGATGGAGTAGATGTCGTGGTGCGGGGGGGGCGAGATGAGAGCCACGCCCGGCGTGGCGAACCGCACCCGCGCGATCCACGGGTACACCTTGTGGCCGGGCAACTGGCCGCCTTCCCCGGGCTTGGCGCCCTGGGCCATCTTGATCTGGAGATCGTCGGCGTTGACCAGGTACTCGCTCGTCACGCCGAACCGGCCGGAGGCCACCTGCTTGACTGCGCTCCGCCGCCAATCCCCGTTGGCGTCCCGCCGGTAGCGGGCCGGGTCCTCGCCGCCCTCGCCTGTGTTTGATTTTCCCCCGATCCGATTCATCGCGATGGCGAGGGTCTCGTGAGCCTCCTGGCTGATCGAGCCGTAGGACATGGCGCCGGTGGCGAAGCGCTTGAAGATCGCCTCCACCGGCTCCACTTCCTCCAGCGGGATCGGCTCAAGCGCCGGTTTGAGCTCGATGAGGCCACGGAGGGTCGCTCGGCGACGGCTCTGGTCGTCGACGAGCCGCGAATACTCCTTGAACGCCACATAATTTCCGGACCGGGTGGCGTGCTGCAGCCGGGCGACGGAGTCGGGGTTGACCATGTGGAACTCGCCGTCGCGGCGCCACTGGTACTCGCCGCCCCAGTCCAGCTCGGGCGGCCCCACCGGCCGCTCGGGGAAGGCGTGCTCGTGACGGCGCCGCACCTCCTCGTGGATCACGTCGATGCCGATCCCCGACACGCGCGAGGCGGTGCCGGCGAAGTAGCGATCCACGACGTCCCGGTTCAGGCCGATGGCCTCGAAGATCTGGGCGCCGCAGTAGCTCTGCAGCGTGGAGATTCCCATCTTGGCCATGACCTTGAGGATTCCCTTGTTGAGGGCCTTGATGTAATTCTTCACGGACTTGGTCCGATCCAGCCCAGGCAACAGGCCTTCACGGATCATGTCGTCGAGGGTCTCGAAGGCCACCCAGGGGTTGACGGCGCCGGCCCCATAGCCGATGAGCAGACACATGTGGTGGACCTCGCGCGCGTCGCCCGTCTCCACGACGAGCCCGCAGCGGGTGCGCTCGCCGCGGCGCACGAGGTGGTGGTGCACGGCCGCCGTGGCCAACAAACTCGGGATGGCCGCCTGCTCGCGGCTGATCCCCCGATCGCTGAGGACGAGGACGTTGGCGCCGTCGGCAATGGCCTGGCTGGCCCGCCGCTGCAGCCCCTCCAGCGCCCGCTCCAGTCCCGTCGGCCCTTCGGCGACCGCGTAGAGCATGGGCAGGGTCGACGACTTGAACCCGTGTTGATCGACGTGGCGGAGCTTGGCCAGCTCCTCGTTGGTGAGGACGGGGTCGGGCAGCGTGATCTGATGGCAGGACTCCGGCTCGGGCTCGAGCAGGTTGCGCTCGGGCCCCACGGTGGACTCCATCGAGGTCACCAGCTCCTCGCGGATCTGGTCGAGCGGCGGGTTGGTGACCTGGGCGAAGAGCTGCTTGAAGTAGTCGTAGAGAGGGCGCGGCCGATCCGACAGGACGGCCAGCGCCGTGTCGGTTCCCATCGAGCCCACCGGTTCCTCGGCCTGTCGGGCCATGGGTCCGAGCAGGATGCGCAAGTCCTCGTGGGTGTAGCCGAAGGTGATCTGGCGGGTGAGGACCGTCTCGTGGTCGGGCGCGGCCACCGGCGCCTCGGGCAGGTCTGCCAGCGAGACCAGGTTCTGGCGGAGCCACTCAGCGTAGGGGTGCTCGGCGGCCAGCCGGGCCTTGATCTCCTCGTCGTCGATGATCCGGCCCTGCGCGGTGTCGACCAGGAAGATGCGGCCGGGATGCAGCCGCTCCTTGACCCGCACGTTGTCCGGCGGGATGTCCAGCACCCCGACCTCGGAGGCCATGATGACCAGGTCGTCTTTGGTGACGTAGTAGCGCGAGGGCCGGAGCCCGTTGCGGTCGAGCACGGCGCCGATGACGGTGCCATCCGTGAAGGCGATGGAGGCTGGCCCGTCCCACGGCTCCATGAGCGAGGCGTGGTACTCGTAGAAGGCCCGGCGATCCGCGCTCATGGACTCGTGGTTCTGCCAGGGCTCGGGGATCATCATGAGGATCGCGTGGGGCAGGGATCGGCCGTTCATGACCAGGAACTCGAGGACGTTGTCGAACGTCGCCGAGTCCGAGAGCCCTTCGCGGGTCACCGGAAAGACCTTGGCGAGATCGTCGCCCAGGAGATTGGACCGGCAGAGGGCCTCGCGCGCCCGCATCCAGTTGATGTTGCCGCGGAGCGTGTTGATCTCGCCGTTGTGGGCGATGTAACGATACGGGTGGGCCAGCGGCCAGGACGGGAACGTGTTGGTGCTGAAGCGCTGGTGCACCAGGGCCAGCGCCGACTCCACGTCGGGATCCGTGATGTCCGGGTACATGGTCTCGATCTGGTCGGCCGAGAGCATGCCCTTGTAGATCAGGGTGTTCGAGGAGAGGCTCGGCAGGTAGACCAGCTTCTTGTCCGCGAACTCCATCGCTGCGATGGCGCTTTCGATCTGCTTGCGGATGACGTAGAGCTTCCTCTCGAAGTGGGCATGGTCGCGCGCCGTCGGCCCCCGACCGATGAAGAGTTGCGTGATGTGGGGCTCGCAGGCCCGCGCCGACGCCCCGACCGGGCTCGAATCCGTGGGGACGTCCCGCCAGCCCAGGAACCGCTGTCCCTCCTCGAGCACGATGGTCTGGATCAGGCTCTGGATCTTCTCCCGCTGGATGAAATCACGGGGCAGGAAGACCAGGGCGGCACCATAGTCGCCGGCCGGCGGCAGGGTGATCCCGAGCCGCCCGCACTCGCGACGCAGGAACCGGTCCGGCATCTGGAGCAGGATGCCGGCGCCATCGCCGGTGTTGGGCTCGCAGCCGCAGGCGCCCCGGTGCAGGAGGTTCTTGAGGACGGTGAGCGCCTGGCGGACGATGGCGTGAGACTTCCGGCCCTTGATGTGGACCACGAAGCCGACGCCGCAGGCATCATGCTCGTAGCGCGGGTCGTAGAGGCCCTGTGCGCCGGACGCCCCCTGGTCCATCGTCTCCTCCCGGGGGAGCTCGCCCCTTCGTGAAAAGTTGCACGATAGTACCCGAGGCTGGACCATTAGTCAGCCGGAAAAAATTGGATGGTAGGTATAAGTTATCCTGATGGTATGATCTGCCCGTGCAAGTCGAGACGCTCCGGCTCTACTGTGACATCGTCCGGCTGCGGAGCTTTTCCCGGGGCGCCGAGCAGAGCTTCGTCTCCCAGTCGGCGGCCAGCCAGGCCGTCCAGCAGCTCGAGCGCGACGTCGGCGTCGCCCTCATCGACCGGACGAAGCGCCCGTTCGTGGTCACTCCCGAGGGCCAAGCCTTCTACAGCGCCTGCCGTGGGCTCCTCGACGCCTGGGATCAGGCCAAGGCCCAGATCGCCGCCGTCAAGGCCCGGGTGGACGGCACCGTCCGGGTGGCCGCCATCTACTCGGTCGGTCTGCACGACATGAGCCACCACCTGCAACGATTCATGTCCCTCCATCCGACCGCCCGCGTCCAGCTCGAGTGCCTCCATCCCCACAAGGTGGTGGAGGCGGTGCTGAACGACGAGGCCGACGTCGGGATCATGTCCTACCCGCCGGCTGTCCGCGCGCTGTCCGTCATCCCGCTGCGCTCGGAGCCGATGGCCTTCGTCTGTCATCCCAACCACCGGCTGGCCCGACGGCGCACCATCACGCCCGCCGACCTCGCCAGCGAGGCCTTCGTGGCCTTCGACCGGGAACTGACGATCCGCAAGGCCATCGACCGCGCGCTGCGCCAGCACGGCGTCCGGCCCCCCATCGTCATGGAGTTCGACAACATCGAGACCATCAAGCAGGCCATCATGATCGCGGCGGGCGTGAGCATCCTGCCCCGGCACACGGTGGACAAGGAGGCCGGGATCCGAACGCTGGCCGTCGTCCCCTTCGGGATCGCCGACCTCGTCCGCCCGGTGGGGATCATCCACCGCCGGCAAAAGCCGCTCACGCCGACCGTGAGTCGCTTCATCCAGCTCCTGCAGGAGTCGGATCCCGCCGCTGCGCCCGCAGCCGCCCGCCGGACCAGTCGGTGACCGGCTCCCCGGGGCCGCGGCGGCGACGTTGCTCGCGCGGGGGGTGGGGACTACCATAGCTCTGCTCGAGGCCCGGCCCGCGCGAGGCCGGGCAGGAGGTTTCACCATGACCGAGCCCGAGAGCGACTACCCGACCGAGATCGAGGGCGAGCTGCGCGAGATCCGTGGCGCGCTGCTCGACGATATGATCGCGGTCCTGTCGCCGGCCGAGCCGATCTGCCTGCGCGAGACGGCCACGGTGCACGAGGCCGTCCAGGCGATGCTCGCACGCCGGCAGGCCTGCGTTCTCATCGTCGATGCCGCGGGCCGCCTGCGCGGGATCCTGACCGAGCGGGACGTCCTGAACCGCGTGGTGGGGCGGGACCTCGACCCGCGCCAGACCACGCTCGATGGGGTGATGACGGTGGATCCGGAGGCGCTGACGGTGTCCCAACGCGTCGCCTATGCGGTCCACTGCATGAGCGTGGCTGGCTACCGAACCGTGCCGCTCGTGGACGGCGCCGGCCGCCCGGTGGGCGTGGTGACGGTCAGTGACGTGATCCGCTGGCTCGCTCATTTGTTCCCGGAGGCCGTCCTGAACCTGGCGCCCGGCGACACGCTCAAGCATCCGGAAGAGATCGACGCCGGTTGAATGGTCTAACCGCGGGGAATCCTTGCTCTTTTCGCGATCCTCCGATACCATTGCCGTGATCGACTCGGTGCTGAGCCGCGGCGGTCACGGGCGTCCGACGCAACTTCCGCGCGTGAGGGCGGCGGGGCTGGCATGTGTCGAGACGCCCGCAGTGCGCGGCGTCGAGCGCGCAGACCACCGATTACTCGTGTCAAGAGAGGACCGTCGATGAGCGACACGATGGCGCCCATCAAGGGCGCCGAGAAGCGGTTGCAGGAACTGGAGCGCGCCGTGGTCCGCTTTGCGGGAGACTCCGGTGACGGGATGCAGCTCACTGGTGAGCAGTTCACGACGGAGTCGGCGTGGGCGGGCAACGATGTGGCGACCCTGCCCAATTACCCGGCGGAGATCCGGGCGCCGGCGGGCACGCTGTTCGGCGTCTCGAGCTTCCAGCTGCAGTTCGGCAGCCAGCGCGTGTACACGCCCGGGGATCGGCTCGACTGCCTGGTGGCCATGAACCCGGCGGCCCTGAAGGTCCACCTGCGCGATCTCAAGCCGGGCGGCCTGCTCGTCATCAACACCAACGCCTTCGACAAGCGGAACCTGGACAAGGCCGGCTACGCGTCCAACCCGGTCGACGATCCGGCGCTGGGAGAGCGGTATCGCCTCCACAAGGTGGATATGACGGCGCTCACCCTCGAGGCGATCAAGGACCTGCCGCTGAACCAGAAGGACAAGGAGCGCACCAAGAACTTCTTCGCGCTGGGGCTGGTCTCCTGGATCTACACCCGACCCCTGGAGCCCACGCTGGAATGGATCAAGAAGCGGTTCGCCAAGAATACGGCGGTGGCCGAGGCGAACACCCGCGTGCTCAAGGCCGGCCATGCCTTCGGCGAGACGGCCGAGATTTTCGCCGAGCACTACACGGTGGAGGCGGCCGACATGCCGCCCGGTCTGTACCGGGCCATGACCGGCAACCGCGCGCTGGCCTGGGGGCTGCTGGCGGCGGCGGAGCGCTCGAAGCTGGCCATCGTCTACGGGGCCTACCCCATCACGCCAGCCTCGAGCATCCTGGAAGAGCTGGCGATGCACAAGCGCTTCCGCATCCGGACCGTTCAGGCCGAAGACGAGATCGCCGCCGTGACCGCCGCCATCGGTGCCTCGTTTGGCGGCGCGATCGGCGTCACCGGCTCCAGCGGGCCGGGTATCGCTCTCAAGGGCGAGGCCATCGGCCTGGCCGTCACGGCGGAGCTCCCGCTCGTCGTGTTCAACATCCAACGGGCGGGTCCGTCCACCGGTATGCCGACCAAGACCGAGCAAGCCGACCTGATGCAAGCTCTTTACGGGCGCAACAGCGAATCGCCGGTGGTGGTCCTGGCCCCGGCCACGCCGGGCGACTGCTTTTACATCGCTTACGAGGCGGTCCGCATCGCCGCCAAGTACATGATGCCGGTGATCGTGCTGAGCGATGGGTTCCTGGCCAACGGATCCGAGCCGTGGTTGATTCCCGACGCGCAGACCTTGCCTGCCATCGACGTGCACTTCCGGACGGAGGGTGAGGGCTTCTTTCCGTACCTCCGGGACTCCGCCACGCTGGCCCGGCCGTGGGTGCGACCGGGCACGCCGGGACTCGAGCACCGGATCGGCGGCATCGAGAAGCAAGATGTCACCGGCAACATCTCCTACGACCCCGATAATCACGACCACATGGTGCGCACGCGCGCCGAGAAGGTGCGGCGGGTGGCCCAGGAGATTCCGCCGACCACCATCAACGGCCCCGCCACCGGCGACCTGCTGGTGGTCGGCTGGGGCGGGACGTACGGCGCCATCACGGCCGCCGTCGAACGGGCGCAGGCCGAGGGCAAGTCGGTGGCCGCGATCCACCTCCGCCACCTGAACCCGTTGCCGCCCGATCTCGGCCACATTTTGAGAGAGTACCGAAAGGTCCTGGTGCCGGAGATCAACAGTGGTCAGCTGGTGCGGGTCCTCCGTGCCGAGTACCTGGTGGACGCGGTGGGATTCAACCGGGTCCGGGGCCTGCCGTTGGTGTCGGACGAGATCCACCAGGCGATCAGCCAGCTCCTGGGAGCCACGTCATGAGTGCCAGCGGGGCGGGCGCCGCCGAGGCCCGGCGGTACACCAAGAAGGACTTCGAGTCGGACCAGGACGTCCGCTGGTGCCCGGGGTGCGGCGACTACGCGATCCTCTCCGCCGTGCAGAAGATGATGCCGGACCTGAACATCCCCAAGGAGAACATCGTCTTCATCTCCGGCATCGGCTGCTCCAGCCGCTTCCCGTACTACATGAACACCTACGGCTTTCACACCATCCACGGGCGGGCGCCGGCCATCGCCACCGGCCTCCGGCTGGCCCGACCCGACCTCAAGGTGTTCGTGGTCACCGGCGACGGTGACGGGCTCAGCATCGGCGGCAACCACATGCTGCACGTGCTGCGCCGCAACGTGAACGTGACGATCCTGCTCTTCAACAACCGGATCTACGGACTCACCAAGGGCCAGTACTCGCCGACCAGCGAGCAGGGGAAGGTGACGAAGTCCACGCCTATGGGCTCGGCCGACCGTCCCGTGAACCCGCTGGCGTTCGCGCTCGGTTGCGGGGCCACCTTCGTCGGCCGCGCCGTCGATCGGGACCTGCGCCACATGGAGGAGATGCTGAAGCGGTCGGCGCATCACCAGGGGGCCGCCTTCATGGAGATCCTCCAGAACTGCAACGTGTACAACGACCTGGCCTGGAACGCCCTCTACGACAAGGACTCCAAGCTTCGTCACGAGCTGCGGCTCGAGCACGGCAAGCCGCTCCTCTTCGGTCCGCCCGACGACCGCAAGGCCGTGGTGATGGAAGGCGTCACCCCGCGGGTGGTCCCGGCCAACGAGGCCGCCGAAAGCGCGCTCTGGGTGCACGACGAGCGCAACGTCAATGCCGCCAAGCTGCTGGCCGATCTCTGGGCCCCCGACTTTCCCATCCCGGTCGGCGTGTTCACGGCGATCGAGGCACCGACCTACGAGCAGGTGCTGCTCGACCAGGAGCAGCGCGCGATCTCCGACCGCGGTCCCGGCGACATCGCCAAGCTGCTGACCTCCGGCGATACCTGGAAAATCTAACTCGGAGGGGGACTTCGTCCCCCTTCCGACGCTCGCGGGCCTGCGGCCCGCTTCGCTGCCTCCCCCTAGGAAAGGATGGCGCCGGCAAAGCCGGCGCTCGAACCCGGTTATCTTAGGTGTTCTGCGCGATAATCCCCCGGTGACCCTGCCATGGCGTTGAGTGAGGCCTTCGTAGACGAGCTGCGATCAATCGTCGGACCGGAAGGTCTGATCGTTTCCCAGGAAGGGCGGTTGGTCTACGAGTGCGACATGCACACGTTCTACAAGGGCATGCCCGACGCCGTGGTCTTGCCGGCGCGGACCGAGCAGGTGGTGGACGTGGTCCGCCTCTGTCGCCGCCACGGCGTCCCCGTCGTGCCCCGCGGCTCCGGCACCGGACTCATCGGTGGCGCCATGGCGCCCCGGGGCGGGGTGATGGTGGGCGTCAATCGCATGGATCGCATCCTCGAGATCGATCTGCCGAACCGCTGCGCCACCGTCCAGCCTGGGCTCATCAACCTCTGGCTCACCAGGGCCGTCGCCGACCGTGGCTGGTTCTTCGCTCCCGATCCCTCGAGCCAGATGGTGTCGTCCATCGGCGGCAACGTCTCCACCAACGCCGGCGGGCCGCATTGCCTCAAGTACGGCATCACCACCAACCACGTCCTCGGCCTCGAGATCGTCACCGGCGCCGGCGCTCTGGTCGGTCTGGGCGGCAAGGTGGCCGACCGGCCCGGCTACGATCTCACCGGCGTCGCGGTCGGCAGTGAGGGGACGTTCGGCCTGGTCACCGCGGTCACGGTTCGACTGCTGCACGCCCCCGAGGCGGTGAAGACGGTGCTGGCGGCCTTCGCCACGATGGTGGAAGCCGCGCAGACGGTGTCGGAGATCATCGCGGCCGGCATCGTCCCGGCCGCGCTGGAGATGCTGGACGAGGTCGTCATCGGCGCCATCAACGCCAGCGTGGGCAAGATCTATCCCGACGGGGCCGGAGCCGTGCTGCTGATCGAGCTGGACGGGCCGCGGGCCGAGGTCGAGCTCCAGGCCGAGCGGATCGCCGCCATCTGCCGGCGAGGGGGCGCCCTGTCGGTCACCGTGGCCCGCGACGAGACCGAGCGGGCCTTGCTCTGGAAAGGCCGCAAGGAGGCGGCGGGCGCCATCGGCCGCGTCACGTCGAGCTACCTGCTGCAGGACGCCGTCGTTCCCCGCTCCAAGCTTCCCGACATCATGCGCGAGCTGCAGGCCATCGCCGCGCGATATCGCGTGCTGATCGCCAACGTCTTCCACGCCGGCGACGGCAACCTCCACCCGCTGATCTGCTACGACGACCGCAAGCCGGACGAGCTCCAGCGCGCGGCCCAGGCCAACGAGGCGCTGCTCGCGGCCTGTATCGCGCTGGGCGGTAGCGTGACCGGCGAGCACGGGGTGGGCCTCGATAAGGCCCGGAACCTGCCGCTCCAGTACGGTGAGGCCGACCTGAACTTCATGTACCGGCTGCGGCGCCTGTTCGACCCCGACGGCATCATGAACCCGGGCAAGCTGCTCCCCTCGCATCCCGCGTGCGGGGAGGGCTTCCGCCCCGCGCGCCCGACTCTGCCGGCCGGGACGTGGGTGTGATCCCCGTGTCCGCGCGCTCACTGGGGAGCGCGCTCGGCGAGATCGTCGGGCGCGAGCGGGTGAGCGACGATCCCGGCCGGCTGGCCGGCGTCGCCATCGACGGCCTGACACCCCGATGGTTGGCGAGTCCCGTCGCGGCCGAGCAGGTGGCCGGCGTGCTGGCCCTTGCCCACGAGGAGCGTCTGGCCGTCGTCCCCCGCGGTAGCGGCAGCGCCCTCGATCTCGGCCGACTCCCAGCGCGCGTCGACGTGGTCCTGGACCTGGCCGGTCTCAACCGCGTCCTCGACGACAACCCCGACGATCTCACGATCAGCGTCGAGGCCGGCGTGCTCGCCTCGGGACTCGCCGCCCGCCTGGGCCGCCGCGGCCAGTGGCTCCCGGTGGACCCGCCGGGGGGCCCGGGACGCACGCTCGGCGGGCTCACCGCAACCAACGCCCACGGCCCGCTCCGCTTCCGCTATGGGACGCTGCGAGACCTCCTGCTCGGCGTGCGCTTCGTCCAGGCCGACGGCGTCGTGACCTGGGGCGGGGCGCGGGTGGTGAAGTCGGTCACCGGCTACGATGTCCCCAAGCTGATGGTCGGCGCCCTCGGCACGCTCGGCGTTCTCGTCGAGTTGACGGTGCGGCTGCATCCGCGGCCGGAGTTCGAGCGGACCTGGCTCGCCAGCTTCACGTCGTCGTCGTCGGCCGAGGCCTTCGTTGGGCTGGTCCTGGACTCGACGCTCCAGCCCAATCGGATCGAGCTCCTGAACGAGCCGGCGCTGCGCGCCTGCGCGGTCCCGACGGCGCCGGCGGCGATCGCCGTCGCCATCGGCAGCGTGGAAGCCGCCGTCGACGAGCAGGGCGTCAGGCTCGGCGAGCTAGCGCGGCAGGCGTCCGGCCGGCCAGCACCGGCGCCCGATGACTTCTGGGAGCGCTATGACCGCGCGTTCGCCCGGCCTCGAGATGGCGTGGTGCTCCAGGTCGGGACCCTGCCCGGCCGACTCGCCGCCACGGTCGCCGCCATCGAGCGCGGCCGCTCCAGCCGGGAGGCCGGCGCGTCCATCATGATCGCCGGCTGCGCCGCCCTGGGCGCCTTGCGGGTGGTGCTGGGCGGCGCCGCGCTCGAGGGCGCCGCCGCGCTCATCGAGCGCCTGCGAGGAGTGGTCGCCGACTTCGACGGCAGCGTCGTCGTCCAGGCGGGACCCGCCGCGCTCCGGGCGGCGATCGACCCGTGGGGACCGGTGGCGCCCGAAGCGTTCGCGCTCATGCGCGGGCTGCGCGACGAATTCGATCCGCGGCGCGTGCTGAACCCCGGCCGCTTCGTCGGGGGCCTCTGATGCCCGAGACGATCGCGCTCGACCTCGAGGCGATCCGCCGGTGCGTGCACTGCGGGATCTGCCTGCCCCAATGCCCGACCTATCGCGTGCTCGGCGAGGAGATGGATTCGCCACGCGGTCGGCTCTACCTGATGCGCGCCGCCGCCGAGGGCCGGCTCGAGCCCTCGCCGGGCTTCGCACGCCACCTCGACCTCTGTCTCGGCTGTCGCGCCTGCGAGAGCGCCTGCCCTTCGGGCGTGCCGTTCGGCTCGCTGCTCGAAACCGTGCGTGGCCAGCTCACGAGACGGCGACTGACCTCCCAGCCGCGGATCCTCTCGCGGCTGGTGTACGCGCTCTTCCCGCGTCCGCGTCTGCTCGGCTTCGCGTTTCGAGTGCTCCGGCTCTACCAGCGGAGCGGATTGGCCCGACTCGCCCATGCGCTCGGCGCGCTGCGCCCGCTCCGCCGCCTGGCCGTCATGGAGGCGCTGCTTCCCACCGTGCCGGCGCCGGCGGCGCTGCCCGCGACGATCCCCGCCCACGACCCGCGTCGCGGGCGCGTCGGGCTGCTCACCGGATGCGTGCAGCGACACCTGTTTCCGGGCGTCAACCGCGACACCGCGCAGCTCCTGAGCCTTGTCGGCTGGGAGGTGGTCGTGCCCCCCGGCCAGGGCTGCTGCGGCGCGCTCGACCTCCACGGCGGACGCCTGGACGTCTTCCGGGCCCGGGCTCGCGCGCTGGCCGCGTGCTTCACTGACGTCGACTGGGTCGTGACCAACGCCGCCGGCTGCGGGTCGGCGATGAAAGAGTACGGTCACTGGGCGGACGAGCTGGCCCCGTTCGCGGCCCGCGTGCGTGATGTCAGCGAGCTCCTGGCCGACGCCCCGCTGCCCGTCGGCCGGCTCGAGACCACGGCCACGTATCACGATGCCTGTCACCTCGCTCACGGTCAGCAGATCCGGGCCGCGCCCCGCGCGTTGCTCGCCCGCATTCCGGGACTTCGGCTCGTGCCCCTGGCCGACAGCGAACTCTGCTGCGGCAGCGCCGGCGTTTACAATCTCCTCGAACCGGCGGTAGCCGAGCGCCTGCTGGACATGAAGGTGAGCCGCATCGTGGAGACGGGCGCGCGGGTCGTGGCGACCGGCAATCCCGGCTGCCTGCTGCAGATCGCCCACGGATGCCGCCGGCGGGGGCTCGATGTCGAGGTCGTGCATCCGGTCGAGCTGCTGGCCCGGGCCGTGGCCGCCGCCGGCCGAGCGGAGGACTCATGAAGATCAAGGTCAGGGAGCACGCGAAGTTCAGCGCCGACCGGATGACCAAGATCGCCCTGGCCACGACCGGCCGCGCCCAGCTCGACCTCTACTGTCTCGCGCCCGGGCAGGAGCAGAAGCCGCACACTCACGCCGACCAGGACAAGATCTATCTCGTGCTCGAGGGGCGCGGCCGGGTGGTCGTCGACGGTCGCGAGGAGACGATCGAGCCCGGCGAGGCGGTGGTCGCGGCCGCCGGGACGTCGCACGGTCTGGCCAACGCGGGGCCGGCGCCCCTGCTGGCGATGGTCGTCGTCGCGCCGCCCCTGTCCCACGCATGAGCCAGGCCAGGCCGGCCCCCGTTCGCGCGTCGCTGATGGTGACGTGCCTGGGCGATATGTTGTTCCCCGAAGTCGGCGTGAGCATCGTCCGCCTGCTGCGGGGGCTGGGCGTGAGCGTGGACTTTCCCAGGGGACAAACGTGCTGCGGCCTGCCGCTGCTCAACTCCGGCTACCGCGCCGAGGCCGCCGCGGTGGCCCGGCGCACGACCTTGGTCTTTCAGGACGCCGCGCACGTCGTGGTGCCGTCCGGCTCCTGCGCGTGGATGGTGAAGCACGAGTACCCGGCCCTGATCGCCGATCCCGCGCTGAGGGCCACGGCCGAGGGGCTGGCCCAACGGACGTACGAGCTGTCCCAGTTCCTGGTGGGCGTGCTCGGCGAGACCAGGTTTCGCAGCGCCGTGTCCGGTCGGGTGACGTACCACGATTCCTGCCACCTGCTGCGCGGGCTGGGCGAGGCGACCAGCCCGCGGACCATCCTCAGAAACCTCCGTGGCGCCGAGCTGGTGGACCTGCCGGGCCACGACGAGTGCTGCGGCTTCGGCGGCTCCTTTGCCGTGCGGCTGCCCGAAGTGTCCTCGGCCATCCTCGACAAGAAGCTCGCCAACGTCGAGGCCAGCGGGGCCGGCTGCGTGGTCGCCTGTGACGCCGGGTGCCTCATGCAGATGGCCGGCGGGCTCCGGCGCCGTGGCTCCCGCGCCCGGGCGCTGCATCTGGCCGAGGTGCTTCAGTGGGAGGGGGCCTCTAC
>JBOHPP010000114.1:0-22811 GCA_050731755.1 Candidatus Rokuibacteriota bacterium | reverse complement strand
GCCCTGCGGGCTGCGGACGGGACGAGGGGGTCCCACGGCGCCGGCCCACGGGGCTGGACCCTGCGCCGCCCGCCCGGTCTCGTCACCGGCGCTCACGAACGACGGGGGCGCGGTTGCCACCTGCTGGCCCATCTGACAGAATCGGGCGCCATGAAGACTCTCGTCCGCAACATCGGCGTGCTCGTCAGCGGCGACATCGAGCGGCCGCGCCTCGACGGTGATTCCATCGTGATCCGCGACGGCCGGATCGCCGCTGTTGGCCGCCGGCTCGACGAGGACGCCGACCTCGTCATCGACGCCCACGGCACCACGGTGATGCCGGGCCTGATCGACTCTCACGTCCACCCGGTCTTTGGGGACTTCACGCCGCGCCAGCGCACGTTCGACTTCCTCGACTCGGCGCTGAACGGCGGCGTGACCACGGCCATCTCGGCCGGCGAGGTCCACCTGCCGGGCCGGCCCAAGGACATCGTGGGGCTCAAGGCTCTGGCCATCGTCGCCACGCGCGCCTACCAGAACTTCCGGCCGAGCGGAGTGAAGGTCCACGCCGGCGCGCCGATCCTCGAGATGGGCTTGACCGAAACCGACTTCGCCGAGATGGCGGCGGCCGGCGTGAAGCTCGTGGGCGAGATCGGCCTCGGCTCGGTGCGGACGGGCCAAGACGCCGCGCCCATGGTGCGCTGGGCCAAGCAGCACGGCATGACGGTGACCATCCACACTGGTGGACCCTCGATCGCCGGCTCGAGCCCGATCAACGCCGACGTGGTGCTCGAAGCCAATCCCCACGTGGTGGGCCACATCAACGGCGGCACGACGTCGATGACGCCGAAGGAGATCGAGCGGCTGGTGGCGACGGAGATGGCGCTGGAGATCGTGCAGTGCGGCAACGCCAAGACCGCGCTGCACACCCTGCGCACGGCGGTGGAGGCGCGGGCGCTGCCCCGCGTCATCCTCGGCAACGACGCGCCGTCGGGCACCGGCGTCATTCCCCTCGGCATTCTGAGGACGCTGAGCCTGCTGGCCGGTCTCGGCGGTCTCGATCCTGCCGCTGCCGTCTGCTGCGCCACCGGCAACACCGCGCGGGTCTACCGGCTCGATGTGGGGCTGATCGCCGAGGGCCGGGAGGCCGACCTGGTTGTGTGCGACGCGCCCATCGGCTCCATCGCCGGCGACGCGCTGGGCGCGCTGGCCGCCGGCGACTTGCCGGGCATCTCGATGGTGCTGATCGACGGCCAGCCGGTCATCGGCCGAAGCCGCAACACCGCGCCGGCGGCGCGGGCGGCCGAAATCGTCAAAGGCCACGGACCCGGCGGGGCCGCCCACTAGCAGGATGCTTCCATGAGGATCGAACCCTTCCACGGCTACCGCTACGCCGCCGGCGACAAGCGCGATCTCTCCCCGGTCGTCGCGCCGCCCTACGACCAGATCAGTCGAGAGACGCAGGAGCAGCTCCTGGCCCTCAGCCCGCACAACATCGTGCGCCTCACGCTGCCGCCGAACGGGAGCGCGGTTGACCGCTACCAGGGCGCCCGCCGAGTGCTGGAGGGCTGGTTGGCCGAGGGAGTGTGGGCTCCCGACGCCGAGCCGGCGATCTACCCCTATCACCAGACATACACGGTGGACGGCCGTCTGGTGACGCGCGCCAGCTTCATCGCCCTGGGCGAGGTGACCGACTACAAGGACGGCGCGGTGCGGCCCCACGAGCGTACGCACGCCGGCCCCAAGCAGGACCGGATGCGGCTGCTGGAGGCGACCGGCGCCGACATCGGGTTGCTCTTCATGCTGACGAGCGATCCCGACGGCGCGCTCCTGCGCGCGGCGGCGCCGGCCGGCGCGCCTATCGCCGAGGCTCGCGATCTCAAGGGCGAGCTGCACCGGCTCTGGCGGATCATTGATCCGGAGGTGATCGCGCGCGTCCAAGCGCTGATGGCCCCCAGGCCGGTCGTCATCGCCGATGGCCATCATCGCTACGAGACCGCCGTGGAATACGCCCGCCGGCGTCGCGACGCTGGCTGGAAGCTCATGGCCTTCTGCGCGCTGGAGGCGCCGGGGCTCACGATCTTCGCGAACCACCGGCTGATCCATCGCGTCGAGCGCTTCTCGCTGGAGGCGCTGGCCCGGGCCGCCGCCCCCTGGTTCGTGCTGACACCGCTCGCCGACCCCATCCGTTTTCGTCCGACGAACCGCGCGCTCGGCGTGGTGGCCGGACGCGAGGCGAAAGTGTTCCGGCTCCGTGACGAGGCCTTCGCGCGGCTGCCCTGGCCACCGGGAACGTCCTGGGCCTGGCGCGGGCTGGCGGTGTCCATCCTGCACGAAGGGCTGCTCCGGCCGCTGCTCGAAATCACCGACGACAAGCTCGACGCGCGAACGCACGTGGAGTACATCGCGGACCAGGCCGAAGCGGCTCGTCTGGCCCGCGAGGGACGATACCAGGCGGCGTTCCTCATCGCGGCGACCACGGCTGAGGAGCTGGGGGCGGTCGTCGAGGGCGGCGAGCTGCTGCCGCAGAAGTCGACCCATTTTTACCCCAAGCTGCTCGACGGTCTGGTCTTCCACCGCCTGGACGCGGCGTAGCGTGCGAGTGATCGGCGTCGACCTCGCATGGTCCAGCCGGGAAGACGGCCGCAGCCGGACCGGGCTCTGCGAGGTCGAGGACGGCCATGTCGTGCGCTCGGAACGCACCCGCACCAACGACGACGACGAGATCGTCCAGTGGATCGACACGGGCGCACGCGACGACGTCCTGGTGGCGTTCGACGCGCCGCTCGTGGTCACGAACCCCGGCGGATGCCGCGGGTGCGAGCGGGTGGTGGCCGACGCCTACCGTCGTGAGGAGGCCGGTCCCTATCCGGCCAACCTCGCCCTGGTCGGCGATCCACCACGGGCCTGGACGTTGGCCGACCGTCTCGGGCTGTGCGTGCAGCCCGGAGCGATCGGTCGTGGGCCGCTGCGGGCCGCGATCGAGGTCTACCCGCATCCCGCCCAGGTCGTTCTCATCGGTCTGGACCGGAGCCTGAAGTACAAGGGCAAACGGGGCCGTTCGGTGGCCAGCCGCCGCGCCGCGTTCGGCCGGCTCTTCGCATTCCTCGAGGGACTCGTGAGCGCGGACCCGCCGCTGGCGACCACGTCGAGCTCCGCCTGGGCCGACCTCCTGGCCCGGTTCGCGGAGGCGCAGGCGAACCCGGCGCTCGATGTGGTCGAGGACGAGCTGGACGCCTACGTGTGCGCCTACGTTGGCCTCTACCATCTCCGGTGGGCGGGGACGCGGTCGTGGGTCGTCGGGGACGGGGAATGCGGCTACATCGTGATCCCGGTGGACGACGAGCACGGGCTGCGCATCCGCAAGGCCGCGGAGGCGCGGCGGGTACCGATGAGCTGAAGGAGAGCGAGCATGGTGAAGATCCGCAAGCTGGTGACCGTGGTCGAGGAAACCCTGAGCGATGGCGGCCGGGAGACCATTCGCCCGATCCGCAAGGCGGCGGCGGTGGCCGTCATCGAGAACCCCTTCGCCGGCCGGTTCGTCGCCGAGCTCACGCCGTTGATCGACGCCGGCGAGGAGCTGGGAGCGCTCCTGGCCAAGAAGGCGACGGAGGCGCTGGGCGCGCCCGCCGAGTCGTACGGCAAGGCGGCCGTCGTCGGCGAGCACGGCGAGCTGGAGCACGCCGCTGCGCTGCTCCATCCCAAGCTCGGCGCCCCACTCCGGGCCGCCGTCGGCGGCGGCAAGGCCATCATCCCCTCGGCCAAGAAGTCGGGAGGGCCGGGCACGGCCATCGACGTGCCGCTGCACTTCAAGGACGCGGCGTTCGTGAGAACGCACTACGACGCCATGGAGGTGCGGGTGCCCGACGCGCCGCGGGCCGGCGAGATCGTGCTGGCCATCGTGGTCACCGACGGCGGCCGCCCGCACGCGCGCGTGGGCGGGCTGACCAAGGACGAGGCCAGGAAGGAGGACGGGCTCCGATGAGGTACGGGCTCCGGCTGCCCTCGTTCGCGCTGGGGCCCCGCACGGCGACGCTGGAATCGATGGGCCGCTACCTGCGCCGGGCGGAGGACCTCGGCTTCGACTGCGCCGTCAGCATCGACCACCTGCTGCTCACGCCGCCCGCCTACGCCTGCACGTGGCTGGAGCCTCTCACACTCCTGTCAGCATTGGCCGGCGTGACGCGCACCATGCGGCTGGGCACGATGGTGCTGGTGCTGCCGCTGCGCAACCCCGTGTACTTCGCCAAGGAGTGGGCCACGTTCGACCTCCTCTCTGGCGGGCGCTCCATCCTCGGCATCGGCGTGGGCTGGCACGAGGAGGAGTTCGCCCTCATGGGCGTGCCTCACCGGGAGCGCGGCCGGCGCATGGAGGAGTGCATCGAGATCGCGCGTGCTCTGTGGGCGGGCGACCACGTCAGCTACGAGGGCCGGTTCTACCGCTTCCACGACCTCACCATCGATCCCAAGCCGGCCCAGAAGCCACATCCGCCCATCTGGATCGGTGGGGGCACCCAGCCCTCGGAGAAGGTCTACGGGCAGACGGTGACGAACATCGATCCCGTCCTCCGGCGCATCGCCCGCTACGCCGACACCTGGGTGCCCCACTCCTCGGCGACGCCGGAGATGGTCAAGGCCGATTGGGCCAAGGTGCAAGCCTTCGCGCGGCAGTACGGGCGGGACCCGAAGACGATCGGCCGCGTCTACTCGAACTTCATCTGGGTGCTCGAGCCCGGCGAGAAGCCGGAGTCGGCCATCCCGCACTTCTCGGTGTACTCGGGGATGGATCTGGACTACTGGCGCACCTACTACCTGCTGGGCGAGGCCCCCGAGCTGGCCGATCGGATCAGCGCGCGCCTCGAGGCGCTGGACGGCGGCGTCGACACGATCGTGCTCAATCCGCTGGACTGGGGCCTCGAGCAGCTCGAGCTCATCGCCGGCGACGTCCTGCCCCGGATCAAGAGCCGCGGGTGATCCGGTTCACCGGCGCGCGGGTCAAGCGCGTGGAGGATCCGCGGCTGCTCCGCGGCTGCGGCCGCTACGTGGACGACATCGCGCGGCCGCGCATGCTCTGGGTGAGCTTCGTCAGGAGCCCCCACGCTCATGCCGAGATCCGCGGCATCGACACCGCCGGTGCTCGTGCGGTGTCGGGCGTCGTGGCGGTCGTGACCGGCGCCGAAATCCGGTCGCTGGCCCGCCCCCTCGAGCCCCGTCTGGTGGGCGGAGGGTTCACGCCCACCGCGTGGCCGGCGCTGGCCGATGGCCGCGCGCGCTTTGCCGGCGAGGCGGTGGCGACGGTCGTGGCCGAGAGCCCGTACGCGGCCGCTGACGGCCGAGAACGCGTCGTCGTCGACTACATGCCGTTGCCGCCGACGACCTCCATCGACGCCGCGCTGGCCGCTGGCCAGATCCTCTTCCGCCGTGACTGGCGCCAGGGCGACGTCGACGCGGCCTTCGCCCGGGCGGCCATCGTCGTCAGCGAGACGTTCACGCACGGCCGATGCGCGCCCTCGCCCCTGGAGCCGCGCGGCCTGATCGCCGAGTGGGATGGCGAGACGCTGACGCTCTGGGCGTCGACGCAATCGCCGAGCCTGTTGAGGACGGCGCTGGCCAGGGCGCTCGGGCTCGACGACGGGCGCGTGCGCGTCGTGGTGCCCGACGTCGGCGGAGGCTTCGGCCTCAAGATGCACGTGTTTCCCGAGGACGTGGCCGTGGCCGCGCTGGCGCGCCGGCTGGGCCGGCCGGTGAAGTGGATCGAGGAGCGGCGCGAGAATCTCGCCGCTGCCTCCCAGGCTCGCGCTCAGCGCCTGAACGTAGCCCTCGCCGCCGACGCCGACGGGAAGATTCTCGCGCTGCGCGCCCGTGCCGTCTCCGACGCCGGCGCCTATCACATCTATCCGGTGACCCAGGCCCTCGAGCCGCTGGGCAGCGCGTCGATCCTCCCCGGGCCCTACGTCGTGCCGGCCTACGCCTACGAGGCCGTAGCGGTGGCGACCAACAAGCCGCCGCTGGGCGCCTACCGTGGCGTTGGGATGACGATGGGGGCATTCGCGATGGAGCGCACGCTCGACCTGGTAGCCGAGCGCGCCGGGATCGATCCGGCCGAGATGCGCCGTCGCAACCTCATCCCTCGCGAGGCCTATCCCGTCACTTCACCGAGCGGCCTGACCTACGACAGCGGCGACTTCCCCAAGGCGCTCGCCGAGGCGCTGGCGCTGGCCGACTACGACGGCCTGCGCCGCGAGCGCGATGTCGCGCGCGCCGCCGGGCGCTGCGTGGGCCTCGGCCTGGCCTGCTATACAGAGTACACCGGCATGGGCGCCGAGGTCTTCCGCGGCCGCGGCATGGAGGACGTGCCCGGCATCGAGGCGGCGACGGTGCGCGTCGAGCCCGACGGCACAGTGCGCTGCTTGCTCAGCTTCCCCTCCCAGGGCCAGGGCCACGCCACGGCGCTGGCCCAGCTCGTGGCCGATCGCCTGAGCGTGCCCATGGAGCGTGTACTCGTACAAACGCTCGACACCGCCGCAGCGCCGGCGGGCAGCGGTACCTTCGGCAGCCGCGGCGCGGTGGCCCTGACCGGCACCGCCGGCGTGGCCGCCGAGACCGTGCGGCGCAAAATCGCGACGCTGGCGGCCCATCTGCTCGAGGCGAGCGCCGACGACGTGGTGGTCGACGACGGGCGCGCCCACGTGCGGGGGTTGCCCGACCGCGCGGTGACCATCGCCGAAGTGGCGCGCGCCGCCTACGCGCCGCCGCGCGGCGGCCTGCCGCCCGGCACGGAGCCGGGGCTGGAGGCAACGGTGTACTTCGATCCACCGGGCGCGACCTTCTCCGGCGCCGTCCACGTGGCCCAGGTCGAGGTCGATCCCGAGACGGGCCGCGTGCGCGTCCTGCGCTATGCGCTGGTCGAGGACTGTGGCCCGGTCATCAACCCGTTGCTGGTCGAGGGACAGATCCACGGCGCCGTCGGCCAGGGCCTGGGCGAGGCGCTGCTGGAGAGCGTGGTCTACGACGACGGCGGCCAGCTCCTCACCGGGACGCTGATGGACTACGCGCTGCCCCGCGCCGACGCCGCGCCCGAGCCGGTCATCGGCCACCTGGAGACGCCCTCGCCGCACTTCCCCGGCGGCGTGAAGGGCATGGGCGAGGGCGGCACGATCGGCGCGCCGGCGGCCCTCGCCAACGCCGTCGCCGACGCCGTGGGCCAGCGCGGCGTGAGGATCACCGGCCTGCCGATCCGCCCCGAAGACCTCGTTCAATGAGCGCCTCGCCGCCCGACCCGCTGGTCGCCTACGCGCAGGCTCAGCCTGACAAGCCGGCGGTGATCGAGGACCGGCCCGACGGACGCCGGACGATCTGGACCTACGCCGCGCTGAACCGCCAGGCCAACCGCCTGGCCAACCTGCTGCTCGCCCTCGGCGTGCAGCCCGGCGACAAGGTCGTCTGGTGCGCCCGCAACTCTCCCGGCGTCGTCCGTATGGTCCACGCCGCGCGCAAGATCGGCGCGACCGCGGTCCCGCTCAACTACCGGCTCACGCCTGCCGAAGCGGCATACATCGTCGAGGACTGCGACGCCGCCCTCGTGTACACGGACGCCGAATCCATGGAACTCTTCGTGGGGATCCGATCGGCGGCGCCGCGGGTCCGACACGTCCTGACCTTCGAGGGCCCACCCGCCGCCGACATGCTCGACGCCGAGACGGCCCTGGCCGCCGCCAGCGATGCCGAACCGGCCATGGCCGCCGGCGAGCAGGCGGCCACGATGATCTATACGTCAGGCACCACGGGGCGTCCCAAGGGGGCGTACCGGACAGGCCTCGGCAACCCGGAGCAGATCCAGCAGCTGGTCGCCGCGATCGGCTATCGCCCGGACGACGTCTACCTCACCACCGGACCGCTCTATCACTCGGGCCCCGGCGGGTTTCTTAGAATCGCCCATCTTCTCGGCAACACCGTCGTCGTGCAGCGCCGGTTCGATCCCGAGGACTGGCTCCGCCTGGTCGAGGCCTACCGGGTCACCACGACGTTCTCAGCGCCGACGCCGATCCGTCTGGTCTGCAACCTGCCCGGCCCCGTCAAGGCCCGATACGACCGTTCGAGCATGCGGCGCCTGATCGCCAACGCCGCGCCCTGGTCCTTCGCGCTGAAGGAGGCTTACCTCGCCGACTTCCCCGAAGACTCGCTGTGGGAGGTCTACGGGTCGACGGAGCTCGGCGTGAATACGGTCCTGGCCCCCACCGATCAGCGACGCAAGCCGGGCTCGTGTGGGCGGGCCGCGCCCGGCGTCACCATCAAGCTCTTCGACGACGAGGGCCGCGAGGTCACCGCGCCGTACGTGCCGGGCGCGCTCCACATCAGGAGCCCCAGCGTGTTCGAGGGGTACTACAAGGACCGCGAGACGTACGAAGCGGCGCGTCGCGGCGACTTCTTCACCGTGGGCGACATCGCCTACCGCGACGACGAGGACTACTATTTCATCTGCGATCGGAAGAGCGACATGATCATCTCGGGCGGCGTCAACGTCTATCCGGCCGAGGTCGAGGCGGCCCTGGAGCGGCATCCCGGGATCCTCGACGTGGCGGTGTTCGGGGTCCCCGACGATCACTGGGGCGAAGCCGTCCATGCCGTCGTGGTCCGCCGCGATGCCGCCCTCAGCGCCGACACGGTCGCGGACTTCGCGCGTGAGCACCTGGCCGGCTACAAAGTCCCGCGCTCGGTGGAGTTCGTCGAGGAGATCCCGCGCACCGGGTCGGGCAAGATCCTCAAGCGGCTTCTGCGCGAGCCGCACTGGGCGGGTCGCGACCGGCGCGTGTCCTGAGAAGCGGGGCTACGACCGCGGGCGCGAGGTGAGGTAGTGGTAGATGCTTCGGATCTCGTCGTCGGTCAGGATGCCCTTGAAGGGGGCCATCGGAGTGCCGCGCTTGCCCTCGCGGACGACGCGCACGAATTTCTGCTCACCCGCGTCGTAGTTCTTGATGGACGGCACGACGCCACCGAGCCCACCGCCGACGCCGTCGGCGCCGTGGCAACGCGAGCAGGCGGTGGAAAAGAGCGACCGCCCGGTCTCGACGGTGTTGGCCGCCTGGGCCAGGACGAGCGGACCGGCGTGGCGCCGGGTGCGCGGCGAGGGAATGGCGCCGTAGCGCAGCAGGATCTCGCGGGTGCGGCCGCTCGCCTCCAGCCGCGCGACGGCGTCGTCCACGGCCGCGGCGAGATCGCGCTCACGCCGCCGCACGCCGGCGCCGATCGGGAACTGCAGCGCAGGATCGCTGACGGGGATCACCAGCAGGTCGGAACGGCCGCGAGCCAGCCAGGAGGCGACCGGGAGCCAGACCAGGGCGGCGGCGGCTTCCCCGGCGGCCACCGCCCTGACCGCCTCGTCCTGCCGCTGGTAGATGCCGCGGTGCACCGGCCGGTACCCGATGTAGAAATCGGCGACACCGGCGCGCTCGACGGCCACCCGCTTGCCGTCGAGATCGCCGAGGGCCCGCACATCGCTGGCCGACCGCGTGACGAGCGCGTGCGTCATAACGTAGTAGGGCCGGCTCACCGCGATCCAGGGGTTGCCCTCCCGGAAGCGGGTATCCGTGGGCAGGCCCAGAAAGAGGTCGCACGCGTTCTCCCGCAGGGGCCTCAGGGCCCGGACATAGGTCGAGTTCCACACGAAGCGGGCCGGCACGCCGAGCCCCTCGGCGATGAGGCGCGCCAGCTCGACCTCGAAGCCCGGCGCCGCGGGGTCTTCACTGGAGTAAGGAAGGTTCGAGGGGTCGGCGCACACCCGCACATAGCCGCGCTGCCGGATCGCGCCGAGCCCCTCGTGCTCCGCGGCCTCGATCCCCGCCGCCTGGGCCAGCAGCGCGCCCAGGACGGCGAGGACGAGGCCGGGGCGATGCATCACTCGAACAGCCCGAACACCGTGAGGGTCCCGCCGAGCGGGATGTTCTTGAGGTACTGCAGCTTCGGGTCGTCGCCCACCAGCAGATCGCCGGTGACGCGCCCGCCGCCGGTGACGACTGCCACGTACTGCTTGCCGCCGACGGCGTAGGTGATCGGCGGCCCGGTGACCGGGGCGCCGAGCGAGAACTCCCAGGTCTGCTTGCCGGTCCGCGCGTCCAACGCCACGAGCTTGCCGTCCTGCGTGCCCACGAAGACGAGGCCGCCGGCCGTCGCCACGGTGCCACCCGCCTGCAGCGGCGCGCGCGTCCACCACTCCCACACGGTCCTCTGGTTCTGCGGATCGATGGCGCGAACGACCCCGGCCTGCTCCTCCGGCGAATACGCGACGAAGTCAGCGCCGATGTAGAGCGCGCCCCGCTTGTACTGGATCTCCTTGGCGACGTTGTACTTGTTGCACATCTCCATCCCGGGCAGGTACACCAGCTTGGTCTGCGGGTTGTACGAGGCATGGGCCCAGTTGCGGGCGCCGAAGATCGAGGGGCAGATGTTCTGCGCCGGCGCGCCGGCGGCCGGCCGCATGCCGGGGTTCTCGATGAGCTTGCCAGTTTCCGGGTTCACGTCCGACCAGATGTTGATGTTCTTAACGAACTTCTTGGCGGCGATGAACTTGCCGTCGGCCCGGTCCAGCGCGAAGTAAAAGCCCGTCTTGTTCGGTTGGAACGTCACCGGAACCTGCTGGCCGCCGCGGGTGATGGTCAGCAGCAGGTGCTCGTGCGGCGTGTCGAGATCCCAGTGGTCGTTCGCATGGTACTGCCGGAACCACTTGATCTGCCCGGTGTTGACGTCGAGAGCCAGCACCGAGTCCGTGTAGAGGTTGTCGCCCTTGCGGAGGTTGGAGTCCCAGGGCGCCGGGTTGCCCACCCCGAAGTAGACGAGCTTCAGCTGAGGATCGTACGTCCCGGTGAGCCAGACGGCGCCGCCGCCGTACTTCCACGTCTCCCCCGGCCAGGTGTCGTTGCCGGGCTCTCCGGGGGCGGGAATCGTGTGGGTGCGCCATAATTCCCGGCCGCTGTCGGGGTCGAAGGCGGCGATGAACCCGCGCGGTCCCATCTCGCCCGGCCCGCTGCTGCCGACGATGATCTTGCCGGCGGCGGCCAGCGGCGCCATCGTGAAGAAGTAGCCGTCTTTGTAGTCGGCCACCTGCGTTTGCCAGACGATCGATCCCGTCTTGGCATTGAGGGCCACCAGCCGCGCGTCCATCGTGCCGAAGAACACGCGGTCGCGGTAGAGCGCGGCGCCCCGATTCATAGAGAGAATCGTGACCAGGCCGGTCAGGTCTTCCGGCATCTTCGTCTCGTGTTTCCAGAGCACGCGCCCGGCGACGGCGTCCACGGCGTACACCCGATTCAGCTGGGTCCCGGCCGGCGAGGTCACGATCATGACGCCGTTGTTGACGAGCGGCGTCGCCTGCTGGTTCCCCGCTTCGCCCATCGACAGCATCCACTTGGGCGAGAGGCGCTTGACGTTCTGCGGCGTGATCTGGGCGAGCGGGCTGAACCGCCAGCCGCCATAGCTTCGGTAGTACGTGAGCCAGTTCTGCGGCTCCTTGTCGGGGTCGGTCAGTCGGGCGTCCGTCACGTCGGACCACTGGTTGGCGGCGACCGACAACGCGGCCAGCGCGAACACGGACACGAGCAGGATGAGCAGCAGGACGGTGCGGCGCATGTTCATAGGCAATCCCTCACGTGTGAAGCGGTTGAAGAGCCATCGGCGATGCGCGGTACTGCGGGAAGACCATCACCTCCTCGGTGTAGCGAGGGTACGATCCTACCCCAGCGTGAAGCGGACGGGAAGTAGGATCCAGGTTTCGACCGGTTCGGCGCCGCGTCGCGCCGGCTCGAAGCGCCAGCGCCGGATCGCCTCGGCGGCGGCGAGGCTCCTCGTGCGGACCTCGGCGCCACCTGGGGCGGCGCTCGATGACGTCCCAGGTGGCGTCGGCACGCCTCATCACGCGCGCGACGTCCTCGGGCAGGAGGAGGCGCGCGCGCACGAGCTCGGCGGCGGCGCTCGCGGCCGCCCGGAGGTACGCGGCCCGGCTGGCGTAGAGATCGGCGATGCTCGGTCGGGGGTCTCCGGCGGCGCGGCGCTCTGCGGCCGTGCGCTGGAAGGGGATCCAGGTGCCGACGAAATCGACGAGCTCATCTCGGGGTTCGGCCATACCGACCCTTAGGCTCCACGGCGCGTAGGTGGCGAGGGGGACCTGGAGCTCCAGGGCCCGGACGCCGCCGAGCTCGTTGCCCGACGCGTCGACTTGCGGCACCAGGGAGGGGAACGCCGGCCCGACCCGCGGCGGTTCGACAGTCACGATTCCGTCCCGCCAGTTCGGACCGTAGTCGAGCCGGTGTGCCTCGTGGACCACGCGCGGAGCCTCGAGGCCGGGGATGCGCGGGAAGCGCAGGCGGCTCACGGGGACGAGGGTGCCCTCGCTGATCCGCGGATAGGCGCTGGGAGGCGGCTCTTGGCCGGCGACCACCCACTGGACGAGCGCGACCAGCAGGGCGCGCAGGGCCGGCAGGAAGTCGAGTGGATTACCGCGATAGCCCGGCGAGCCGGGCAGGCGCTCGGTCTCCGGCGGAGGGAAGGCGCCGACGAAATGCTGTCCTCCCGCGAGGTGATAGATGCGCTCGTTCTCCATGGGGGCGATGTCCGCGCCTCCCTCGACCGTCGTGTGGAGCAGCGAGGCGGCGCGCCCCCAGTACTCGTAGCCGGTGTTCGTCAGGATGGTTTTCGGGCGGTGCTCGGGCGCCACGCGAGCGAGCAGACCGTCGTGCCGGCCCGTCGCGGGATCGAGCTGCGTGCGGCTCGTGAAGGGAAAGAGGTCGGTCGGGTAGAAGAACGAGGAGAACCGGTGGGCATCGCGGGATGGCTGGGCGAACCGATGGTTGAAGCTTCCTCGGCCGGCACCGGCCGTGTGGATGAGCAGGCCGTCGAACACTCGGCGCCCCGCCTCGTCGGCGTTGAAGCCCTCGTAGAGGAAGTGGCGCAGGAAGCGTCCGGTCTGAGAGATCCCGACCGCGATGCCGGTCGCCACGGGAAAGGGGCTGGTCGGATCGTGCTTGGCATGGGCCATGACGTCGCGGACCGCGGCGAGGCCGAGGCCGACCCCGACCGGGTCCCGCGCGCGGTAGACGAGCTCGTAGATCTTTCCCGGCTCGAAGCTGCCCGGCATCGCGAGGTGCGCGGGGTCGTCGACGAAGCGGCCGGTTTCTTCGCGGGCGAATCTCCACGCTTCGCGCGGGACGATCCGCCGCGGCGCCAGGCGTCCGCTGCGCACGGTCAGGACGTTGTCAGGGTGGGCAGGATCGACGACCGGGTACGGGATGTGGGCGCGGTGACCGAGCGTGACCGTGGTCGCCCGCTGCTCGACCACGAAGTCGCTGCGGACGAGACCCTCGATGGGCCTGCCGCCCTCGGTGACGACGGGCGCCTCCAGACGGAGGGTACCGCCGCGGCGCGGCACGTCGAACTGCCAGCCGACCCAGAGGATGGTGAGGCCCTGGCGCAGGAGCAGGCCGTCCCCGAAGTCGGCGGGGGTCGTGGGATCCGAGCTAAAGCTGCCGCCGGCGAAGTACGCGAGCGCCGCCGTGCCACCGCGGTTTGGTACCTCGACGAGGGCGACGCCCCGCGCCTTCCCCGGGTCCCGGGGCCGCAGGGCCAAGAACGTGCCGCGTGCCTCCACGGTGCCCGTCCCCGTGCGAGGCGCCCGGGTGAGGTCGACGATGCCGGCATTGGCGGGGTGATTCGGGTCGAGCTCGTAGACAACCGTTCCGCGGAGCTTCTCGTAGCTGCCGACATTCCCGAAGATGCGCCCGCCGAGCACGTCTTCGCGCGACTCCACGATGACGCTCTTGACTCTCGCCTCCAGCGTCGACGGCACTGACGCGAGGCCGGTCGCCAGTGCGGCGATCAGGAGCCGACGACACCAACCCGCCTGGGCGTCAGCGGTAGGGTGCTTCATCGCGCGGTTCTCGCATCACTGCCGACCGGTGAGGACCCATCGGATGCCGCCGGCGAGGTGCTGCCGGAACCGGGGATCGGCCCACACGTGCGCGTCGTGACCGAGCCCCGTGTAGAACACCCGCCCCCTCGCCGTATCGGCGGGTCCACGCCAGCACATAGTCCGCGTCGGCCCGGGCGCCCTGTATAGCGGGCACGATCCTACCCCAGCGTGAAGCGGACAGGAAGTAGGGTCCAGATCTCCCGAAGGTGAGCGCAGTCACCGGATGGACCAGGAAAAGTTCTGGGGGTCGGCACCGATTCGCTGACTTCGACGCGCAACTACCAACGCTTCTCCTTGGCCCTCCAAGGCCGGACGCCGACCGAAAAGTTAGCTGGACTTTGCCATCTCCAGCCCGCCTAACGGGCTATGTCGACAGCTACTGCAGCGCACGGCAGGTCAGGGGTCAATCTTGACGAGACCCAACAACGCCTTGGCGCTGAAACGTGTCCCCTGCGCCGAGCAAGGGCGTCGCCGGCTTAGCGTTGAGCGCCTCGCTCGGGAGCTGCTCGACCGGAAGGTAGGAGGAGGGGGACAGCTAATGCGCGGCCGGGGGCGGGCGGTGAGAGAAGCCATCTGTTTCGTCGCGGAACGCGGTGTTCCGACATGGAATGACCCGCGTTCGCTTCTCCATTCCGTGAGGCTTTCGTGAGACCGTCGTCACCAAGGTGCCTGTTCAACCCGGCATGCTTCCGGCCTCGCCAGGGCGAATCGAGAGCGCCTGCTTCGCATGCCCCGCGGAGGCGGTGGAGCGTGTCAATCGAGTTCGGGGGCTCGAAGTATGTGCCAGCTGGACCTGCCCTTGCCAGCGTGGCGCGCAGAATGTGTCCGCCGAACGAGCAAACCGCGGGCTAGGTCCGGCCGCAGCTGGCCGCCGTGAGCATACCCGTGACCACCTTTGAGTCATCGGAGAGCACGGCCCCGCTCGGCAATTCCTTCCGCCATTGCACGCGGTAGGGCGTCGGCAGCGCGAGATCCATCGACTGCAGCACGTCGCACGCGCGCTCGACGAACTCGGCGGGAGCCACGGCTTCGGTGCCCGGCTCCACGAAGACGACAACCTCCATCGTGTCGTAGCGAACCAGGATGCTCGCGGCGAGCAATAGCGTTTTGACGGCAGTCCAGCGACGAATCATCCAACGTTCCCCCCTGGTGGGGAGCGCTTGCAAGGGGAGTGCCGGAGGGGGAGGCCGAACCGGAGAGGCTGCTGAAACGACTTGCCTAGTGCGAGTCTGTGACTATCGCGGGAGGTCGTCGGCCGGTCACTCCGTCGCCGTCACGGTGGCCTCAAACGGCGCTGACTTGATATCGAGCTGCTGCCCGTTATGGAAGCTGAAGCGAAAGAATCCCACCACCGAATGCGTCCCGACCTTCGTCGGGACGACGTCGATCAGGAAGACGACCTTGCCGTCCCGCACCGAGCCGTTGACGATCTTGCTTCCGAGCCGCACGCCATCGTCGATTGCTGACAGCTTCCGAATCTTGTGCCGGTAGGAGTCGGTGATCTTGAAACCGTCACGGGTCGTGATGGTCGCCACGATCACCGCTCGCTCGCCCAGCTTCACCGATGGGCTGTCGATAGTGACGACGAACGCGCTGTCGGCATCCGCCGCCCGGCTCGGAGCCGGGACCACCGCGACGGCCCCAATCACGGCGCTGGCCGCGAGCGCCAGGGAGCCCGCAACGGCACGGACGATCCGGCGAAGACGACCGCGTTCTGACCACATCACTGGTCCTCCGCTGTTCCCGGAGGGCCGGTAGCCGTCGGGGCCACCGGCCCGCCGGGAAGCCATGAGCCTATTGCCCTACCGCGAACACCCAGATGACCCCACCCTGTGGGACGTCCTTCTGCCACCCGAGGAGATCGGCGAGCAGACCCTGCTGGAACGCCGGATCGACGCCCCAGCCGGAGGCGACTCCGATGTACTGGACGCCGTCGATGGCGAAGGAGACGGGCGGAGCGGTGACGCCGGAGTTCGTACGGAACTGCCACAGCACTTCTCCGGTGCTCGCATCGAAGGCGCGGAAGTACCGGTCATTCGTACCGCCGCCGAAGACGAGCCCCCCGGCCGTCGTGAGGACCGGCCCCCAGTTCATCGAATCGGTGAACAAGTGGCTCCATACCCGCTTGTTGCCGTTGATGTCCCAGGCCTGGACTTCGCCGAAGTGCCTCCCGCTCTTGTCGACGGCGAAGCCGATGTCCGGGATGTCCACGCCGGTCCACCACTTACCCGCGACGTACGGTTGGATCTTGCCCTCCATGTACCCACAATGGTTGTCGTTGGCCGGGATGAAGAGCATGCCGCTCTTCGGGTTGTAGGCCGCGAACGGCCAGTCCTTGCCGCCCCAGAGAGACGGGCAGAAGTCTGCGCGCTTGCCAGTGCGCGGCACGCGGTCCGGATAGTACTCGGGGCGGCCCGTCTTGGCGTCGATGCTCTTGAAGACGTTCTGCTTGACGTAGGGCGTCGCCGACACGAACGAGATCTTGTCGCTGCTGCGCTCGAGCCAGTACAGGTAGCCGTTCCGCGCCGCGTGGACTAGGCCTTTCACCGTCCGGCCGTCCTTCGTGTAGTCGATGACCATCGGGGCGTCAGGCTCGTCCCAGTCCCAGGAGTCGTTCCAGTGGTACTGGAAGTGGCCCCTGATCTTGCCGGTATCGGCGTCGAGGGCGACCGACGACGACGTGTAGAGGTTGTCACCGGGGCGCTGATCGCCGAACCACGGCGACGCGTTGCCGGTGCCCCAGTAGGTCACGTTCAGCGCCCGATCGTAGGTGCCGGTCATCCAGACGGACCCACCGCCCTTCATCCACGTGTCACCCGTCCAGGTCTCGTGGCCTGGCTCCCCGGGCCCAGGAATCATGTACGTTTTCCACGCGGGCTGGCCGCTCTGGGCATCAAAGGCCTGGACGAAGCCGCGGACGCCGAACTCGCCGCCCGAGACGCCGACCATGACCTTGCCCTTGGCCACCAGGGGGGCGAGCGTCATGTAGTAGCCGGTTTTCCAGTCCTCGACCTTCTGCTCCCACACGACCTTGCCGGTGGTGGCGTCGAGCGCCACCAGGAAGGAGTCATGCGTGGGGAGATAGACCTTGTCACCGTGCAGGGCGACGCCGCGACTGGTGTTGTGAAGGACGCTGTGGCCCTCGGGCATCTCCCGCTTGTATCGCCACAGCAGCTTCCCGCTCTTCGCCTCCACCGCGATCACCTGGTTGTAGGGCGTCGCGACGAACATGATGCCATTGTTGACGAGGAGGGGGGCCTGATGACCGGAATCGACGCCGGTCGACAGCGCCCAGGCCGGCGCCAGCTTCTTCACGTTGTGAACGTTGATTTGATCGAGCGGACTGTACGACCATCCCTCGTAGTTACCGCGGGTCATCAACCAGTTGGCCGGTTCCGGCTCGGCGAGCCGCTGGTCGGTGACCGGGCGATAGCCCATGATCCTTCCCTGGGCGTCCGTCAGCATGGGCGCCAACGCGATCGCGAAGACCACACCGAGTATCACGAGGTCTCTGACAATCCTCATCGTCGACCCTCCTCCTCCGGGGAACAGCTCGCTCATTTGCGGCGCGATGCGCGACACCTCCGTTACTGAGTTTTACCGCCGACGCGACCTGTGAACCCGGCAGCGACCACGACGCCGCCATCGACCGCTTCGAGCGGCAGCGTGGCCAGGCGCCGGGGCGCGGGGCCGTCGACGACTCGTGCGCCATCCGCCGGGTCGAATCGAGACGCGTGGCACGCACAGAAGAGCGTCTTCGATTCCTTGTGCCACATCGAGACGGGACACCCCTCGTGCGTACACACCGCCGAGTACGCGACGACCCCGGCCGCGGACTGGGCGCGAGTCTCCTCGCTGAGCCCCGATGGATCCAGGCGGATCAGGGCGACCTGGTTGAGCGGAGAGCCGTCGCGGACCACCTTGGTGACGGGATCCATTGGGAAGGCGATTTGCTGGGGTCCCCCCTCCGGCAAATCTTGTGGTCTGATGACCTGTCCCGCCCGCTCCCCGTATGCGACGACGAGCACATCGCCTTTTCGCGGGCGCGCCACGCTCGGATCCTCCGCTGCCGCGGCCGTGACCCGGAGGAAGGACCAACCGAACCCGACGCCGAGGGCGACCTTCAGAATCGTCCTGCGATCTTGGGTCACGGCGTCGAAGCCAGGACCCGAGTGGTCTCGGGGCCCAGCGGATGCGGTGCTCCGCAGTAGCCTCACATTGCCCCCTGTCGCGCGGAGAGCCGAAATCATGAAGGCCGTTGGCGGAAGTAGCCGGGATTCTTCTCCCGACCGTGATCGTTTGTCAAGGGCGCCTGACGACCCTCCAACGGTGGGCGGAGGAGACCACCGCGCTCGCGATTGCCCGGCGACCCAGGCGAGCGCCGGGGTGGCAAGCGCCCTGTATAGTCGCTTGCCACCTCGGCAGTGCCTCGGGCTCAGGCCTTGAGCTGGTCGCGGATCGGCAGGCGCCGGATACGCTTGCCGGTCGCCGCGAAGATCGCGTTGCACAGTGCAGGCGCGATCGGCGGCACGCCCGGTTCGCCCACGCCACCGAGCGGCTCGCGGAAGTTTCCGGGCAACGAGTGCACGTGGATCTCGCGGGGCGCGCCCGCCATGCGCGTGACCTCGTACTGGCTGTAGTTGTCTTGCTCCACGCGGCCGGCTTTGTAGCTGATTTCTCCCGCGGTGGCGAGGCTCACGCCCATGACGCACGCGCCCTCCATCTGGGCGCGGACGCGATCGGGGTTGATCTGCGCGCCGCAGTCCACGGCCATATCCACTCGCGGAATCGCCAGCTCCCCCTTGTCGTTGATCGCAACTTCCACCACCGCCGCCACGTAGGTCACGAAGCTGTAGGCGACGGCGACGCCCTGCCCGCGGCCCTTGGGCAGTGTCTTGCCCCAACCAGCTTCGCGCGCCGCGGTCTCGACGACGCGGCGCAGGCGGCCAGTGTCCAGCGGGTAACGCTCGGGCGATTCACCATAGTTCCACGTATCGCCCTGGGTCCTGGTGTCGATACGTCGGGCGGGGCCGATCAGCTCCAGCAGGAAGTCCTTGGGATCACGCCCCACCGCCGACGCCAGCTCGGCCACGAAGGACTGAACGGCGAAGGCGTGGGGAATGTTCGAGACCGAACGGAACCAGCCGATGCGCGTATGGGCGGTGGCCTCCGGGTTCTCGATGCGAACATTGGGAATCACGAAGGGCATGTTGATGGCCGTCATGCCGAGCTCGAAGGGCGCCTGGTTCTTCGCATCGGCGTTGAACGTCGAGATGATCGTCGGCGCCACGGTCCGGTGCAGCCAGGCGACCGGCTTGCCCTGCGCGTCCAGCCCGGCTTCGAGATGCTCGACCGAGACAGTGTGATGGTAGGAGTTGTGCAGATCGTCGTCGCGTGTCCACGTGACCTTGACCGGCGCGCCGCCCATCGCCTTGGACAGCACGGCAGCCTCGATCATGAAATCCGGCTTGGATTTGCGGCCGAAGCCACCACCGAGCAGGGTGACATTGACCTTCACGTCCTCCACCGGCATCCCCAGCCGCTTGGCGATGCGGTCACGGGCGGCCTGCGGTGACTGGATGCAGCCCCACGCCTCGCACTTGCCCTGCACGATGCGCGCGGTCGCCGCGGGCGGCTCCATGGTCGCATGGGCGTGATGAGGGATGTAGTACTCGGCCTCGAGCCGACGCGCCGCGCTCGTCATGGCGCCATCAACGTCGCCCTCGTTGCGTACCACCTTGCCCGGCTTGCGCGCTGACTGCTCGAGCGTCGCCTTGAAAGCCGTGGAATCGTACTCGACGTTGGGGCCGTCGTTCCACTCGATCTTGAGCGCCTCCCGACCCTTGATAGCCGCCCACGTGTTCCGGGCAATGACGGCGACGCCGCCCAGTGGATTGAACTCGGCCGGCGGTGAGCTGCTCTCGATCTCCACCACGCGGACGACGCCCGGCACCTTGAGCGCTTGCTCGGGATCGTACTTGGAGACCTTGCCGCCATAGACCGGGGGACGGGCCACCACCGCGTAGAGCATGCCGTCCAGCCGGGTATCGATGCCGTACTGGGCCTTGCCGCTCACGATGTCGGGACCGTCGACCAGCTTCACGTTGCCCTTGCCGATGTAGCGGAAGCGCGCCGGGTCCTTCAGACGGACCGTCTCCCTCGACGGGACGGGCAGCTTGGCTGCGTCCTTGGCCAGGGCGCCGTATCCGAGACGCCGCCCCGACGGGCGATGCACGACCTCGTGGTTCTGCGCTTCCACGTCGCCCACGGGCACGTTCCAGCGCGCCGCCGCCGCCGTTTCGAGCATCGTGCGCGCGGCCGCCCCGCACCGACGCATCGGGTCGAAGAAATGGCGCGTGCTCCGCGAGCCGTCGGTGTCCTGATTGCCGAAGCGCTTCTGGTCGCCGGGCGCTTGCACCACACGCACGCGCTTCCAGTCGGCTTCGAGCTCGTCGGCCACGATCATCGGCATGCCGGTGCGGACACCTTGGCCCATTTCGGAACGGTGACAGACAATGGAGACGGTGCCGTCCTCGCCGATGGCGACGAACGCCAGGGGGTCGTCGACCCAGCCGTCGGGCATTCCGTCTGCTCCGTACTTGGGCGGGTCGGCTGCGCGCAGGGCGGCCGGGAACCCGACGACGAGGACGAGCCCGCCGAGCGCGGAGACTCCGGTGAGAAAGCCGCGCCGGCTCACGTTCGCGAGCAAGAGCGGGCTGTCGGACGGCGCGTCACTGGTAGCTGACGTCGTGGGATCGAGGGGCGTGTTCATTTCGTCCCTCCTTTGCGGCCGGCCGCCTGCTGGATGGCGGCCCGAATCCGGGTGTACGTGCCGCAGCGGCAGATGTTGCCGCTCATCGCCGCGTCGATGTCGGCATCCGTTGGCTGGGGCTTTTGCTTGAGCAGGGCCGTGGCGGACATGACCTGGCCGGTCTGGCAGTAGCCGCACTGGGGCACGCCGAGCTCGACCCACGCCGCCTGCACGGCCTTGCCCACCCGGTCCGCGCCGATCGCCTCGACGGTCGTGACCTTCCTCTGCACCGCCGCCGAGACCGGCGTGACGCAGGAGCGCACGGCCTGGCCGTCGAGGTGCACGGTGCAGGCGCCGCACAGGGCCATGCCGCACCCGTACTTCGTTCCGGTCAATCCAAGGGCATCGCGCAACGCCCACAGCAGCGGAGTGTCCGGAGTCACGTCCACTTGCTGGGGCTTGCCATTCACGTGGAGCGTTACCATGTGCCCCTCCTTGGGAATGGAGCTTCGCGGACTTCGGTCGGACCTGAGCTCAGCAGTTGCCCACGAATGTTCACGGCCTAGCAGAGAAGTCACCGTTGGCTACATATCCGCCTCGGAGCAGGGTGCGACGCTTGGCCGGGATACTGCGCCGGCGACCACGTGCTGTCAAGAGGTACCGGCACTTCCTGAAGTATCTACTCAAGATGGGGGGGCCCTGGTGATCAAACTGAGCGATGTGCAGGTGCGGCTCCAGTACCGGTCGAGGGTCAGGCAGCGCCTGATGGTGCTCGACGACAGCCGACTTCACGGCCTACCTGGGGTCGGCGCCGCGCGCTCGGCCGTCCAGCCCCATGCCGCACGGGACACGCCGCAGCTTCGGCTACGATAGACTACGCCGTTGCCATGGACGACCGTGCTCCGCAGATCGTGGCGTTCGCCGGCAGCCTGCGGCGGGAGTCCTACAATCGGAGGCTCCTCCGGTACGCGATCGACGGGGCGAGGACGGCCGGTGGGGACGTGGAGGAACTCGGCCCCGATCACCTGGCCCTGCCCCTCTACAACGCCGACCTCGAGCAGGAGGGGCGCTTCCCCGAAGACGTCACCGCGTGGCGCGAGCTGATCGCCCGCTGTGACGGTCTTCTGATCGCCGCGCCCGAGTACAATCACGGCATGCCGGGCGTCCTCAAGAATGCCATCGACTGGGCGTCGCGGCCGCCGAACGCCTTCAGCGGCAAAGTGGCGGCCTCCTTCGGAACGACCCCCGGGGCCTTCGGAACAGCCCGCAGCCAGACGAGCCTCCGCGCGACCCTTCTGGCGCTCAACGTCTGGCTCGTCCCGAGGACAGTCCTGATCCCTCACGCCCGGGAGGCGTTTGACGGGGCCGGAGACCTCAAGAACGAACGGCAGGCGCGGGAGCTGGCGGTGCTCGGCACGGCGCTGGTGAACGCCGTCCGGGCGGGAATCGGGAAGCTCTGACCGGGGGCCGCAGGCGCCTTGACAGGGCCTGGGCCGGTCCTCTATCCTTCGTCACGCAACCGGCCAAGGCCGGTGCGGACAGGGGGTGAACGCCAGTGACCTGGGAGACGCCCACCTTCGTGGAGATCAAGATGGACGCCGAGATCAACTCGTATCAGGACGATTTCGATCGGGACGACTCGGACCCGTTTTAGGGGCGGACACCCCTCGCATTGAGTAGCCCTTCCCGCCGGCCCTGGGGCCGGGGGGAAGGGCTGCATTTTCTTCGGTGACCGGTGCGCATCCGGGTACTGGGTTCGGCAGCAGGAGGCGGGGCGCCACAGTGGAACTGCGGCTGCCACAACTGTCGCGGCATGCGCGACGGCGCTCTGCGCGCTACGCCCCGCACCCAGGAGTGTGTCGCCGTCAGCGCCGACAGCAAGGCGTGGTTCCTCCTCAATGCCTCGCCGGAGATCCGAACTCAGATCGAGAGCTTCCCGCCGCTTCACCCCCGGGCTCCCCGGCACTCCCCGGTGGCCGGCATCGTCCTCACCAATGGGGACCTCGATCACTGCCTCGGGCTCCTGTCCCTGCGCGAGTCGTACCCGCTGACGGTGTACGCCACCGACCGCGTGCGACGAGGCTTCACCGAGAACAACATTCTCTACCGGACGCTCCAGCGGTT
>JBOHPP010000113.1:0-4527 GCA_050731755.1 Candidatus Rokuibacteriota bacterium | reverse complement strand
CTGGGTGGTCAAGCAGAAGCTCGCCGCCCTCGTCCAGGGCGCGGAGCTTGTGAGGAAGGAGCTCGGCACCGAAATCTAGCGACCCAAGGCGACGCCGTTCATCGAGAGCTTGCCTGCGAGGGACCTGGAAGCACACCAAGCTGCCGGAGCAGGTTCCCGGTATCCCAGTAGATCCAACTGTTCAGGACCTTTCCGTTCCTGAGCTGGACGACGGAACAGCCGTGAGTTTCCGCCCAGCGGTTCGTTGGCGCAATGCCCATCAGCTCGCCCTTATGCGTCCCGGTGGCTTGCCAGCACACGGTGACGTGCTCTCCGCTCGGGAGGAGCCGTGCGATTGACAGGCGTAGGTCGGGAAAGGCGCGGACATACATCAGCATCACCTGGCGCGCGCCCTCCCGTCCCCGAATCGGTCCCGGCAGCGTATCCGATTCCTCGACGTACTCGTCGTCCAGCAGCTTCGCCAGACCATCCGGATCATGGCTGTTCCAAGCGTCGAATAATTCCTGGACGATCCTGGCGTTATCCTTCTCACTCATGTTGGCCTCCCCCTGCGCGTAACATCGAGGCGGTTTCGTCGCAGATCGAGTAGGCCTCACCGGGATACCAGGAGGCGGCCGCGCCAGGGTGGCAGGAGCCCACAGTCCAGATCCGAGCCGCATAGCGCCATCTCCGCAGAACTCGACGATCAGGACGGTGGTGGAACTCTAGGCGGCCGGGAACACCGCTGTCAATGCAGGCTACGGCTGAGACCACAAGACCTGGCGGTTGATCTTCTCGAGGCTGGGGACACCGCACAGAGCCATGGCGGCTTCGAGCTCGGTTCGGAGAATCTCGATCACGCGCTGGACGCCTGCGGCGCCGTCGACCGCGAGACCCCAGAGGTAGGGCCGCCCGATCAGGACGGCCTGAGCGCCGAGGGCGAGCGCTTTGACGACATCGGTCCCGCGCCTCACACCGCTGTCCAAAAGCACTGTGAGCCGGTCGCCGACCGCCGCGGCCACGGCAGGAAGGGCCTCGATCGTCGCGGGTGTCGTGTCGAGGTTGCGCCCCCCGTGGTTGGAGACGATGACGCCCGCCAGCCCATGGTCGGCGGCCAGTCGCGCGTCCTCCGGAGCCAGAATGCCCTTCAGGATGACCGGCGTCTTGGCGAACGAGCGGATCCAGGCAATGGTCTCCCAGGTGACGGTCGGGGCGAAGAGGTCGGCATAGATGGGGCTCACCCGGCCCCCGGGTCCAGTGGGTTTGCCGGTGTGCGGAAGCCCCATCCCGGGTCGCTTCAGGTGGTCGCGCATGGGGATGACGGGCGTGTCGACGGTGATGCAGAGCGCACTACAGCCGGCGGCCTCAGCCCGCTGGACCAGATCCCGCGTCGCCGACCGGTCCCGCCGCGCGTAAAGCTGGAACCACAGCCGCGCCGGCGCAGCCCTCGCGTTTTCCTCGATGGGGGCACTCGCATTCGTGCTGACGACCATGGCTGCCCCGCCGGCGTGCGCCCCGCGCGCCGCCTCCGGCTCGGCTCCGGGGTGGATCACCCGTTGACCTCCGACCGGCGCCAGGAGGATCGGAAACTCCAGGGCCTGGCCGAAGAGCTTGAGCCGGGTGTCGAGCGAGCTGACGTCGATCAGCACGCGAGGCTTGAGCCGGATGGCGTCGAACGCCGTCCGGTTCAGCCGGAGCGTGACCTGGTCGGCGGCGCCGTGGGAGACGTAGTCATAGGCCATACGCGACAGGCGCTGCCGGGCCAGGGGCTCGAACTCCAGGAGGTTGACCGGGGGTGACGGAGCGCCCGGGGCCGGCGCCTGGGCGCGAGCCAGCCCGGCGGGAAGCGGCGATCCCACCAGACCACCGAGGCCCCCGACCAGGAACTTGAGCAGTTCCCGGCGCTGCATGGCGGAATCCTAGTGCCCCTTCCGGTGGCGGTCAACGACGGTCACGAGGTTCGTGAGCTCCTCGGGGGCAGCGTTATCGCGACGGAGCGGTCCTCCCCGGGGCCGTTGACCTTTCTGCCAGATGGCTGTACGATTCATGCCAGGTTGCCAGCAGGAGGCTCCCGAATGACCGTGACGGCGCAGCTCGTCGAGGTGCTCGGCGGCCGGGCCGTGTTCCGGGAGCGAGAGGCGACCTATCAGACCGTCATCGACAAGGCGCGATCGGGGCTGCCCTACGCGGCACTGGAAGCCATTACCGAACGCTTCGACATCCCTCACGAGGATCTTGTTCGGGTCCTTCACCTGCCGCCTCGCACGCTGGCCCGTCGGAAGAAGGCGCGAAAGTTGAGCGGAGCCGAGTCGGACCGGCTCCTTCGCCTGGCGCGGATCGCGGCCCGTGCCGAGGAAGTCTTCGGCAAACGCCAAAAGGCCGCGGCGTGGCTGCAGAAGCCGAATCGAGCGCTGGGCGGGGCAACCCCGCTCGACCTGCTCGACACCGACCTCGGTGCTCTCGAGGTCGAGCGGATCCTCGGCCGCATCGAGCACGGCGTCTACAGCTGATCCGCGTCTGGAGAATCTCCGCGTCGCGGCACTCCGCCTTCGACGGGGAGGGCGCACGACTCAATGGCGGTCGCTGGAATCGGCCCGGGACACCGGTGGTGTACACGTCCTCCACGCTTGCCCTCGCCGCCCTCGAGACGCTCGTTCGCTTCGAGACGCCCGAAGAACCAGAAGATCTCGTGGCGGTCCCAGCGGACATTTCCGAAGGGGCGGCGATCCTGAGGATCCGGGCTGAGGATCTTCCGGCGGACTGGACCCGTCTCCCTCCACCGGACCATCTCGCCGAGCTGGGGACCCGCTGGGCCAGGGCCGGTGAGACGCCGGTGCTGGCCATCCCGTCGGCGGTCATCCCGCAGGAGTTGAACTACCTGCTGAATCCCCTTCATCCGCATTTCAAGCGGATTCGCGTGGGCCGGCCCGAGCCGTTTCGCTTCGACCCGCGCTTGCGCCGCCATTGACCACGTTTGCGGTCGGTGCTACGAGTCGATGCTCACCGTGCGAGTTCGCAATTCGTCGGCAAGACGGGCATCGAATGGCACCTCATGAGCGCCACCGCGGTCATGGCCATCGGGCCGGCCCTGATCGTGACGCTCTTTGCCCAGGAGTACGTGGTCAAAGGCCTGAGAATCTGAGGGAGGCCGTGAGCGACGCCAAGGGGGAAGTTAGGCCCGCTTACCTGCCTCGCGGAGTACTCTGGATCGCCGTCGGCCTCGTCCTCGCCGCTATCGCCGGGCGCGTGGACGCACAGCCGCCGCGGCCAATGCCCGTGGTCGGCTATCTTTCGTTGCACGCGCTCTCGAGCCTCGACGACGCGTTTGCCCTGACCCTGCGCGATCTCGGCTGGGTCGAGGGTCAGAACGTCGTGGTGGAGCGGCGAGTGGCCGAGGCCCGGCCTGACCGGCTTCCCAGACTGGTGGCGGAGCTGCTCCGAGCCCGCACGAACGTCATCGTCGCGACCAGTACGCCGGCCGCGCTGGCCGCCAAGCGGGCGACGACGGCCACGCCGATCGTCTTCACGAACATCGCCGATCCGATCGGCGCGGGGCTGGTTACGAATCTCGCGCGGCCCACGGCCAACCTTACCGGCCTCACGACGTTGAGTGTCGAACTGAGCGCCAAGCGGCTCGAGATGCTGAAGGCCGGGCTTCCGCACATCGCGCACGTCACGGTCCTCAGGAACCCGGCGAGCCCGCAGGCGCCCTCGTTCGTGCGAGAGACGGAGCAGGCGGCGGGCGCCCTCGGCTTGGAGATTCACGTGCTCGACGTCGGTCGCCTCGAGGATCTCGAGCCAGCGTTCCGGACGATCCCGCGGGGATACGCCGGTGCGGTCCTTTCCCTTCCCGACCCGATGCTGCTGACTCGCGGAACGCCGGCCCGACTGGCGGCGCTCGCGGCGAGCCGACGTGTGCCGCTGATCGGTCACCGACGCGAGATGGCCGAGGCGGGAGCCCTGTTGAGTTACGGGCCAGAGTACGCGGACCTCTACCGGCGGGCAGCCGTCTTCGTGGACCGCATCCTCCGAGGCGCCAAACCCTCCGATCTCCCGGTGGAGCAGCCGACCAGGTTCGAGCTGGTCGTCAACCTCAAGACCGCGCGAGAGCTGGGCCTGGCCGTTCCGCCGGCCGTGCTGGCCCGTGCGGATCGGGTGATTGATCAATAAGCGAGGCCGCCGCTCCGCGTGCTCGGCGGCATCCGCGACAGCGCACGGGCCAGGGCCTGCACGTCGAGGTGTCGATGCTGCGAGCAGCGCTGGACGCCGGTGTAATCCAGGCGCGCGAGGCTCCTACCGGAATGAGCTAGGTGGGTCGTCAGCAATACGTATATTCTCTGGAGGGTGACGACGACGCGGCCACTCGTCACGGTCCTCACGCCGGTCTACAACGGCGAAGCCTACCTCGCCCAGTGCATCGAGAGCGTCCGGGCGCAGACCTACGACCACTGGGAATACGTCATCGTCAACAACGCCAGCCGGGATCGAACCGGTGAGATCGTCGGCCGCTACGCCGCGTTGGATCGGCGCATCCGGGTGTTCACCAAC
>JBOHPP010000112.1:0-5013 GCA_050731755.1 Candidatus Rokuibacteriota bacterium | reverse complement strand
GGCGGGCGGCCATCAGCCGGCCACCGCCACCCGGCCCAGGTACTCCCCGGTCCGCGTGTCGACCTTGACGACGTCGCCCTCGTTGAGGAACAGCGGCACCTGGATCACCGCGCCCGTCTGCAGGGTGGCCGGCTTGGAGCCGCCCTGGGCGGTGTCGCCGCGGACCCCGGGCTCGGTCTTGGTAATGGCCAGCTCCACGAAGTTGGGCAGCTCGATAGCCGTCGGCGCGCCGTCGATGTAGAGCACCTCCACCTCCATGTTCTCGGTGAGGTACTCGCGGGCGTCCCCCACCTCGTGCTCCGACAGCGAGACCTGCTCGTAGGTCTCCGTGTCCATGAAGTGATAGCGGTCGTCGCGGTAGAGGAACTGCATGCGCTTTTCTTCGAAGTCGACCCGCTCGACCTTTTCACCGGACCGAAAGGTGTTGTCGATCACGGTGCCCAGCCGCATGTGCTTGAGCTTGGTGCGCACGAAGGCCCCGCCCTTGCCGGGCTTGACGTGCTGGAAATCGACGATGGCGTAGGGCTGGCCGTCGAAGACGATCCGCAGCCCCTTCCTGAACTCGGCGGTGGAGACCTGCATCAAGCTAACCCTTCCGTCTCAAGCGCGCGCGGAGCGCCTGCTCCAGGCCCGCGCGGGCGTCGGCGTTGTCGCGGTCCCGGCGGAGCAGCCGGGTGAAGATCTGGCCAGCCTCCTCGGCGAGCCCCTGATCGAGACAGACCTTGCCGAACGTGACGGTCACGAACGTATCGTCGGCCAGCACGCTGCCCAAGCCCCCCGCCGCCTCCCCCCCCGGTGGCCCCGCCCGGAGCAACCCGAGCAGCGCCCGCGATTCCCGGTCGCCGGGGTCGAGCCGGGCCGCTTCCTCCAGATGGCCGAGGGCGGCATCGATGTGCCCGCGCCGGCGATGGATCTCGGCGGCCAGGCGGTGGCATTGAAGGTCCTTGGGGCTCACCTCGAGGATCGCCGTCAGCTCGGCCAGTGCTTGCTCCAGCTCGCCCTCCGAGATCAGGGCCTTGGCGAGGATCAGCCGGGCCGTGGTGTAGTGCGGGTACCTCGTGAGGCCCTCGCGGCAAAGGGCGATGGCCTCTCCGGTGCGTCCCGTCTTTCGATAGAGGTCGGCCAGCTGGGCGAAGGCGAGAGAGGCCGGGTCCCGCTGGAGCCGCTCCTCCTGCCGGCGAATGGCGTTTGTGTTGGCGGCATCATCCGCCGGCATGGCAGTTCCGTTATACGGAGCGCCGCTTTGCGTTGTCAAACCGGATCTGCCCCGCCCCGCTCCGCTGCCCCGGGATCGGCCCCGAGGGCGCGAGGCTTCGTACCACCGCCCGGATATCGTCCCGAGGAACGTCGTAGACGAGCTTGAACGCGCCGATCTCGGGGGCCTGGACGAAGGGGACCCGGCCGTCCCGAGCCTTCTTGTCGCTGGCGATGATGGCCAGCACGGTCTCGACGTCGATCCCGTCGGCGCCCGTCGGCAGGCCGACGGCGGCCAGCACGCGCTCCTGGCGCTCAACCGTCACCGGGCTCGCCAGGCCCAGTCGCTCGGCCAGCCGGGCCTCCGCCACGATGCCCAGGGCGACGGCCTCGCCATGGGTCCAGCGGGCGTAGCCAGTCGCCGCCTCGAGCGCGTGGCCGATGGTATGGCCGTAGTTGAGGACGTGGCGCAGTTCGGTGTCGCGCTCGTCCCGCTCCACTACCGAGGCCTTGAGCCGGCAGGAGCCGCCGATGATGCGTTCCAGAGTGGCCGGCTCGCGCGCCGTCAGGGGACCGACGCTGGCTTCCACGTCGGCCAGGTACGCGCCGTCCAGGACGATGCCGTGCTTGACGATCTCGGCCAGCCCGGACCTGAACTCGCGGTCGGGCAGGGTTGATAGCGTCACCGGGTCGATGAGCACCAACCGGGGTTGATGGAAGGCGCCGATCAGATTCTTGGCCCGAGGGTGGTTGACGGCGGTCTTGCCGCCGATGGACGCGTCGACCTGGGCCAGCACCGTCGTGGGGATCTGAACGAAGTTGACTCCGCGCATGTACGTGGCGGCCACGAAGCCGGCCAGATCACCTACGGCCCCGCCCCCGAGCGCCAGCACCGTCGAGGTGCGGTCCAGTTGGGCCTCCAGAATGGCGGTCCAGCCCTGCTCGGCCACGGCGAGGGTCTTGGCGGCCTCACCGTCGGGCACCTCGACGCATATCACGGCGAAGCCGGCGGCCTCCAGGCTCTCGATCACCCGCTTGCCGAAGAGGCGCAGGATGGCCGGCGCGCTGACCAGCGCCACCCGGGAGCCGAGGCCGAGGCCGCGCAGCCGGGCCCCGATGGTGCCGAGTGCGCCCGGCTCGACCACGATCTCATAAGAGTGAGCGTCGAGCCGGACGGAGACGATCATCGTGGATGCGAGGGGGCGCGTTCCCCGGCTCTCAGAGACTCGCCTCGGGCGGGCGGGCTGATGCCCGCCGCACGCCCTGCGGCTCGCCCGATCTCGATCATTGAAGGGCTCGCCTCGGGCGTGCTCCGCCTCCGGCTCCGCATCCGCCCTGCGGCTCGCATTACCATCTCTTCAGGCTGTCCTGGTAGGCGGCATAGTTGCGGCGGATCTCGTCCACGCTGTCGCCTCCGAACTTCTCGAGGAACGCCTGGGCCAGGACGATGGCCATCATCGCTTCGCCAACGATGCCCGCCGCCGGCACGGCGCACACGTCGCTCCGCTCGACGACCGCCTCCACCGCTTCCTTGGTGGCGAGGTCGACCGACTTCAACGGCGTGCGCAAGGTCGACAGCGGCTTCATGGCCGCCCGCACGATGACCGGCTGACCGTTGGTGACGCCGCCCTCGAGCCCGCCGGCGTTGTTGGAGGAGCGCCTGAACCCGCTGGTGGTATCGAACAGGATCTCATCGTGCACGGCCGAGCCCGGACGGCGGGCGGCCTCGAAGCCGAGGCCCAGCTCGCAGCCCTTGATCGCCTGGATGGCGCAGAAGGCCTGGGCCAGGCGGCCGTCGAGCCGGCGATCCCACTGCACGTAAGAGCCCAGTCCGACCGGACAGCCCAGCGCCACGACCTCGAACACGCCGCCCAAAGTGTCGCCCTTGGCCTTGGCCTGGTCGATGGCGGCGATGATCGCCGCCTCGGTCTCTGGAACGGCGCACCGCACCTCCGACTCCTCGGCGCGCCGCTGGATCTCGTCCCAGGGGAGGTCCAGGGTGTCCGCGACGCGAACGCCACCGATCTCGACGACGTGGCTGAGGATCGTGATCCCGAACTCGGCCAGGAGGCGCTTGGCCACACCGGCGACGGCCACCCGCGCGGTGGTCTCCCGCGCGCTGGAGCGCTCCAGCACGTTGCGAATGTCGCGGTGGCCGTACTTCATGGCGCCGGCGAGGTCGGCGTGACCCGGGCGCGGGCGCGTGACCTCCTTCAACGGCGTGCCCGCCTCGGGCGGGGCCACCGCCATGGTGGCCTTCCAGTTCTCCCAGTCGCGGTTGGCGATGCGAAGCGTGATGGGGCTGCCCAGCGTGAGGCCCCAGCGCACGCCGGACACGATGTGGATCTGATCCCGCTCGATCTTCATGCGCCCGCTGCGGCCGTAGCCCCGCTGCCGGCGCGCCAGATCGCCGTCGATGTCCGCCGGACTGAGGGAGAGGCCGGCGGGCACCCCGTCGATCACGGCGGTCAGGGCCTCGCCGTGCGACTCGCCCGCCGTGAGGAAACGCAGCGGTTCAGGCATGGTGTTCAGGGTACCACGCGCGGGAGAGCTGAAGGGTCGGCAGGGAGCTCGCCGTGCCCGAGAATCGCTAGCGCGGTGGCGGGGCCGCGGCCGCGGCGCCAGCGGCCATGTCGTTGGTCCTGAGCACGATCGGCGTGAGGAACACGACCAGCTCCCGTCCGGTCTCGAAGTTCTCCCGCTGCTTGAACAACCATCCCAGCAACGGAATGTCGCCGAAGATGGGGACCTTGCGCACGGTGTGCTGGCTGATGCTGGTGGTCACGCCGCCGATGACCAGGCGTTCGCCCTCTTTGACGAGGACTTGCGTCTCCGCTTTCCGCTTGTTGATGGCCGGGGGCTGCCCGGCGCTGCCGAGGTTCACCACGTCGCCGCGGGAGTTGTTCTCCACGATCACGATGAGCTTGACCTTCGTGACGTCGTTCTCCCGGATCACCGTGGGCGTGACCTCGAGCTTGAGCAGCGCCTCCTTGAACTGGATCTGGGTGCCCGCCGAGCTGATGGTGGCGTAGGGAATCTCTTCGCCGAGCGAGATGATGGCCTTGGCGTTCTCCACGGTTACCACTTCGGGCCTGGCCAGGGTCCGCGTCTTGCCCTGCGTGGCCAGAGCCTGCAGGGCCAGGTTGATGTTGAAGTTCGTCCCGACGATGCCGAAGGCAAGGCTGCCGGCCGGCAGCGCACCGGCGTTCGGCAGCGCGCTGATCGGCAGGTTGATCAGGTTTCCACCCAGCGGGAGACCCGTCGTGGCGCTGATGGGAAGCACGTTGGCCAGCGTCAACGCCGGGTTCGGCAAGGGTCCCACTTGCGCCGGGATGCCGCCCGGGATGAGCGCCGACCCCGCGGCGGTCTCCAATCCCCTGCCGACGATCGTCTGCGAGTCCGTTTTCACCACCCCCGCTCCACCCCACTGGATGCCGATCTGCTCGAGCGCGCTCCGGTCGAGGACTTCCATCCGCGCCTCGATCTTCACCTGGGGCAGCGGGATGTCGAGCGACTCCCGGATGATCTTCTTCACACGCTCGAGGTCGGCCTGGTAGAGACGCAGGAACAGGGTATTCGTCGGCTTGTGGGCCCGGATCGTGAGCCCCTTGGCCAGCACGTCCTGCGAGACGGAGACGACTGCCGGCGGCGGTTGCGTCCCGGGCCCGAAAAGCTGCGAGAAGGGCGGCTCGGCGATGGGACCGCCGATAACGGGCCCCCCGACGACGTAGCCGGGGCCTTCGACCTTCTTGCCTTCGGCCGGGATGCCCAGGATGCCCTGAAGGGTCTTGGCCACCTCTTCGGGGTCGGCGTAGGAGA
>JBOHPP010000111.1:0-15134 GCA_050731755.1 Candidatus Rokuibacteriota bacterium | reverse complement strand
CATCGGGCTCCGGGTCCGACTACAATACGGGCTCTCGGCACCATTGCGAGGCCGACCTCAGTGCCGGCGCCTGCGCGTGAGTCTACCCCCTCCCGCATTTCATGCGATGTGGGTCCGAGAAGCCGGTCGGGGGCAGGGCTACAATGACTCCCCGCGCGCCTGGCTCAGGCCGACTCACTCAGGCTCGCCTCGCGCGTCGGACGCGCTGCGGCTTCGCACTGCCACGGCTCAAGCCGGCCTCGCGGCCCCCGCTACGGTGACGGCACCCATCGGGTTCGTCGGCCTGGGTGCCATGGGCAGCCGGCTGGCCCGGCGGCTGCTCGGGGCGGGCCATCAGGTGGTCGGTTACAACCGCACCCCCGACAAGGCCGGCGAGCTGGTGCGGGCCGGCCTCGGCCTGCTGGGCACGCCCCGGGCCGTGGCCGAGGCGTCCGACGCGGTGTTCAGCATGGTGACCGATGACGCTGCGCTTCGCGCCGTCGCCCTCGGGGCCGACGGCGTCGTCGCCGGGCTGGCACCGGGCAAGATTTACGTGGAGATGAGCACGGTGAGCCCGGCGGTGACGCGTGAAATCGGTGCCGCGGTGGCCGCGCGTGGTGCGGCAATGCTCGACGCGCCCGTCTCCGGCAGCACGATCACCGTCGAGCAGGGCCAGGCCTCCGTGGCCGTGGGCGGCGAGCCCGACGCCCTCGAGCGGGTGCGACCGTACCTTGCGGTCATCGCGCCCGGCGGCATCACTCACGTTGGCCCCCTCGGCCTGGCCAAGACGATGAAGATCGCCACCAATCTGGGTCTGGCCGTGCAGATGCTGGCCTTCAGCGAGGCGGTCCTCCTCGCCGAGAAGTCGGGCATCGCGCGCCAGACGGCGGTGGAGGCGCTGCTCCGATCCGTCATCGCCTCACCGATGGTGAAGTATCGCGGCCCCTTCGTGCTGGGCGAAATGCCCCGATCGGCGTGGTTTCCGGTCCCCATGATCCAGAAGGATCTCCAGCTGGCGCTGGACCAGGGGCGGGCGGTGGGCGTGCCGCTGCCCACCACCGCGCTGGCGCAGGAGTGGCTGACGATGGCGCGCAGCCTGGGCTTCGGCCACCAGGACTTCGCGGTCGTCTTCGACGTGCTGGCCGGGCTCAGCGGGCTCGGTCCGAGCGCCAAGCCGCAATAGGAGGCAGGCGATGGGTCTTCCGACGTACGGCACCATGGGCGTCGATTGGGAAGAGCGGGTCAGCTTCGAGCGCCTGCGCCGCGAGCGCCTGGAGCGGGTGCGCGCGCACCTCGACCGGTCCGAGCTGGGTGGGCTCCTCTGCTTCGACATGTACAACATCCGCTACGTCACCAACACGACGATCGGCGAGTGGGCACGCGACAAGCTCTCTCGCTTCTGCCTGCTGCCCCGCGGCGGCGAGCCGATCATGTGGGACTTCGGCTCGGCCGCCCGCCACCATCAGCTCTCCTGCCCCTGGCTGGGCGAGCGTTCCCGGGCGGGCATCGGGCTCCTGCGCGGCGCCATGACGCCGGAGATGGGGCGGGCCGAGGATCTGGCCCGCAAGATCAAGCGCGAGCTGGAGGCGCGCAATCTCCACCGGGCGCCCCTGGGGGTGGACGTCATCGAGATGCCCGTGCTGCAGGCCCTGCAGCGCGAAGGGCTCACCGTCCTGGACGGCCAGCAGCTCCTGCAGGCCGTGCGCCGCATCAAGACCCGCGACGAGATCGTCTTGCTCAACACGGCGGCCATGATGGTCGACGCCGCCTACGAGAAGCTCTACGAGGCGATGCGGCCCGGGATTCGGGAAAACGAGCTGGTGGGCATCGCGGCCAAGACGCTGTACGACCTCGGCTCCGAGGACGTGGAGGCCGTCAACGCGATCGCCGGCGAGCGCTGCAACCCCCACCCGCACGTCTTCTCGGATCGCGCGCTGCGCCCGGGCGATCCCGCCTATTTCGACATCCTGCATTCCTACATGGGCTACCGCACCTGCTACTACCGCTCATTCGCCGTGGGTAGCGCCTCGCCGGCGCTGGTCGATGCCTACAAGCGCTGCCGCGAGATGCTCGACGTGGCGATCGCCATGGTCAAGCCGGGCGTCACCACCGCCGACATCGCGGCGACGTGGCCGCGGGCCCAGGAGTTCGGGTTCCCCGACGAAGAGGCCTGCTTCGGGCTGCAGTACGGCCACGGCGTGGGGCTGTCCATCTGGGAGCAGCCAGTCATCAGCCGGCTCGTCTCGCTCGACCACCCGGTGGCGTTGGAGCCGGGGATGGTGTTCGCGCTGGAGAACTTCTGGCCGGCGGCTGACGGCTGGTCGGCGGCGCGTATCGAGGAAGAGATCCTGGTGACCGACACCGGCCACGAGATTCTCACCCGCTTCCCGGCCGAGACGTTGCTGGTGGCCGGCCAGCGCTACTGGACGTTCCAGGGACCGCTGCCCGGCACGCGGGAATTGGACCCCTCGAACGCCGGCAAGCCGCGTCCCGGGTTTCTTTGATTGGAGGGGGCAGCGGCCGCCCCCTCCAAACCTCCCCGTTCGCGCGGGGTGCCACAACCGGCCCCCTCCAAACCTCCCCGTTCGCGCGGGGTGCCACAACCGGCCCCCTCCAACTTCACAACCCGCCCCCTCCAATTTCACAACACTCATCCCAGGTCCGGCTCCACCCGCAGGCCGTCGTTGAAGCGGTTGGTGAAGTTGGCGGCACAGACGACCAGCGTGAGTTCCACGATCTGGTCCTCGCTGAAGTGCTGGCGCAGGTCCTGGAGCGTGCCGTCGCGGACGGCGGCGGCGCCCCGGGTGAGCCGCTCGGCGTGGAGGATCACCGCCTTCTCCTTGTCGCTGAACAGCGGGCTCCGCTCGTAGAACTGGAGCGCCCGGATGTGCTCGTCGGTCACGCCCGCCCGCTTCGACGAAGCGGTGTGGGCGCGGGTTCAGTACTCGCAACCATTGACGAGCGAGACCTTGAGGTAGGTCAGTTCCTTGAGCTTGGGCTCGACCGTCCCCTGAGTCATGATCGCGCCGTAGAGCGGCAGGAAGTTCTTGAGGGCCTCGGGGCGGTGCGCCATCACTCCGAAGATGTTCGGGACGCGCCCGAACCGCTTGGCCAGGTCGTCGAAGATGGGTACGGCCTCGCCGCTGACCTTGTCCTTGGCGACGGGATTCACCACTGCCATCATCGTCTCCTTCCTCTAGCGGATGACCTTCTTGGCGCGCAGCGCGGCGATCGCCTCCCGCGAGTAGCCATGCTCGGCCAGGACCTCGTCGGTGTGCTGGCCCTGGAGCGGCGCCGGGGTCCGCACCCCGGGCGTCATGCGGGAGAACGTGAGCGGCGTCGCCACCATCGGGATTTCGCCCAGCTTCGGATGCTGCACGCGCTGGATGATACTGCGGGCCGCCGTCTGGGGGTCGTCCATCACCTGGTCGACGGTGTTCACCGGCGTCGCCGGCACCCCTACCTCCTCCAGGCGCTTGAGGAGCGGCTCGCGGTCGTGGCCGGCGATGGCCTGCTCCAGCGCCGTCTCCAGCTCCCGGCGATGCTTCACGCGCTCGATGTTGGTGGCGAAGCGCGGGTCCGTCGCCATCTCGGGCAGGCCCAGCGCCGGGGCCAGGCGCTGCCAGAAGCGGTCGTTGGCGCCAGCGATGAAGATCCACTGGCCGTCCCGACACTGGAAGTTGCGATAGGGCGACAGCGACGGATGCGAGGAGCCGAGGGCCCGGGGCACGGCCCCGGTCAGCAGGTAGCCCTCGGCGTGGTAGTTGAGCAGGCTCACCGCCGTCTCCAGAAGTGAGCCGTCCACGCGCTGACCGAGCCCGGTTTGCTCGCGGTGCAGGAGCGCGTTGACGATGCCGTAGGCGCAGAGGATGCCGGTCGTCAGGTCGAGGAATGAGACGCCGCAGCGGACCGGCGGGCCGTCGGGCTCGCCGGTGATCGACATGATGCCGCTGAACGCCTGCATCAGCGCCTCGTAGCCCGCGCCATCGGCCCGGGGCCCGGTGCGCCCGAAGGCCGAGATGGAGCAGTAGACGAGCCGTGGGTTGAGCGGGGCCAGCGCCTCGTAGCCGAGGCCGAACGACTCCATGGTGCCGGTGCGGAAGTTTTCGATGAGGACGTCGGCCCGGCCCAGAAGCCGCTTGAAGACCTCCACACCGTCGGAGGTCTTGAGGTCGAGCGTCATGTCCCGCTTGTTGCGGTTGATGACGAGATAGGCCGCCGACTCGCCGTCCTTGTGGGGTGGCCAGGTGCGCGACTCGTCCCCGGCCCCGGTGTCCTCGACCTTGATGACGTCGGCGCCGAGGTCGGCCAGCAGCATGCCGCAGAAGGGGCCGGCCAGCACGCGGGAGAGGTCGAGGACGCGAATCCCACGGAGGGACAGGTCGTTGGCGGTCATGGGCCACAGGGTAGCCCAACTGCTCGACCCAGACCACCGCCACCGACTCGATAGGCTACTATGGTGGTTATGAATCGGGAGTCACGGACCCACGCCCTGCGCGCGGCGCTGAGCGAGCGCATTCTCGTCCTCGACGGGGCGATGGGCACGATGATCCAGGCGGCCGGGCTCACCGCGGCCGACTTCGGCGGCCCCGAGTACGAGGGATGCAACGAGCACCTGAACCTCACGCGGCCGGATGTCGTCCGCGGCATCCACGCCGCGTACCTGGAAGCGGGCGCCGACCTGGTCTCTACGAACACCTTCGGCTGCGCGCCCTACGTCCTGGGCGAGTACGGGCTGGCTGACCACGCCTACGCCATCGCGCGGGCCGCGGCCGGCATCGCCCGCGAGGCGGCCGGTGTTGGGTTCGTCATCGGCGCCATGGGGCCGGGCACGCGCACGATCAGCGTCACCCGAAACGTCACGTTCGACGAGGTCCGAGAGGCCTACGCCATCCAGGCTCGGGGCCTCATCGACGGCGGCGTCGACGCGCTCCTGCTCGAGACCCAGCAGGACACCCTCAACCTCAAGGCCGCTGCCATCGGCGTCCAGCGCGCCATGCGGGAGGCCGGCCGCGAGCTGCCACTGATGGTCAGCGCGACGATCGAACCGATGGGGACGATGCTGGCCGGCCAGGGGGTGGAGGCGCTGTACATCGCGCTGCAGCATCTCGGCCTCTTTTCCATCGGGCTCAACTGCGCGACCGGCCCCGAGTTCATGACCGACCATCTGCGCACGCTCAGCCAGACGGCCACGTGTTTCGTGTCCGTCTATCCCAACGCGGGGCTGCCGGACGAGCGCGGGCAGTACGCGGAGACCGCCGACAGCCTCGCCTTCAAGATGCGGCGGTTCGTCAGCGAGGGCTGGGTGAACCTCGTCGGCGGCTGCTGCGGCACCACGCCCTCCCACATCCGGGCGCTGGCCGGCCTCGTTCGCGGCCGCTCGCCCCGCGTGCCGGCGGCGACGGAGCCGCAGGCGGTGAGCGGCATCGAGGCGCTCGCCCCCACCGAGGACAACCGCCCCGTCTTCGTCGGCGAGCGCACGAACGTGATCGGCTCTCGGCGCTTCAAGGAGCTGATCGTGGCCGACCGGTTCGAGGAGGCCGCCGAGATCGGGCGCGCCCAGGTGCGGACCAGCGCCCAGGTGCTCGATGTCTGCCTGGCCAACCCCGACCGCGACGAAGCGGCCGACGTGGATCGCTTCATGGCGGCGATCACCCGCAAGGTGAAGGTGCCGCTCATGATCGACTCCACCGACGCGGCGGTGATCGAGCTGGCCCTCCGGCACTGCCAGGGCAAGGCCATCGTCAACTCCATCAATTTGGAGGACGGCGAGGAGCGCTTCGAGCGGGTCGGCCCGCTGCTCAAGACGTACGGCGCCGCCGTGATCGTCGGCTGCATCGACGAGGACAAGCAGCAGGGCATGGCGCTGAGCCGCCAGCGCAAGCTGGCCATCGCCGAGCGGTCCTACGCCCTGCTGACCGAAAAATATGGGATCCCCGCCCGGGACCTGATCTTCGACCCCCTGGTGTTCCCCGTGGGCACCGGCGATCAGAATTACGTCGGCTCGGCGGTGGAGACCATCGAGGGCGTGCGCTTGATCAAGGCCCGCCTTCCCCAGGCCAAGATCATCCTCGGCATCTCCAACGTGTCGTTCGGCCTGCCCGCGGCCGGGCGCGAAGTGCTGAATGCCGTCTTCCTCTACCACGCGACCAAGGCCGGGCTGGACTATGCCATCGTGAACACCGAGCGCCTGGAGCGCTACCCCTCGATCCCGGAAGAGGAGCGGCGGCTGGCCGAGGACCTCATCTTCTGCCGCGGCCAGGACCCGGTCGCCGCCTTCGCCGCCCATTTCCGGGGCCGGACGCGGGCCACCGCGCCTCCCAGCACGCTGAGCCTGGACGAACGGCTGGCCCGGTACATCGTGGAGGGCAGTCGGGACGGCCTGATCGCCGACCTCGACGCGAAGCTCCAGGAGGCGGCCCCACTCGACATCATCAACGGTCCCCTCATGAAGGGCATGGACGAGGTGGGCCGACTCTTCAACGACAACCAGCTCATCGTCGCCGAGGTGCTCCAGTCGGCGGAGGCGATGAAGGCGGCCGTGGCCCACCTGGAACCGTTCATGGAAAAGGCCGAGGCCGCCACCCGCGGCACCTTCGTCCTGGCCACCGTGAAGGGCGACGTGCACGACATCGGCAAGAACCTGGTGGAGATCATCCTCTCGAACAACGGCTACCGCGTGGTGAATCTCGGCATCAAGGTGCCCCCGGAGACGCTGATCGCCGCCTGCCGCGAGGTGAAGCCCGATGCCATCGGGTTGAGCGGATTGCTGGTCAAGTCCGCCCAGCAGATGGTGGTCACCGCCCAGGACTTCCGCGCCGCCGGCATCGACATCCCCCTGTTCGTCGGCGGCGCCGCGCTCACCAAGAAGTTCACGGCCACGCGCATCGCCCCCGAGCACGCCGGCCTCACGGTTTACGCCCGCGATGCGATGGATGGGCTGGAGTTGGCCAACCGGTTGTTCTCGGCGCCCACCCGCGAGGCCCTCATCGAGCGGGTGCGCCGGGAGTTCGCGGCGCTGGCCGCCGACGTCGGGGAGGCCGCGCCGGCTCCGGCCGAGGCGCTGCCGCCGGCGCGCGTGTACCTCTCGCGCGTCGAGCCACCCCGACCGCCCGATCTCGAGCCGCACGTGCTACGCGACGTGCCGCTCGGCCACCTCTACCCGTACCTGAATCTCCAGATGCTCTACGGCAAGCATCTGGGCCTGCGCGGGCTGGTCAGCCGCTTGCTGGAGACGGGCGACCCCAAGGCCCGCGAGATCCACGAGGCGATCGAGGCGCTCAAGGCGGAGGCGATCAGCGACGGGCTGCTGCGGGCCCACGGAATCTACCGATGGGTCCGGGCCCGGGCGGCGGGTGACGCCCTGGCCATCCTCGACGCCGCCGGCGCCGAGATCGCGCGCTTCGTCTTCCCTCGCCAGCCGGCGGGGGAGCGCCTGTGCCTGAGCGACTACGTCCGCGACGAGGCCGACGACTTCGTGGCGATGTTCGTCGTGACCTGCGGCGGCGGCGTGCGCGAGCGGGCCGAGGCCCTGAAGATCCGCGGCGAGTACTTCAAGTCGCACGCGCTGCAGGCGCTGGCCATCGAGGGCGCCGAGGCGTTCGCGGAGATGCTCCACGCGCGGCTGCGCACGCTGTGGGGCTTTCCCGATCCGCCCGACCTCACCATCGGCGACAAGCTGAAGGGCCGCTATCGTGGAATCCGCGTCTCCTTCGGCTACCCGGCCTGCCCCAACCTCGCCGACCAGGCGACGCTCTGGCGCCTGCTTCGGCCCGAGCAGATCGGCGTGACGCTGACCGAGGGCTTCATGATGGATCCCGAGGCGTCCGTCTCTGCGGTCGTCTTCCATCACCCGCAGGCGAAGTACTTCAAGGCGGAGTAGCGCGGCCGGCAGGCGAGGCGGATCCGGTCAGTCTACGAGTCGGGGGCTGTGTCCCACCGGCGCGGGCTCGGGTTCCAAGGGGATCGCGTCCAGCACGGCGAGCGGAAGGGTGACGTGGGTCAGGCAGGCGTAGCAGTAGAAATCGGCCTCGAGCATCGCCCGCACGCCCTGGAGCGTCAGGGCGCGCCCGCAGCGGGTGTGGCAGATCGTATCGTCGGGACGGCGGAATACCGCAACCATTCGCGGTGACGCGTCTGTCTCCGGTCGCACCGCTTCGATGGTTCGCCTCACGCGCACGCTGGGCTGGGAACTCATGGCGTCCCCTCCTGGGCGCGTCAACGAGCAAGAAGGGTTCCAAGCGAAGGGGCCCCTAAATTCAGTTGGTTACCGGACGTCCCCTGCCCCGGCGCCTGACAAAACCGAGCGACCTCCCGGGCGAAACTCCGGGGCAGAACGCCGATCAAACTCATCGAAGGCGCTAGACTGCCGGGGAGAACGCCAAATGCTCAGGATTCTGCTTCGTCTTGGGCTCCTCCTCGCGACCGCGCAGGACGCCCGGGCCCAGGAGCCCCCTCCAACTTTAATGATGGCAGGTGATGCAGTCGAGCGGGGCCTGCCTGCCCCGCGCGATCTCGGCGCGGTGGCAGTCCACGCACCAGCCCATCGAGAGCGGAGGCGGCGGCGGCTTCAGGCCGATCAGGTAGAGGAGATCGTTGCCCAGGCGGCGACCGGTCTCGGCGCCCACCACGCGCATGCGTTCGATGGGGCCGTGGCACGTCTGGCAGGCCAGCCCCGCCGCCACGTGCGGCTTGTGGGGAAAGTACGTGAACTCGGGAACCTTGAACACCCGCACCCAGGGGATCGGTTCTCGCCGGCGCCAGTACTCGTGGATCTTGGCGATCTCGGGATTGTCCTGGGCGCCGATGATCTTGTGGCAGCCCATGCAGCGCTCGACCGATGGCAACCCGGCGTGCTGCGAGCGGCGCGCGTCGGCGTGGCAATGCTGGCACGGGATCTGGAACGAGCCGGCGTGGATCAGATGGCTGAAGAAGATCGGCTGCGCGGGGGCCCCCGGCACGCGCACCACCGGGCGGGCCATCTCGGGCCGGAACGGCGGCTGGGCCAGCACGCGCAGATAGGCGACGAGCTGTCGGGCCTGGGCCTCGCCGAAGAAGCCGCGAAACGGCGGCATCGTGGGCGCCAGACCCTCGGCCGGCCCGCCGTCGAGGATCACCCTCGTGAGGAACTCGTCGGGGAGCGGATTCATCAGCCGGCCGTCCGTCAGATCGGCGGGCTTGGTGGCGAAACCGGCCGCGGAGGGACCGTCGCCCCGTCCACCGGGTCCGTGACACACGGCGCAGGAGCGCTCGTACAGCACCCGGCCGGCCTCAACGTCGCGCGCGCTCGGCGGAGCGGCAGCGCCACCGGCCAGGACCACCGCCGAGAGGCCCAGGGCCAGCGCACAGCCGGCGACTGCGATCCAGCGAGCCATCCCGATGCCTCGTCAGCGCCGGGTGTCTACTCCTTGATCTGCTTCTCGCGGCGCTGCAGATAAAAGTGCCGCACGGAACTGTAGAGGTCGAGGGTGGTCTCCTCGACACCCTGGAACAGCTCGTAGTACAGGGCCCGCTCGTTGACGAGCTCGCCGACGGTCATCCCGAATCGATCCCAGAAGAACGGCAGCACGTAGCTGAGCGGATTGAGGAACGAGTCCACGCCCCGCCCGATGCCGTCACGCACGGTCATCGGCGGCATCAGGGGCAGCACCAGATACGGGCCGGGGCCATTGTCCCATGTGCCGAGGGTCTGGCCGAAGTCCTCCCGGCTGGACCTGATCCCCCAGTAGTCCTTGGCCGGGTCGAAGAGACCGCCGATCCCGGCCGTGCTGTTGATCAGGAAGCGCGACAGCTCGCGACCGGCGCCACCCCACTTGCCCTGGAGCAGGCTGTTGACGAATCGCGGGACCCAACTGATGTTGTCGAACCCATTGGCGATGAGGACCTGGGCCTCGTCGGGAATGATCACGCGGTAGACGCGGGTCACCGGCTTCAGCACGTAACGGTCCACCCGGAGATTGAACTCGAACATCTTTTCGTTGAACGACTCCCAGGGGTCATACGCCTCGGCTTCCTCCGTCGCGTCCGGCGGTTCGAGGGTGGTCTCTTTCTGGGGAACTGCCGGCACCGGCTGCCCCTCGGTCGTCTGCGCCGTCACCCGCGCCGGCTCTGATGCGGTGGTGTCGACCGCGCCGGGAGCCGCGGCGGGCGCGGCATCGACGTCAGCGCGGGCGTCGGCGGTCGGGAGCGGAACGCGCTCGACCCGAAGCGACTTCGCGAGACTGCCACAGCCGGGCAGGGCGAGCGCGAGGACAGCCCACACGACGATGGCCGCACATCGGTACCCGAGGCGACTCAGGACAGGGCGCAAGCGGCTCCCTCCTCATGCTCACCACTCCCACTCCGGTGCCGACAGCATATAGTGCGGGTAGGAACGTGTCGACAGGAAGCGGGTCTGAACTGCCTGTGGAAAACAGCTCAATGTCGAACAACGCCACGGTGTAAGGGTCGAGAACCGTTCCGCGGTGCGGGCCGTCAGCGACCGGCGGGCGGCCGGAGAACGACGATCGTGGGCGCGGGCAGATAGGCGCGGGCCACGCGCTGCACGTCGGCCGCGGTCACCGCCTCCACGGCGCGCCGGTAGCGATCGGGAAAATCCTGCCCCACGCCTTCGATCTCGTAGAACGCCATGTACCACGCCTGCCGCGCGTTGGTCCGACGGTCCATGGCGTAGTTGCCCAGCAGGTAGCCTTTGGCTCGGGCCAGCTCGTCGAACGTAACGAGCTCGGCTTGGATGCGCTCGATCTCCCGCAGCAGGGCCGCCTCCGCGCGCCCGGCGTTGTCGGGCGCGGTGCCGAGGTAGAGGATGAGCGCGCCCGGCTCCTTCACGGGGTCGTAGAATGCGTTGGCGGTGTAGGCCAGAGCTTGCTTGTCCCGCAGCTCGGCGAATAGCCGGCCAGCCATGCCGCCGCCCAGCACGGTGGCGAGGACCTTGACGGCGGCGTGGTCGGCCTGATCGAGCGAGGGCGCCAGGCCGCCGGCCAGGATCTGCGCCTGCTGGGCTGCCTGCTCCACCACGAGCCGGCGCGCTCCCCGCACCGGCGGCGCGTTGCCGGGCTCGGCTGCGGCGCCGCCGCGGGGCAGCCCGCCGAACAGCCGGCGGGCCTCGGCGAGGACTTCGTCGGCCCGCACCTGGCCGCTGACGGCCAGGATCATCCGCTCCGGCCGATAGACGGCGCGGTAGTGGGCCACGAGCACGGCGTGATCGATGCGGGCCAGCGACGCCGGCGTGCCCAGGCTGGGAAGCCCGTAGGGGTGCGACCCGTACAGCGCGGCGTAGAACTCATCGAACGCGCGCGCCGAGGGACTGTCGCGCTGCCGCTGGATGCGCGACACCAGCCAGTCGCGTTCGGTCGGAACGTCATCGGGGGCGAGCTTCGGCTCCAGCGCCAGCTCCGCGGTCAGGGCCAGTAGTTCGCGCCAGTAGCGGGCCAGGGCGCTGGCGCTGATTCCCGAGTAGTCGATGTCGCCGGAAGCGCTGAGCTTGCCTCCCAGCGCGGCGATCGCTTCGGCGAGGTCGGCTCCGCTCCGCCGAGTCGTCCCCTTGACCATGACGGCGTGGAGGAAGTTCGAGATGCCGGCCTGCTCCACCCTCTCCCAGCGTGTGCCCGTCTTGAGCAGGAGCGAGACGGCGACCACCGGCGCTACCGGATTCTCGCGGACCAGCACGGTGAGCCCGTTGTCCAGTCGCTCCCGCACCGGCGCGGCCGCCGTGGCGCCACGGGGCGCCGCCAGCGCGGCCACCAGGAGGGCCAGGGCCAGGCCGGCGCGCCGCCGGCTCATCGCCGCGCTCCGGCCGGCACGAACCGCACGCGCGCATAGTTGTTGGTCCCGAAGTACTTCCGGGCGACCGCCTGGATCTGGGCACCGCTCACCTGACGCAGGCGCGAGAGATATTGCAGCTCGTCGTTCAACGTCCACGTGGTCTCGGCCTGGCCGTAGCTCTTGGCCAACCCCTCGGCCGTCTCGATGTCGAATGCGTAGTTGGATTCGGCCGTGATGATGGCGCGCTGGCGCTCGGCCTCCGTCACGCCCTCGGCGTGCACCCTGGCGATCTCCTCCAGGACCGCGGCCTCCACGCGCTCGAGATTGCCGGGATCGAGGCGGGCGGTGACCGTCACCATGCCGGCCTTCTCCCAGGCGCCGTAGCCCGCCTCGATGGCGAAGACGAGCCGTTGGCGCTCGCGCAGCGCCTGATTGAGCCGCGAGCTGGGGCCGTCGCCCAGGATCAAGGTGAGCAGGTCGACGGCATAGACGTCGGTCTCGTTGGTGGCCGCCGTCCGCCAGGCGAGCCCCAGGTACGCCTGCTGCTCGGGACGGGGCACATCCACGCGGCGCGTGGGATCGAGCGCCGGCGGCCGCGGCGGCGTCGGGCGCGGCGACGCCGAGCCGGTCAGACGGCCGAACGTCGCCCGGGCCAGCCCGCGCACGTCGTCCGGCCGCACGGCCCCCACCACGACGAGCGCCATGTGCCGGGGCACGTAGTACTTCGTGTAGTAGGCGCGGAGCCGTTCGCGCGTCAGCGTCTGGATCAGCTCGGGTGTCCCCAGGATGGGCCGGCCGTAGGGATGCGGGATGTACGCCGTCCCGTAGAGCCGGCGCACCATGAACCGGTCCGGATTGTCCTCGGTCAGCCGCATCTCTTCGAAGACGACCTTGCGCTCGGCGTCGAGCTCGTCCGGCTCGAAGCTGGCGTTGACGGCGATGTCGGCCAGCAGCTCGATGCCCACGCTCAGATTCGCGGCGGGCAGCACGACGTCGTAGTGGGTGTAGTCGTAGGACGTGAAGGCGTTGGACTGTCCGCCCAGCCCTTCGATCAGGCGGTCGATGGAACCCGGTGGCCGGGTGGGTGTGCCCTTGAAGAGCATGTGCTCAAGGTAGTGCGACAGCCCCAGCTCCTCGGCAGCCTCGTCGCGCCCGCCGACCCGCAGCCAGAGCTGCAGCGCCACCACGTCGCTGGCCCGGTGCTCGTGCACGATGAGCACCACGCCGTTGGGCAACACCTCACGCGTCGGCCCGGGGGCCACGGCCGGCGCCGGCGGACCGCCACCCGCCGCGCACCCGGCGACGAGCGAGAGCAGCGCGGCCAGCGCCAGCCAGCGTCCCATACTCAGTCGACCCCGTTCAGCACGTGGTCGAAGAGGTCGAAGTTCCTCAGCTCTCCCGGCCGTCCGGCGTAGGCGGACGAGAGCGGCCGGTTGATGACGAAGGGCACCGTCTGCTCGCTCACGCCGCCATGCGAGCGGAGCGGCTCTTCGAGCAGCGACAGATCGTGCTCGGCGGGCGCCTTGCCCAGGACCACGTGGCGATCGGCGATCACGATGACGTCGCCCACCCGATCGGCGGGGAGCTCGAAGCGCGCACATCCGCCGGCCCGGTCGTAGATCTCGGCGATCCCGTCGGTGGCCCGCAACCGCGCCATCACCGCCGGGACGTCGGCCGGCCGCTCGAGGTAGACGGTGGCGAAGGAGCCGAGGGCGCCGTGGTGGACGACGTAGGGATCGGTGATGGGCAGGATCACCCGCGCGCGGCCCGGTCCCAGCAGGTGCTCCAGCAGGGGACGCAGGTACACCACGTTCGGCGAGCCGTCAGGGCGCGCCTTGGCGTTCATCCCGTGGTCGGCGGTGATCCCCAGCACGGCGCCGGCGCGGTCGAAGGCGTCGAAGTAGCGGTCGAGCATGGCGTAGAACCGGAGGGCCACCGGATCGGCCGGCGGGTGCTTGTGCTGGATGTAGTCGGTGAGCGAGAGGTACATGACGTCGGGCCGGTCCCGCTCGAGCAGGGCCAGTCCGGCCGCCAGCACGTACTCGGACAGCTCGGCGCTGTACACGTCGGGAACCGGCATGGGCACGAGGTCGGTGACCCGGTCGATGCCGTGCTCCTCCTTGCGGACCTCGGCGGCCTTCTCCGAGGAGAAGCAGATGCCGCTCATCCCGTGACCGAGCAGACGCCGAAGCTTGTCCTTGGCGGTGACGACGACGCACCGGGCCCCCGCCCCGGCCAGCGACGCCAGGAGCGTGCCGCAGCGCAGGAAGCGCGGGTCGTTCATCATCACCTCCTGCCCCGCGGCCGCGTCCCAGAAAAAGTTGCCCGAGATACCGTGGACGGAGGGCGGGACGCCGGTCACGATGGACAGGTTGTTGGGATTGGTGAAGCTCGGCACCACGCAGCGGGCCAGGCGCGAGACCCCCTGGGCCCGGAACCTGGTCATAGCCGGCGCCACCCCGGCCGCGACGGCCCGATCGAAATACTCGGGCTCGCCTCCGTCGATGCACACGACGACCGTGGGCCGTCGGGGAAAACGATAGTTGCGGCCGTTGACGGAAAGCGAGGCGCCGGCGCTCATGGCCAGACGGGATATTACGGTGAGGCGGGGACGCGCGGCGGGGAATTTTCGCGACCGGGCGCCGCCGCCCGGGCGGCCTGCCGCTGCGCTCGCCGCCGCCGGACCAGGCGCCGGAGCGCGTCGGCCGCTCGTACGCCCAGCAGCAGGACCAGGACCGCCGCGTAGTAGTAGGGCTCGATCCGCCCGACCTTGGCCAGCCAGAGGAAATGCAGGGCCGCGCCCACACCGGCCGCGTAGGCCAGGCGGTGCAGGCGCTTCCAGTTCGCTGCCCCCAAGCGTTTGACCATGCCGGCGGTGGACGTCGCGGCCAGCGGCACCAGCAGCGTGAGCGTCGCCATGCCGACGGTGATGTAGGGGCGCTTGACGATGTCGGCCGCCATCTGGCTCCAGTTGAAGAAATGGTCGAGGAAGATCCAGACGGAGAAGTGCACGCACGCGTACGCGAAGGCGAAGAGCCCTAGTAGCCGCCGGAGCAGCGCCGGCCAGCCCCAGCCGGTCAGGATCCGCAGCGGCGTCATGGCCAGTGCTGTCAGCAAGAGCCGGAAGGTCCAGATCCCGAGATGGTTGGTGACGAAGCTGATGGGGTTCGCGGTGAGGTCGTCGGTGACGATCCACCAGACGAGCGCCGCCAGCGGCGCCAGGCACGCCGCCCACGCCGCCGCCTTCAGGGCGACGCGGCCCTTGCGACCCACGCGGGCCTAGTCAGGATCCCTCATGAACGCACCGCGCGCGAGAGACGGGCGGGTCCTGTCGCCGGTGTGGCCCCGGCTGGCCAGGCTCCGTCACCCACTCGGCCCCACACGCAGTTCTT
>JBOHPP010000110.1:0-23345 GCA_050731755.1 Candidatus Rokuibacteriota bacterium | reverse complement strand
CTCCGTCAAGGCCGGCGCCAGCGTCTTGTACTTCGCGCGGCAGCCCTTGACGTTCACTCATGCAGCGTATCGCCCCGATCTCAATATCGGTGCATTTATTGTCTGCCACTTCCTTAGCGGAGGAACGTCAGGTCGAGGCGGACGTTGTCGCCCTTCCGAAGCTGAGTGGCCAACTCGGGCGGCACCCTCACCTCGAAGCTGCCCCCGTCAGTCTTGACCTTGATCTCTCTGCGAGAGACGTCGGTCACGCTGCCGTAGATCGTCTGCTGCGGTTTTGCCGGTGACGCGCCGGGCGCGATAACGACCGTACCCGGGGCCGGCACCTGAGCCGTCGCCGTGGGCGCCACCGTCACGGCCTCGCCCGAGCGGATGATGACCGCCTGACCGGGCTGCAGTGTCCCCAGAGGGACTGGCTGGTTGTTGACCAGGAGCACGGTGTTCGGCGTCACCCGGAAGGCCTGGTTGTTGTCCAGGATGATGACCTGGGTGCCGGGGTCGACACGCACGACCCGACCTGTCACGTCGACCGTGGTCTGTGCCAAGACGGTCGTCGTGGCCGTGAGCACCAGCGCCGCGGCAAGGATCGCCAGTCGGTTGTACATATGTGTTGCCCCCCTTCGAGAGATTCAAGGCTTCAAGGGGAGCAATGTCGCTGCCACCGATTCCCACCACGCAACATTTTCATCGCCTTTTCTTCCGCGCCCTTCGATCGATGTCTGCCCCCGTCGGCGGGCTAGCGCAGCGGGTTGACGGTCTGCCAGGCGGCGACGAACTGCTGCACTGTGGCTCGCACCGCGTCCCGCACGGTGTCGAGGTGGGCGGCATCGACGACGCCGGCCTGGCGGTTCTCGCTCCAGGTGATAGCGTACGACTCGATCGCGCGGTCCCGTATGAGGCGGGTGTGTTGCCGCAGGGTGAGGTCCACGGAGTGCACGTAGCGCGCCGGCGCCTCGCGCAACAGCTCGTCCACGACGACGTGGACCGCCCCGAGCCCCGCCAGCGTGACGCGCTCATTGGGGGTGTCGATCGCGAAGGCGGGCCCGCCCAGGGCCAGGACGAGCCCGGCGGCCAAGGGGATCGCGAAACGACTCATCGCGGCTGACAGATAGCGCCGCCCGGGCGGCGGGTCAAGGCCGCGCGCGACGATGGCCCGGCGTGCCGGGCTCCGGCGGGGGGCTCGGTTGACGACCTATCGTCAGCGGCGCTAGAGTCGGCGCCGGCAACCCACCGTTCGAGGCTGGTCATGGAGAGCCGCACAGTGCCGGGGCAGGAAGGGCCATCGCCGAAGAGTTACGCCACGGCGGTGATCCTGTCGAGCGTCGTGGGGTTCGTGGGCGGGCACCACTTCTACCTGGGGCGATGGGTGGAGGGATTGCTCGACCTGGGGCTGTCGATCGCCTGGATCTACTGCTTCGCCCGGGAAGAGATGGTCCTGGGTTTCGTCTTTCTCGTCGCCGATTTCGGTCACGCCCTCATCGTGACCATCATGCTGCTCACGGGGAACTTTCGAGACGGAGACGGCCGTCGCGTGTGCTACCCGGGCCAGCAGCTGAAGACCCGGCGAGGCTAGAGCGCCGGAGAGGGGGAAGACATGGCCAGCAGAGTGAGCGAGACGGGGCCGGTCAGCCGGGTGAGCGAAAAGGGCTTCGTGCCGACCGTACTGCTGTGCTTCTTTCTCGGCGTCCTCGGCGTCCATCGGTTCTATGTGGGAAAGATCGGGACGGGAATCCTGCAGCTCGTCACGCTGGGGGGCTTCGGCGTCTGGGCCCTCATCGACTTCATCATGATCGTCGTCGGCAAGTTCCGGGACGGCGACGGGCTCCCGATCAAGGCCCAATGACGCCGCGGGCCTCCCTGGGCGACCGGGCGCTCGGCCAGCTGGTCGACGGCCTGATCGTCCTCGGCCTGTTCTTTTTCGTCGGAATGCTGCTGGCCGACCGGTTCGGCGGGATGACGGCGCAAGGGTTCGAGCTGACCGGGCTCCCCGCACTCATCCTGTTCGGGATTCTCGGGGCAGTCATGCTCGCGTACTTCATCGTGTGCGAGGCGCTGTTCGGGGTGACCCTCGGCAAGGTGGTGGCGGAGATCCGAGTGACCACCGAAGACGGCCGGCCGATCGGGTTCCGCGCCTCGCTCATCCGCAACCTCATGCGCCTCGTCGATGGCCTCGCCGGTTACCTGGTCGCGGCCTTCAGCGTGATCCTGACGAGCCGTGGCCTCCGCCTCGGGGACCTGGCCGCGGGCACGATCGTGACCCGGCGCGAGGCCGGGCGCGCGACGCGCGCCGGCGCGCTCGCGGCCGCGCTCGTCGTAGCGATCGGCGGCATCGTGGGTGGATTCGCCTCGAGGAGCTCGCCCCCGGCACCGGGGACGGCGCGTGAAGGCGCCCCACTGACCGCCACCCTGGCCCGGAGCGTGACCGCCGACCATCAACCGGTCGACCCGACGACGACGTTCTCCCCCGAGGACCCCTCCATCAACGTGGCGTTCAAGGCGACGAACGTCCCGCCGGGGTCGCGGCTGAAGGCCGTGTGGACGGCCGTGGACATCGGAGACGCGGCGCCACCGAATCTGGAGCTGGACGAGAGCGTCCTCGTCGTGACCGGGTCGGCCCCCGGCACCTTCCGCCTCAGTCGCGGGCCCCGACCCTGGCCCGCCGGCGACTACCGGGTGGACCTCTATCTGGACGACGAGCTCGTCATGACCCTGGCCTATAAGGTGTCGCGATGACCGACCCCCGACAGACGGAGAACACACATGACCCTGACTGAACGCGTGAAGAACATCCTGGTGCAGCCGCGCCAGGAGTGGGAGGTCATCGCTCGGGAGCGGTCGACGGTGGCGGAGGCGTACAAGTCGTACGTCATCCCGCTGGCCGCCATCGGGCCCGTGGCCTCGGTCATCGGTCTCTCGGTGATCGGCTTCGGCGTACCGACGGTGGGGCGCTACCGCGTGCCCATCGGCGCCTCGATCGTGCAGGCCATCGTGACGTTCGCCTTGAGCCTGGCGGCCGTCTACGTGCTCGCGCTGATCATCGACGCCCTGGCCCCGACCTTCTCGGGCCAGAAGAACCAGGTCCAGGCCTTCAAGCTGGCGGCCTACTCGAGCACGGCCGCCTGGCTCGCCGGCATCTTCGGCCTGATCCCGGCCCTGGGGTTCCTGGCCATCCTGGGCCTCTACAGCCTCTACCTTCTCTATGTAGGCGTTCCCGTTCTCATGAAGGTGCCCGAGTCGAAGGTCATGGGATATACGGTGGCCGTGATCATCGCGGCCATCGTCCTCTTTGTCTTGGTCGCTGTGGTCGGCGGGATGATGCTTCCCGCGCCGACGTTCCGATGAGACGCGGCCGGCAGTCCAGCGCAGGGGGAGATTCCGGGAGGCGAGCCGCCCTGGCCCTCGTCATGGCCCTCGCGGTGCTGGTCTCGGCGACTGCCATCGGTTCGGCCGGCGCCCAGACGCTCTTCCTGGTCACTCCCGAAGAGGCGCGTCTGCCCGATGCCCCCATCGAGCTCCCGGCCGAGCCGGGCGCAACTCTGGGGCCCTCCCGGAAGGGAACGGAGGCCCTGGAGGTGGGCCCCAGGATTCTGGTGATCAAGCCGACTGAAGGGTTAGCCGTGACGGGACCGCTCGATATCGAGGTCCAGTTTCAGCCGCAGGATGACGCGGCTGTCGATCTCGCGACCCTGGAGGTCAAGTACGTCAAGCTTGTGAGCATCGACATCACCGACCGGGTCCGACCGTATGCCTCGCCAGAGGGCATCCGAGTGGAGCGCGTGTCGTTTCCCAGGGGAAAGCACACGATCCGGATCTCCATCGCCGATACCCGCGGGGCCCTGACCTCGCGGATCTTGAGCGTGACGATCCAGTAAGAGGACGGCCTGCCTGATCAGGTGGCCGCGGCCATTGACAATTGGGCGGGGCCGCCTAAAGTACTCCCCCACGTAGAGAGAGTAGAGAGAGAGGAGGTCATAGATATGACTCGCACCCCTCTGACCCGGATCCTCGCGGGCGCGGCGCTGGCTGTTTTCGCCGGTTGCGGCGGCCAAGTGCCGAACATTCCCGGCAGCATCGGCACCATCGGGACGTTGGGCAAGGTGGTCGTCGACCGACCGAGCTTCACCGAGCAGGACGAGGCCCGCATGGCCCAGGAAAACGCCCGCAAATTCGAGGCCCAGGCCAAGATGTGGGAGCAGCCGCTGCTGGAGGATTACCTCACACAGATTGGGCAGCGCGTCGTCGCAGTCGCCAGGCCCCGGCCGTTCCCCTACCGGTTTCGGATCGTCGCCGACCCCAGCGTCAACGCTTTCACTTTCGGCGGCGGCCTGGTCTACTTCCACGCCGGCCTCCTGGCCCGGATGGAGAACGAGGCGCAGGTGGCCATGGTGATGGCCCACGAGATCGCCCACGTGACCGAGAGCCACGTGACGAAGGGGATCGAGGGACGGTACGGGCTGCAGCTGCTCGGTCAGCTCGCCGGCACCGCTGCGGGCGCGAGCGGCGTGATCCCCGCCGCGGCGCTCGGGAAGGCCTACGAGTACACGATGAGCGCCGCGATCAGCGGCCACGGCCGGAGCCGGGAGGGCGAGGCCGACGAGGTCGGCCTGGACTACCTGGTCAAAGCCGGCTGGGACCCGCGGGAGGCGCCCCGGACGTTCGAGGTGCTGCTCAAGGAGTACGGCGATCAGAAGCCGCTGCAGCATTTCTTCTACGGCAGCCACCCGACCAACGCGGCGCGGATCCAGCACACGACCCAGTTGGTGCAGACGAAGTACGCCCGGGACGTGGCCGAGCGCCAGCTCACCGTCAACACGCAGGAGTTCACGCGCCTGACGAAGGATCTGGTGGTCACCACGGCCAAGTTCGACTACGACGCCAAGCGCTTCAACACCGCGGCGGCGCTGTTCCAGAAGGCGCTGCGGACCGACGCCAAGGATCCCGTGCCCCACCACTACCTGGGCAAGATCGCGCTGGAGACCGGCAGCGATGCGGGCGCCGTGGACCGGGCCATCGGCCACTTGAACGACGCGATCCAGGCCAAGGCCGAGTACGCTCCTGCCTACCGGGAACTGGGGCTGGCGTACTACCGGAAGCGGGATCGGACCAAGGCCATCGAGTCCTTCGAGCGCTACCTGGCGCTCGACCCGAAGGCCAGGGACGCCGCAAAGATCCGCGCCTCCATCGCCGAGCTCAAGCGCGACTAGAACCGGGTTCTGACGCCGCGGTGAGGAAGTCATCGTGAGACGGCGGCCGAAGTCCTTCTTCGGGCTGGCCAAGCGATCGTTCGCCTTCTGGTTCGGCGGCATCTGGCTTGTCTGCGGGGCGCCGTTCCTCATCGTCGGGGTCTACGTCGGGATCGACACGATCCGCCAACAGCAGCAGTTCCAGAAGGAGGCGCAGGTCACCCAGGGCATGGTGCTGACGAAGCGGATCAGCCGCAGCAAGGACAGCACGAGCTACTGGGTAGGCTACCGCTTCAACGCGCCTGACGGTGGCGTCGTGAAGACGGAAGTCAAGGTCAGCGGAGAGTTCTGGGATCGCCTGGTTGAGCGGGAGCCCCTCCAGGTCACGTACCTGCCCAGCGATCCTCAGAACAACCGGATCGAGGGCGCCGGGCCCGACTGGATGCTGCCGGGCATCTTCCTGATCCTGGGGATCGTGCTCGTGCCGCTCGGTGGATGGATCTTCTTCAAAGGGGTGAGCGGCATCCTGCGCGAGCTCCGGCTCCAGACCGGGGGGGCGATGGCCGAGGCGACGGTGGTCGAGGTGGGTCCAGCCGATGTGAGCTTCAACGGCGTCCCGCAGTGGCGGATCCGCTATCGCTATCTGGATCATCGGGGGCGAACGCGCAGCGGCGAAAGCGGGCTCACGGCTCCTCAGGAGGCCCAGGAGTGGAAGGTCGGTGACAAGGGGGTGGCGCGCTTCGATACCCGCGCCCCGAAAAAGAGCGTCTGGATCGGGAAGGCATGAGGATACGGCTCCCTCTCTCCGGCCGGACATTCTTCGTGTGGTTCGGAGCCCTGTTCATGTGCGTTGGCCTGATCTTGCTCTACACGGGAGTGCAGGACGCGACCCGGGAGCAGGCCTATCAGAAGCAAGGCCAGGTTGTCGAGGCGGTCGTGGTGAACAAGTCGATCAAGCGCGCATCGCGTGAGGGAAACTCCAGCACCAAGTACGAGATCGTGTATCGCTTCACCACGGCCGACGGTCGGACCGCCGAGAGCGTCGACGCCGTCAGCGTGGAGGAGTGGGAGAGCCTCGATCGGGGAAGCCCGTTCAAGGTCGCGTACCTGCCCGGGGAACCGCAGTCGAGCCGCGCCGAGGGTTCGGGCGGTATGCAATCGCCCCTCATCATGACGGGGCTCGGCAGTCTGCTCGCCCTGATCGGCGGCGTGCTCTTCGTGAGGACCGCGACCCGGGTCTGGCGGGATCGGCGCCTGCTCCGGGAGGGGATGACGGCGCCGGGCACGGTCCTCGCCATCGAGCCCAGCAGCGTCGCCGTCAACCGCGTCCGTCAGTGGAATGTGAGGTATCGGTATGAGGACCATTTCGGGCGGCCCCAGGAGGGGACCAGCGGTCCCTTGACGCCCGAGGAGGCTCAGGCCGTCGAGGTCGGCGACGCCCTGACGGTTCGCTTCGATCGGCAGCACCCCGAGGAAAGCATCTGGGACAGAACCCGGATGCCGGTACCGGAGGGGACCACCGAGGCATCGGGGGGGAAGCGCCGGCAATCGTTCTTGAAGCGTCTCGGTGGCTTTGCCGTGATGCTGACGCTCTTCTTCGTCGCGATGGTCGTGGGCGAGAGCATACCAGCGCTGAAGGATCTCGAGCGACTCATGATTCCCCACCAGGCCCCGCTCCTGGCCATCACCATCGGGATGACGGTGATCGGGTTCGTGCTGTTCATGGGCGGCATCCTCTCCCGGATCTTCGGCGGCGCCGGCGAACCGATGACCCACGCCGAGGTGGAGGACCTTTCGCGGAGCGTGCGCCTGGAAGCGCGCCCGGCCTTGGCGCGCGTCTCCTGGTATCGCTTCCGCGGCCGAAGCGCCGGCTCCTCGTTCTTGGAGCAGTTCACCCTGCGGGAGGCCAAAGAGGCGTGGCGGCAGCGAGCCTGGCGTGCGAGCCCCCGCTGGCGGAGCAACTTCGTCGTGATGATCGGCGTGTTGCTGCTTGCGCCCGGGCTCTTCGGCATCTTCATCGTGCTCGGCCCGAACGGGATCAAGCTGCTGTGCGGTGGGGCGCTCGTGTACGCAGCGGTCAGGACCATTACCGGATTCGTCCGGGCGTGAGGGGCGACGCGCGTCGTCGACACCGAACGTGGAGGTCAGGATGAAGCATCGTGTGTTGATGGGGCTCGCCGCGGTCGTCCTCGCTCACGGCTTCGCCGACGCGCAGCCCGCGCGCCCGCCATCGGAGCTCCAACTGTGCCTCGCCGGGGCCGTGGACTATTCGGCGGTCTATCCCACGCGGCGCTTCCCGGCCGGGTCGACCCAGGAGGTCAGTGCCGTCGTCCGGCTCGCCAAGGGAGAGTCCTACCGGAATCTGGGCGCCATCTGGTCAGTGGTGGATGTAGGGAACGCCGCCCCTGCCGGCCAGGTGATCAACAAGACCACCCTGCCGATGGGTGGCAAGGACCGGGCCGCGATCCACATGCGGTCTCGGGCCGGCGCCTTGCCGCCCGGCAAGTACCGACTCGACGTCACCGCTGACGGCAAGCCCTGGCGATCCGTCGAGTTCTCGGTCGTGCCGGTCCAGGCCCCGTCGCTGAGCCAGCCGGGCGATCTGCTGCCGCTCAAGCCGGGCACGGTCTGGCCATACGCGTTCGAGCAACAGTTCGCCGCCGGCGTCAAGCCCGATTTGCCGGCCGGCACGAAGCTCGACCCCGACGGCAGGCTGCGAGCCACGGTAACGAAAACGGCCGTCGCCCAGGACGCCATGGGCCTGCACATCGAGAGCCGGCGCAACGACGTGCTCGTGGAGGAGGAGTGGTGGAAGCTCACCGACGCCGGCCTGGTGGTGACGAAGCTGAAGAGTGGCGACGAGGAGCAGACCTTCGATCCGCCCGGTCAGATCTGGCCGTGGCCGCTCAAGGCGCCGCGGCGCTGGCATTACCAGATCGACAAGTCGTTGCGGCAAACGTTCCGGATGTGGGGGCCGGTCCCATTGAAGGGGCCGGCCGGCGAAGCTCCCGGGTACGTGGTGCTGATGGAGCAGCCGTCGCAGCCCATCGCCCTGTCGGTGGAGCGGCATTATCTGCCTGGCATCGGCATGGTCCGCGAGGTGGTGGTGCAGGCGCGCAACGGCATGATGTTGACGCGCTGGGAGAACGTGCTGACCGCCAAACCGTGATGAAGCCGCTACGCGGCGAGAAGCGCCCCGGCCGCTAGAGCCATGAGACTCTGGGGCCAGGTGGCGCGGGGCCTGCTGCTGGTCTTCGCTGCCGTTTTCGCGGCGGTCGCTGTCACCGTACCGGAGACACGGTGGGAAGCCGTCCTCGCCGTCGTCCTCATGGTCACCGCCGCTCTGTTCGGGGTGCCCGTCCTCGTGCGGCTCTTCAGCTCCTTCACGGGAGATGAGGAGGTGCTCGAGAAGGGGACCCCGGGGTCGGCCACCATCACGTCACTGAAAGCGACCGGGTGGCGCTACAACCGTCACTACCCGATCGTCCGCTTCGGCCTCACCGTGGAAGCGGGCGGCCTCTATCCGGTCGAAGTGAAGCAGGCTGTCGATCCGGAGCTGCTGGCGCGACTCGCCCCCGGGGCGGTGGTGGCCGTGCGGGTGGATCCGCTGGACCGCAAGAAGGTCGTCATCGACTGGCGCCAGCCGATTCGCGAGGCCGAGGGGTCTCAGAAGCCGCCGTGAGGCGCCAGCGTTTCAGCGCCGCTTCTTCCGCTCGCGCAGGTCGAGCGCGCCCGGCCGCCGCCGCGGATCCTCGCCCTTGGGAAAGATCTGCGTCTTTTGAACCTTCTGCGTCCCCGTCGTGGGCAGGCGCTCGACGAAGAGCACCCAGCCCGGGGCCTTGAAGTACGCCAGGCGCTCCAGACACCAATCTTGTAATTGTGAGGCCAGGGCCCGGTCCGGCGTCAGGCCGGCCATCGGCACCACGCAGGCCATCACTTCCTCGTCACGGATCTCGTCGAGCACGGCCAACACCGCCACTTGGGCCACGGCCTCGTGGGCTTGCAGACAGGCCTCCACCTCGGCGGCGGCGATGTTCTCCCCGGAGCGGCGAATGATGTTCTTCTTGCGGTCGACGAAGTAGAGCATCCCGTCGGCCGCCTGGCGGACCACGTCGCCGGTGTGGAACCAGCCGCCGCGCCACGCCTCGTCGGTGGCCTCGGCGTTCTTGAGGTAGCCGGCGAAGAAGCCGTGGCGGGGGCCTTCGGGTCCGCCCCAGCGCACGAGCAACTCACCCTCGATCTCCCGCGGGACCTCCTGGTCCGTGTCGTCCACCACCTTGCCTTCGAAGCCGCCGAACGGTCGGCCGAAGGCTCGGGTGGTGGTCTGCCGGGGCTCGTGGCTGTCGGCCATGATGCGTCCGGTCTCGGTCATTCCCCACACCTCGATCAGGGGGAATGCGAAGCGCTCCTCGAACCGCGGGTGGAGCGCGGGCTCCACACCGGCGCCGATGCCGAACTTCACGCGGTGCGCGCGCTCCTCGGGCACCTCCGCCTGGTTCAGCAGGAGCGGCGGCATGACGCCGAGGTAGTGGATGATGGTCGCCTTCGAGTTGACGACGTCCTTCCACCAGCGGCCGGGGCTGAAGCGCTCGGGCTGGGCCAGGCAGTTGGCAGTGAGGATGGCGCAGGTGGCGGTCAGCGCCTGAGCGTTCATGTGGAACAAGGGCAGGGGGTTCAAGATACGCTCCCGGCCGTACTCGAAGCGGACCCGGCCACCGAGGTCGCGGTACCAGGCGGCGTTGTTGAGGTAGTAGAAATTGGTCAGGATGCAGCCCTTGGGCCGCCCGGTGGTGCCCGAGGTGTAGAGCAGGCTCGTCTCGGTCGTGAGCCCGGGCGGCCCGGGCCGCGGCGCCGCCCCCGGCCTGGGCAGGCTCGCCGGCATGCGCTCGGCGGAGACGACGGACAGCGGCTTGACCCGCTCGCGGGCGACGGCCCGCAGGTCCTCCACTCGCGCGGTGATCGCCACGGCCAGGTCGGCCTCGGAGTGCTCCATCTGGTAGAGCATCTCCTCGTGCCGGTAGTCGGGGTTGATGGGCACGACGGAGACGCCGAGCGCGTTCAGCGCCAGGTAGTGAAAGAAGAAATCCGGACGGTTCTCGAGCAGGAGGGCCACGCGGTGGCCATGGCCGTACCCGGCGGCGGCGTAGGTCTCGCGCCGATCGAGCACCGCCGCCCGCGTCTGGCCATAGGTGAACTCGACGCCGTTCGGGTGGTAGGCGCGACCGGGCGCCGGCGGCGCGCAGAGGAAGACGTTGTCGGGCGCGGCCTCGGCCGTCGCCATGAACGCCTCGAAGACCGTCTGGGGCATCGCAGTCGCCTCGGTCGATAGAGCCCTGGGAGCAGTAACCCCGCCGGCCAGGATATGTCAACCGAAAGAGACGTTGACGATGTGGCTTCGTGAGGCTACATTGGCGCCATGAAGCGAGTTGGCCTCCGCGAGCTGAAGAATCGCCTCAGCCACTACGTGCAGCAGGTGCGATCGGGGCACGAGATCCAGATCACCGACCGGGGTGAAGTCGTGGCGGAGTTGCTGCCTCCGCGGGCCGAGCTTGGAGGTGACGCGCGGCAAGCCTTAGCCGGGCTCGCGCGGCGAGGGCTGGTCTCGCTCGGCGCCTCAAACGATCCGAGGCTCTACCGTCGTATGCCCAAGCGGCTCAAGCGCGGCGAGCTCCAACGGGTGCTCGACGAGGAGCGCGGCGGACCCTGAACCTCTACGCCGAGTCCAGCGCGGTCCTGGGCTGGTTGCTCGGCGAACCACGGGGCGAAGCGGTGCGCCAGGCCCTGGCCCGGTCCGCTCTAGTGGTGGCCTCAGACCTGACGCTCGTGGAGTGCAACCGCATCTTGATTCGGCAGCAAGCGACCCGAGCCCTCCCCGACTCCGACGCGCTCCGCCTGCGCAGAAGCTTGGGCGCCGCCGCCGCACACTGGAATCTCATGCGGATCGAGCGTGACGTCGTCGAGCGGGCCCGGAGCCCCTTCCCGGGAGAGCCCGTTCGCACTCTCGACGCGCTTCATCTCGCCAGCGTGCTGGTGGCCAGGGCAGTGGTCCCGGATCTCGCCTTGCTCAGCCTGGACGAGAGGGTGCGCGCTGCCGGACGCGCCCTCGGGCTCCACGTCATACCGGCCTGAGCGATCCCTCGAAAGGGCAGCGGCCCTCCATCGCAAGAGTTACACACAGTGATTTCCTCCACCGCCACCATCGCCCGGGGCTGATGGCATAACCGCTGCTACTCCTACGCTGGCGGGAGGTAACTCAAGATGATGGATGAACCGTTGGTCACAACGGAGAGCCGTTTCCAGGCCTGGCCGGTGGCCTGGAGCGCGGTATGGGTTGGCGCGCTGGCGGCGGTGGCCGTCGGCGTCCTCATCGGCTTGATCGGCTATGCCATCGGTGCCCACCAGATCGCCAAGCCGGCCGATTGGCGGAACGTCCGCCTGGTCAGCGCGATCTTCAGTATCGGCGGAGCCTTCTTCGCGTTCGTCGTCGGCGGCTGGGTGGTCACGCGGATCGCCGGATTCCTGCGGGCGGAGTTCGCGATGCTGCACGGGGCGATCGTCTGGCTGATGACGCTGCCGTTCATGATGCTGCTCGGCGCTCTGGGGTCGGGTGGTTACCTGGGCGGTTGGTACGGCGGGCTCGCCGGTGCCGTCCCCACCGACACGGCGGTGGCCGCCGCCTTCCGTAACACGGCGGTCACAACCGTCGTAGCGTTGCTGCTGGGCCTCGTCGGGAGCGCCCTGGGCGCCTGGATGGCGTCGGGCGAGCCCATGACTTTCGCATACTACCGCCGCCGACAGGCCGAGGCGACGTACGAGCGTCCCCGGCGGGCGGCCTAGCTGGAGGATCGCATGTTCCTCATACTGCTCTGGTTGCTTGGCGTCCCACTCAGCCTGATCCTGATTCTGTTCCTGATCGGCATCGGCCGGTAGCCCGCCGGCTGCCGGTCCAGGCGGGCGCCGTGAGCGCGGCGCCCGCCTCACCATACCTTCCCGCCTGGGCCGCTTGACAAGCCCGGCCCCACCCCATTAATAGAAGCGTCCCACGTCCACGTCCAGCCACACCCGGCGGAGAAAGGAGTCGACGATGAGCGAACCCACCACGCGGTTCGGCTCGCTCGAGCGCTGGGAGAAGGGCGGCGTCGAAGTCATCAACGACGACCCGCGCAACTACGTCTTCTCCAACTGCTTCGAAGTGGCGTCGAAGGCGCGGCCCTACGAAAAGGTCGCGGTCGGTAAGAACATCGAGTACGTGATCGAGGCCATCCGGGCCGAGGGCACGTCCGAGTGGCGCGCCGCCGCCCACGACGAGTTCGCGCTGGTCCTGGACGGCGACGTGGAGATCCGGCTGCTCAAGCTCGCCGACGCCGGAGCGGTGCCGGCCGGAACGCGCGGGTCCATCGCGCTGAAGGGAACTCCAGCCGGGCCGAAGATGGGTGTGGTGCGGGCCCGGCGCGGGCACATGACCCTGCTGCCGGCCGGCGCCGCCTACCAGTTCCATGCGGCGCGGCCCGGCGTGATCCTGCTCCAGACCCTCGCCGGGCGCGACACCGTCGAGCGCTGGGCCGAGATCTGTCAGACCACCCCGCGCTCGCGGTCCTGATCGCCCGAGGAGGAGCCGCCATGACGACTGAGACCCTGCCCGAGATCGGCAGCATCGAGCCCAACCGACACGGCTACCGCAGCTTCGCCCTGGGCCGGTTCACCTTCGAGCGGGACGAGTACTTCGCCCACATCACGTGGCCCCAGGGCCGTCACCTCATGCCGGTGGACGCCTTCTTGAAAGCGCTGCAGCGCGACATCGCCTGGGGCTTCTTCTATGGCATCGTGAACTTCGACGGCGTGGTGGGCACTATCAACCACTACGGCACGGTGGATCTCTTTGCCGGCCGGTTCAACGATCACTACCGCCGCGCTGGGCTCGACTACTCTGAGAATTTCAAGACCCCGCTCATCCAGCGCGTGTTCGAGGCCACGCTCGAGGACTGGACCAACTCGACCTTCGATCCCTTCGCCAGCCCCGCCGAGACGGGCAGCGCCTTCGGCCCCAAGAACGGCAGCAACAAGCGGGCGATCACCCGCCACCGTGTCACTGCCAAGCGGATGATCGGCTGTCCCGGCGACGAGCCGAAGCGGAGCGACGAGGCCGGCTTCCCGATCAACCGCCACTTCCGCGACGTGCGCCAGGACGAGCCGGAGGTGAAGGCCGAGCCCGGGTTCGAGGACCAGGTGGTGGCCTTCAACCTCTTCGCCTACCTCTCCCGCTCCGACGTCACCTGGAACCCGTCGGTGGTCTCGGTGTGCAAGGCGAGCCTCTACTGCCCCACCACCGAGGAGTACATCCTGCCCGTGATCCACGGCAACGACCGCGTCGAGTGGTTCGTGCAGCTCAGCGACGAGATCCACTGGGAAGTCGAGGACCGGGACACCGGGGCGGTTCGGGCCCGGGTGGTGATGAAGGCTGGCGACGTGGCGGCCATGCCGGCCGACATCCGTCACCGCGGGTTCTCGCCCAAGCGCTCGATGCTCCTGGTGTGGGAGAACGCGTCGCCAGACCTGCCCTCGCTTTACGCCAGCGGCAAGATGCCGCCGACGCCCGTGCAGTTTTAATCCCCGGAGGGGGGCTTCGCCGGTTATGGACTTGGAGGGGGCAGCGGCCGCCCCCTCCAAACCTCCCCGTTCACGCGGGGTGCGACACGGTGGCGCGGGCCAAGGCCGCGCTCGAACAGGAGGCTGGAATGGTACGCAGCGCGAGGGTGGGGCGTCGCGATTTCATGCGCATCACCGCCGCCGGCACGGTGGCGGCGGCGGGCTTGCGACCCGGTGTGGCCGCCAGCCAGGCGCGGACGATCAAGATCGGCTACGTCAGCCCCCAGACGGGGCCGCTGGCCGGCTTCGGCGAGGCCGACAGCTTCGTCATCGCCGGCGTGCGGCAGGCCGTGGGCCGCGGGCTCACGATCCGCGATCGCGCCCACGCCGTCGAGATCCTCGTGCGCGACAGTCAGTCCGATCCCAACCGCGCCGCCGAGGTGGCCTCGCGGCTGATCCTGTCCGACAAGGTCGACTTGATGCTGGTGGCCTCCACGCCGGAGACGACCAATCCCGTCTCCGACCAGTGCGAGGTCAACGGCACGCCGTGCATCTCCACCGTCGCGCCCTGGCAGCCCTGGTTCTTTGCCCGCGGGGGCAAGCCCGACGTCGGGTTCAAGTCGACGTATCACTTCTTCTGGGGGCTCGAGGACATCATCGGCGTCTTCGTCGACATGTGGAACAGCCTGCCCACGAACAAGGTGGTGGGGGCATTGTGGCCGAACGACGGCGACGGCAACGCCTGGAGCGATCGCCAGCGCGGCTTCCCGCCGGCGCTGACCCAGGCCGGCTACAAGGTGGTGGACCCCGGCCGCTACCCGAACCTCACCGACGACTTCTCGGCGCAGATTGCCACCTTCAAGAACGAGAAGGTCGAGATCGTGACCGGGGTGCCGCTGCCCCCGGACTGGACCACCTTCTGGAAGCAGGCCGCTCAGCAGGGGTTCCGGCCGAAGATCGCCACCGTGGGCAAGGCGCTGCTCTTCCCGCGGTCGGTCGAGGCGCTGGGCGACCTCGGTGACGGCATGTCCACCGAGGTGTGGTGGACGCCGCATCATCCCTTCAAGTCCTCGCTGACGGGAACCACCGCCGCCGCGCTGGCCGCCGCGTACACGAAGGAGACGAAGAAGCAGTGGACCCAGCCGCTCGGGTTCATCCACGCGCTGTTCGAGGTGGGGCTCGACACGCTCAAGCGCGCGGCCAGCCTCGACGACAAGAGCGCGATCGTGGCCGCCATCAAGGGCACGAACCTCAATACGATCGTCGGCCCGGTGGGCTGGGCCAAGGGGCCGGTGCCCAACGTGAGCAAGACGCCGCTGGTCGGCGGGCAGTGGGGGCGGGGGAAGGACTTCCGCTTCGACATGGCGATCGTCAGCAACCGATCGGCGCCCAGCATCCCGACCAGCGGCAAGCTGCGCTCCTTGCAGGCCTAGGCCGGAGGTCGTGTCGGCCGCGCTGCTCGAGCTGCGGGGCGTCGCCAAGGCGTTCGGATCGCTGCGAGTCCTCGACGGGCTCACGCTGGGGGTGCACGAAGCCGAGGCCCTCGGCGTCATCGGCCCCAACGGCGCCGGTAAGACGACCGCGCTGAACATCATGATCGGGCGCCTGCGGCCCGACGCCGGCGCCGTCCTCCTCGACGGGCGCGACGTCACCCGTATGGCCCCCCATGCCCGCTGCCAGGCCGGTATCGCGCTCACCCATCAGATCCCGCATCCATTCGAGGCGATGACCGTGTACGAGAACGTCCTGGTCGGCGCCACCTACGGGCGCGGGCTGTCCGAGCGCGAGGCTCGCGCCGGCGCCTTCGAGGCGTTGGAGCTGGCCGGGCTGGCCGGCCAGGCCGACGTGCGAGCCGGCACCCTGAGCCTGGTGGAGCGCAAGCGTCTCGAGCTCGGTCGAGCCCTGGCCACCGCGCCGCGCGTGCTGCTCCTCGACGAGATCGCCGGAGGCCTGGGCGAGGGCGAGATCCAGGAGGTGGTGCAGGTCATCGGCATCGTGCGCGCCCGCGGCGTAGCCATCGTGTGGATCGAGCACATCGTGCACGCGCTGCGCGCGGTGGTCGACCGGCTGGTGGCCATGGACTTCGGCCGCACACTGATGGATGGACCGCCCGACGCGGTGATGGCCAGCCCCGAGGTGCAGCGGGTCTATCTCGGCATCGATATCGAATGACGCTCCTGGCGGTCCGTGACCTCGACGCCTTCTACGGAGACTTCCAGGCGTTGTTCGCGGTGTCCCTCAACGTCGTCGAGGGCGAGCTGCTCGCCGTCATCGGCGCCAACGGGGCCGGCAAGACGACGTTCCTGCGGGCCATCGCCGGCGTGCTGCCGGTGGCCCAACAGGCCGTTCGTTTCCGGGGACGGGCCGTCGGCGGACGCCCCGCCTACGAGCTGGCCGCGGCGGGCATCGCGCTGGTGCCCGAAGGCCGGCGCATCTTCCCGAGCCTCTCGGTCGAGGAGAACCTCCTCATCGGTGCCTACCGGGAACGGCCAGGCTCGTGGACCGTGGCTCGCGTGTACGAGCTCTTCCCGAGCCTGGCCGCGCGGCGCCGCCAGCCGGGCACCAACCTCTCCGGTGGCGAGCAGCAGATGCTCGCCATCGGCCGCGGGCTGATGGCCAATCCCATCCTCCTGCTCGTCGACGAGATCTCGCTCGGCCTGGCGCCGCTCGTGGTGCGCCAGCTCTACGAGGTGCTGCGTGTCGTCACGGCCGAAGGGACCACCACGCTGGTCGTCGAGCAGGACCTGAGCCAGGTGCTCCAGGTGGCGCAGCGCGTCTATTGCTTCCGCAAGGGCACCGTGTCGCTGACGGGCCGGCCGCGAGAACTGGGGCGGGCCGAGATCGCCGCCGCCTACTTCGGGGTCTGACGGTGGCCTGGGTCGACACCGTCGTGCAGGGCATCCTGCTGGGTGGGCTCTACGCCCTCTTCGCCACCGGGCTCTCGCTCATCTTCGGCGTCATGCGCCTGGTCAACCTCGCCCACGGCGACTTCAGCATCCTGGCCGCCTTCCTCGCCGTGGTGGCCGTGCAAGTGGCCGGCTTGAACCCGCTGGCCGCGCTGGTCGTGGTGGTGCCGCTCATGGCCGGGCTCGGCTGGCTGCTCCAGCGCGCCGCCCTCAACCGCCTGCTCGGGCGCGGCCTGCTGCCGGCGGTGCTGGTGACCTTCGGCCTCTCGATCATCATCCAGAACGCGCTGCTCGAGACGTTCTCGGCCGACTCGCACCGCCTCAACCCGGGCGGGATCGAGACGGCCAGCGTGCGGCTGGGCGTGGTGACGGTCGGCTGGTTTCCGCTCCTGACGCTGGCGACGGCGGTGCTGGTCCTCCTCGCGCTCCAGCTCTTCATCGGCCGGACCGCGCTGGGTCGGGCGTTCCGCGCCACGTCGGACGACCGGGAAACGGCCGAGCTGATGGGCATCGACCATCGCCGGCTCTATGCCCTGGCCATGGCGCTCTCGCTCGGCATCGTGGCCGTCGCCGGCGTCTTCCTCGGCATCCGCACGACCTTCACGTTCGCCAGCGGTCCCGATCGGCTGCTCTTCGCCTTCGAGGCGGTGATCATCGGCGGCCTGGGCTCGCTGTGGGGCACGCTGGTGGGCGGAGTGATCCTCGGTGTCGCTCAGACCGTCGGCGCCAAGTTCTCGCCCGGCTGGGGCGTGCTCACCGGGCACCTCGTCTTCCTGGCCGTCCTGCTTCTCCGGCCCGAAGGGTTGTTCGCGCCGTCGCGCCGCGTCGGCTGATGAGGCCCGTCGTGCGGCTCGCCACGGCCGGCGTGCTGGCGCTCGCCGTCCTCGGGAGCCTGCCGGCCTGGAGCGACGCCGCGGTGATGCGCATCCTCGTCGAGTTCATCGCCCTTCTCGTTCTGGCTCAGATGTGGAACCTGCTGGCCGGCTATGCGGGGCTCGTCTCGATCGGGCAGCAGGCCTTCGTGGGACTCGGCGGCTACGGCCTCATCGTGCTGGCCGACGATCTCGGCGTGAACCCATTCCTGGCTGTGCCCCTGGCCGGGCTGGTGGCGACACTCTTCGCGCTGCCGACGGCGGCGCTTGTGTTCCGATTCCGAGCCGGCTACTTCGCGGTCGGCACCTGGGCCGTGGCCGAGGTCTATCGTCTGCTCGTGGCCAATACCCCGGCGCTGGGGCGGGGGACGGGCCGCACGCTGGCCGCCGTCTTTCCGCTGGCCCGCGAGAGCCGCGAGCTGATCACGTACCTGCTCGCCCTCGCCATCGGCGCCGCCGCGCTGGTGGCCGTCTACGCCTACCTGCGTTCGCGGCTCGGGCTGGCCCTCATGGCCCTGCGCGACAGCGAGGCGGCTTCGGAGACGCTCGGGGTGGACGTCTTCCGCACCAAGCTCACCGTGTACCTGGTCGCTGCCTTCGGCACCGGCGTCACCGGCGCGTTGCTCTACCTGAACCTGCTACGCATCTCGCCCGACGCCGCCTTCAGCATCAACTGGACGGCTTACGTGATCTTCATCGTGGTCATCGGCGGTCTCGGCTCGCTGGAGGGGCCGATCCTCGGCACCGTGGTCTTCTTTCTGCTGCGGGAATGGCTCTCCGACTACGGCGCCTGGTACCTGATCCTGCTCGGCACCGTGGCCGTGCTGGTGATGCTGATCTGCCCGCAGGGGCTGTGGGGGCTGATGGCCGAGCGCTGGGGCCTGAGCGTGTTCCCCCTCCACCGCCGCGTTCAGCTCACGGAGGGGTTGACACAAGCGCGTTGCGGGTGTCTTTTGAGACGCGACCGCCCCGGGCCCAGGAGGCCTTGATGATCGGAACGAGCTCAAGCGCGCCTGAGGAGGTACGACCCCCATGACGACGCCCGGTTCGTACGCGATCAACCTCGACGCCCGCTACGGGCCCCTCGAGCTCGTCGACGTCCAGGCGCTGGTCGACGCCTGCCGAGAGTCCTGGTACAACCAGACGCTGTGCCGCGTGAACGACAGCGTGGTGCGGCTCGGCGTCTTGCACGGCGAGTTCCACTGGCACAAGCACGACATGGAAGATGAGTTCTTCTATGTGGTGGAGGGCCGCTTCCTCATCGACCTGGAGGACCGGACGATCGAGCTGCGGCCGCGGCAGGGGTTCACGGTGCCGAAGGGCGTGATGCATCGGACGCGGGCGCCGGAGCGCACGGTGGTGCTGATGATCGAGCCGGCCGGGGTCGTCCCCACCGGCGATTGAGGATCGACGATGAGCGACCGGATCGACGCCTTCGCCACCGCCACCGACATGCTCGCCGCGCTGCGGGCCCGGCGGCTCTCTGCCGTCGAGTTGCTGGAGCTGCACCGGCGGCGCGTTGACCGTCACAATCCCAGGCTCAACGCCATCGTCGAGCCGGACTTCGAGCGCGCCCGCGGCGTGGCCGAGGCGGCCGACGCCCGGCGCTCGCGAGGCGAGGACGCGCCGCTGCTCGGCCTGCCGCTGACGTTGAAGGAATCCATCAACGTCAAGGGGCTGCGCACGACGGTGGGGATGCCCCAGTGGGCCGAGTTCCGCTCGGAGCACGACGCGCCGGTCACCACCCGCGTGCGAGCGGCCGGCGCGGTCATCATGGCCAAGACCAACGTGCCGCCGATGCTGGCCGACTGGCAATCGGCCAACCCCGTCTATGGCCGCGCGAACAACCCGTGGGACCTGGCGCGCTCGCCCGGCGGCAGCACGGGTGGCGGCTCGGCGGCGGTGGCCGCCGGTCTCACACCCCTGGAGTACGGCAGCGACATCGGCGGCTCGATCCGGGTGCCCGCCGCCTTCTGCGGGGTGTACGGACACCGGCCGAGCGAGACGGCGCTGCCGCGGAGCGGCCAGTTCCCCATGCCGCCGCTGCCGAACGCCGCGGTGGTGATGGGCGTGCAGGGGCCGCTGGCCCGCTCGGCGGACGACCTCGAGCTGGCGCTGGATGTGGCCGCCGGTCCCGACGTCGGCGAGGACGTGGCGTGGCGGCTTGCGCTGCCCCCGGCGCGGCGCGCGCGTCTGGCCGAGTTCCGGGTGGCGGTGCTGCCGCCGCTCGACTGGGTTCCCGTCGACACGGAAGTCCTGGCCGCTCAGGAGGAGCTGGCCGCACGTCTGGGCCGTGTCGGCTGCCCGGTCAAGACGGTTCAGCCGGAGGGTCTCGGCGACCACCGCCGGCACTACGCGCTCTACCTGGCGCTGCTGGCGGCCGTGACCTCGGCGCGCCTGCCCGAGGAGGCCAGGCGCCAGAAGCTCGACGTGCTGCGCACGCGCGACGACGAGTGGGCGGCCGCGCAGCGGCGCGGCATGGAAAGCGTGGCTCCGGACTACATCGCCTGGCACGGCCAGCGCGAGCAGCAGCGCGCGGCGTGGCGGGCCTTCTTCCGTGAGTGGGACGTGCTGCTGACCCCGGCGTTCTTCGGTCCGGCCTTTCCGCATCAGGACAAGCCGTACCCGCCCACGGCGGCCTCGATCCGCGACACCGTCGAGGTGAATGGGCGGCCGGTGCTCTACGAGCTGGGGCTCGTCTACCCCGCGGTATCCACGCTGGCCGGTCAGCCCGCCACCGCGTTCCCCGTCGGGCTCACGCACGCGCGACTGCCCATCGGGTTGCAGGCCATCGGGCCCTACCTCGAGGACCGCACGCCGATCCGGTTCACCGCGCTGGTGGCCCGTGAGTGGGGCGGCTTCCGCCCACCGCCGGGCTACGACGCCGACTGACGGGCAGCCACCTCGACACCGCCCGATGCCGCCCGCGCGCCGCGGACCGCATGAGCTTCACCCCTCGCTGCAGCGGATCCTCTGCATCTCGGCCCACCCTGACGACAACGAGTTCGTCATCGGCGGCAGCGTGGCCCGGTGGATCCGGGAGGGGCGCGAGGTCATCTTCTGTCTGGTCACCGACGGCAGCGCCGGCACCAACGAGCACACGCCATCGGCTCACGGCCTGGTGCCGATGCGCGAACGGGAGACTCGCGAAGCCGCCCGCATCCTGGGCGTGAAGGAGCTGGTCTTCCTCGGCTATCCGGATGGCGTGCTGGAGCCGACCATTGGGTTACGCCGCGACCTTACCCGTGTCATCCGGCGCTACCGGGCCGATGTGGTCGTATGTCACGACCCGACCGCGCGCTGGTACGGCTACGAGTACCTGAACCACCCGGACCATCGCGCCGCGGGCAGCGCCGCTCTGGATGCGGTGTTTCCTTCGGCCGAGACGGCCGCCATCTTTCCCGAGCTGGTGGCGGAGGGCCTCGAGCCCCACAAGGTCAAAGAGGTGTTCATCGCCGGCGCGCTCGAGCCCGACACCTGGGTCGACATCGGCGACACGCTCGCCGTCAAGTGCGCCGCGCTGCGCGCCCACGTCTCCCAGGTCGGGGCCGGCGAGTGGATCGAGGGGTTGCTGGGTGGCTGGGCCGCCCGTGATGGCCGGCGAGCCGGCGTGAAGTACGCCGAGGCCTACCGCCGGATGGTGCTCTGGCAGCCTCCGCCTCGGCCCTGAACGGCGGCGCCGGCACCCCCTGTCTACGACGTCCAGCGCTGCAACTTCGCCAGCAACCAGCAGCCAATACCAACATGGACGACTGGCGCGCTCAGGCACGCGGGTCCGACGCTTTTCCGCTTGACAGCTGCCGCGGGGTGAGTCGGTCACGCCGCGGCAGCCTTCAGTAAGTTCAGGGCCAGCGGCTCGCATTGGCGCACCGTGACGCGGTCGGGCCGGACCGGATCAAAAACCATTGCTCGTTCCGAGATCGGTCGTCCTGGACGCTCCCCGGCACCTCGGAAACCAGGGTGTAGAGTCGCCTCAGCAGAGGGAGGGTCCGCCATGCAGATCCACTCGCCGGCTGTGCTCGCCGCTGAGGATCCCGCCATCGAGCTGGACCGGCTCGGCGACGAGATTGCCGAGCTGTCCGCGCACGTCGACGCCGCCACCGCGCGTCTGCTCGCCCTGATCCGAGAGTTCGACGCACGCGGCGGCTGGAACACCGGCTTCCGCTCCTGCGCCGCCTGGCTGAGCTGGAGGGTCGGGCTCGACCTGGGCGCCGCCCGGGACCGGGTCCGGGTCGCGCGCGCGCTCGGGACGCTACCCCTCTTCGCCGAGGCCCTGGCCCGCGGCGAGCTGTCCTACGCCAAGGCGTGGGCTCCATACTGCACCTCATGGCTGGGTTGGAGTGTGAAGGAGCTTCTTGCCCTGTTGAGGCCTGGGCGGATTCAGGCCCGGCGGTTCATAGAGCCGCTGAGATCGGCGGTGCGATCCGCACGCGTGAGCCTTGAACAGACCCGCCGCGTACCATCGCTGGACGGTTGAAGGCACCACGCCAAGGTGCTTGGCCATCTCCCCCAACGTCCAGAATCCTCGGGCGCGAAGCCGATCGTAGCGGTTCTTGAGATGGTGGCGCATGCGGAGATCGTAGAGCCGCGCCCGGGTGAAGGGCAGCCCCGTCCCGGTGCGGCAGCCCTTGGCGTTGAGCAGTTCGAGGACCTCCGCTTCGGTGTGGTGGGTCAGGAGCTGATCGATGCGTTCGACGAGCTCCGCATCGGTTCGCCGAAGATCCGGGGCTGAGCGCGACCGCGGCAGCGTCAGGGTCCGGGTGGCGCCGCCCTTGAACCGGACGTGGGCCGTGAGGCCGTGGTCTCGGATCAGCGTCACGTCCTCGATGAGGAACTGGGCGATCCGCTTCTTCTCTCGGTCCGGGGTCCGGGGATCGCGCCACAGGCGTGGCACGTCGGTGGCGAGACGGAGGATCTCCTGGCGCCGGTCGTCGTCGAGTTGCTTCTGGTCGGTCGCCGACTGTTGCGCGTACTGCGCGTGGGCATCGGCGAGGGCCCGCAGCTTCTCGTTCCAGTCAGCTTCGAGGGCATCGGCCACCAGGCGATGATCCGGATCGACCCGCCGGTACCGGCGCTCCGCGAGGTCCGCCTCGTACCGGGCGTGCTCGATCTCGTGGCGGCGCAGGCGGTCCACTTCCTCGGCCCGGGCGCGCAGCTCGTCCGCGACCGACAGGGCTAGCTCGAGGCTGAGCGGCGTCATCGTCTCGATGAGCAGCTCGCCGATCGCCTGGTCCAGTTCCCGGCCCGCCACGCTCTGGCAACGCGGCTCGCCGCGCTGCAGACGCCGGAGCTGGCACACGTATCGGGGCAGTCGCGTGCCGTCGTCGCGGACGTGATACTGCGTGGTCATCCGCTCGCCGCAGATCCCGCAGACGGCGAGCCCCTGCAGCAGGGCGGGCCCTTCGCGAGGCGGGCTCCAGCGCCGATCCTGGCCGCGCGCCCGCGCGGCCTCGTGGAGCCGCTGCACATTGGCCTCGTACTCCGCCCAGATGATGTAGCCCTCGTGCGCGTCGGGGATGAGGACCTGCCACTCCTGGCGGGGCAGCGTCTGAATACGGACGCCGCCCTCCGGCTTGCGGCGTACCCGGCTGCGCCCGTAGGCGAAGGCGCCGGCATAGCGCGGACTGTGCAGCATGCGGATCGCCCGGGAATGGACGAGCGGCGGGAAGACCATCTCGCCCCGGCGGCTGCCCGTGCGCACCCGCCGCGGGAAGTGCAGCGCGTGGGTCCGGAAGTACTTGACCACCGCGGAGGCGGACCCGAGCCGGCGAAAGGTTTCGAAGAACAGCTCCACGCTGGCC
>JBOHPP010000109.1:0-21877 GCA_050731755.1 Candidatus Rokuibacteriota bacterium | reverse complement strand
GGCATGGCCGGACGACAGGCGCCCTCGGGCGTGGGCATCGTGCCGTCGTGCCAGGGCAGGCGTCCTAGTCGTTCGGCGACGAGCGCGGCGAGCGGGTCCAGGGAGGGAAGCAGGACGGCGATGTCCTCGAGCGCGATGCCGTCGGCGACCTGCTCGGCCACCCAGTCGGCCGTGGCCTCGAGCTCGGCCTCGACGCCCGCGTGCTCCTCGAGCCGCACGGTATCGTCGGGGCCGGTGCTCCTGGGCCGGGTGGGGTCGCCCAGCACGCGGGGCGGCTCGAAGAGGTAGGAAGCTAGCAGGTCGCGCTCCGTGGCGCTGGCCCGCGGCGGCGCTGCGAGGAGGGCCGTTCTGGCCGCGCGCCCGTAGACAGCCTCGACGCGTTCCAGGTGGCGCTCGCGGAGCGGCCTGGCGGCGAGCAGCCCGAGTGTCGCGCCGGGAATGGAGCGCAAGAAGCTCGCCTCCGCGCCAGTTTCATGTCCCATTGCGGTGACGAGGGCTGGGCCGGGGAAAGGCCAGAGCGTCGGCTGGCGCTCGAGAAGGCTGACCGCCTCGCGATAGATCCTCGCTGTTGTCCACGATGCTCCCGCCAGGCGGTTCAGCGCGCGCCAGATCGTGGCGACGTCTGTCAGCCGCGCGTCTCCCTCCGCCTCCAGCGCCTCGGGCGACAGCCCGGCCGCTTCCAGGTCTGTAATCGTCCGGCCGAACGCCTCGTCCCAGCCGGGCTTCTCCTCGAGCAGGCGAGTGGAGAAGTGCTGGAGCTGCAGGGGCTCGTGGAACAGCGCCAGGAGCCGGCTCGCGCGCAGGGCTTCCTCGCCCGGCGTGAATTCGACGCCGGCAGCCTGAAGCACGGCGGCGGCAGCGGCCGGAACGGGGATGAAGCGAGTGCCGGCCAGGACGCTGGCGTGGCCGGCGCGGATCAGTTCGCGCCGGAGGGCATGGGCCACCCGCTCGCGGGGAACCAGTACTGTCCGGCAGGGTAGGGGGCCGTCCGCCGGGAGGGCGGCGATCGCCTCCACCCAGTCGCGCGTCGTCCAGAAGATGATCGGAGAACTGGTCACGCGTGAGAGCCTACAACGAGGGCGTGACAAGGGAGGTCACAGTCCAGCCAACCGTCCTCAAATCCCCAGATCCTCGAGCGCCAGCCGTAGCATCCCCCGCAGGACATCCAGCGCCTCCGGCTCAGAGATGGTCACAGAAGGAGACATTGCCGGGGGGTACTCTCGCCTTGAACTGTGAACCGCCGGGCCCGCAGGCCGTTGCGGACTATTCTCGGGTTATACTCCTGGTATGAAGACAGCTATTTCCATCCCTGACGACGTCTTCGCCGAGGCAGAACGGCTGGCGCGGGTACTCAAGAAGTCCCGTAGCCAGCTCTACAGTCACGCGTTGCGTGAGTATGTGGCGCGGCACGCGGCAGATCGAGTCACAGAGGCGCTCGATCGGTTCTGCAAGGACACTCCATCGGCAGACTACGATTTCACGAAGGCAGCAGCACGGCGAACGCTTCGGCGTTCGCCGTGGTGATCGCTCAGGGCGAAGTCTGGTGGGCGGACCTGCCGGAACCGTCCGGTTCCGAACCTGGGTTCCGGCGACCAGTCGTGGTCGTTCAAGGCGACGCGTTTAACCGCAGTCGAATTGACACAGTCGTCTGTGTACCGTTGACCAGCAATCTCCGCTGGGCAGAGGCCCCAGGCAACGTCCCCCTCGATGCGAAGCTGACAGGGCTCCCTAAGGATTCAGTTGCCAACGTCTCACAGCTCGTTACGTTGGATAAGTCCTCCCTCACCGAACGGGTTGGTAAGTTATCGAAGGCAAAGCTCCAGCTCGTGCTCTTCGGCATCGATGTCGTGCTCGGTCGATGAAGTGGTCGCCGAGCGAGGAGACGCTATGGAGACGGTGAAGATCCTGGACAAACGAGAGCGACTCGACTGGAAGTATGACAGCGAGGCGGATGTGCTCTACGTAAGCATCGGGAAGCCGAGGAAGGCAGTCGGCGTCGATATCGGGCAGGGGGTTGTGGTCCGATATGACGAGGAGAAACGGGAGGTCGTCGGTCTGACCATCCTTGGTGTACGGCAACGGGTCGCCGAATCGCTGGCGACGCAGGGCAGGGACGGCCGACGCAACCGCAGAGCGCGGGCTTAAGGCCAGTTCCGGAGGGAGTGGCCCGAGGGAGCGATCGATGAAGAGGACAAGCGGTTCAGGCGGCTCCGTATGATGCACATGCTTCGCGGACCACGTCCCGCACGACGTCTCTAAATGGCGATCTTCAACTCGATTTGGTCAAACAGGGCTTGTGGCACTCGGACTCGGCGTTTTCCCGAGCGCGTCGCATCGGCCATGCGGACTAACCCGTACGTCTCGAGTAGTTGGAGATCGTCCTGGACGTTTTTCAAGTCTCGGCCGACCATTTTCGCAAGCTCGTAGACCGATCCTGGCCGACCGGATCGCACCGCGCGCAGAAGGGCGAGCCGGTTCGGCGTGAGAAGGTTCCGCACGGCCTCGATACTGGTGAAGTAGACGCCCTCGCGTTGCCCTGTTCGACGGCGAGCCTCGACGTCCTTGAAGGTCCCGCGGAATCCTCCAGCGCCTCTCCAGCCGACTTGATTTGAATCGTCAACGTTTTGGCCATCTATCCTCCCCCGTGATCCGTTGCACGTCCTCCGTGAAATACACCAGCAGCTGGTCCACGTCGACGAAGCTGTATGACGCTCACCTTTTCCCGGAGAACCGCGGTCGCGCGCGGCATCCTCGATCAAATATACGTATGGCGTACCCTATATCAAGATCTGTTGCCCACTGTGCGGTTGCTCCTCGACGCCCCGGCCGGGCTCACCGTCGAGGCCGGCCGGGGGGCTCGACCCACCGGATCCCGCCGTCGGTCCTACCCCCGCATCTCCGCCTCCGCCTGCTCCAGCCAGAAGCGCATCTCCATCTCGCGGTACATGGTCGTCGCGGTGGTGAGGTGTGCCTGGGCCTCCTGGCGCTTGCCCGTGCGGCGGTAGAGCTTGCCCAGGCCGAGGTGGCAGTGGGCGGCGAGGGGGCGCAAGCTGAGTTCTTCGCTGCGGGCCAACGCCTCTCGGAAATGTCGCTCGGACTGGTCGGCGTCGGGCGAATCACCACAGGCGTCGACCTCCCCGAGAAGCCGGAGCGCCCGTGCCTCGCTGCTTCGCTCCCCGGCCGTCCGTGAGAGATTGAGCGCCCGTTCTGCGCAGGCGCGCGCGTCGTCGATTCGATGAGCCAGCAGATATGTCTCGCCCAGACGCAGGACTCCGGTGGTGGGGGTGCCCTGTGTTCCCTGCGCTTCTTCCTCTGCCGCGCGATGGTGAAGGGCAATCGCCTCCGCGAGCCGCCCCTCGCGCGCGTAGGCGGCGGCGAGACCCGATGTGAGGGTAGGTGACCAGTCGAGGATGCCCCAGCTTTGGCAGAGGGCCATACCGCGTTCCAGGACCGGGACGGCCTCGAGGTGGTCGCCCCTGACGAGATAGATGGCACTGAGTGTGCCGAGCGAGACGATCAGATCCCCCGGGCGGGCGCCGGATTCGGCGAGCCGGAGAGCCCGCCGGGCGAGCGGGATGGCTTCCTTGAACTCTCCGAGAAACGCGAGCCCGTAGGCGAGCCAGGCGTGCGGTCCGACGCCCCGGACATACCCCAGTTCGTCCGCCGTCCCCGCGAGCTCGCCCAGGAGGTCAACGCTCCCGCGCAGCAGCTCGACGGCTCTGGGATACTCGCCCACGGCGAAGTAGATCTGTCCGAGGCGGTGGCGCGTGCCTGAGCGGAGGAGGGGATCGTCAAGCTCGTCGGCGACGGCGACCACGCGGTGGCCCACACGGAGGGCGTCGTCGTAGTCACCCGTCAACCTGAGCGCCTGGGCCATCCGCAGCAGGACTTGCCCGAGCCGGGTCCGATCGTCCAGCGATTCTGCGAGCGGCTCGGCCTCCTTCATCCGTTGCAGGATGTCCCCGTACCGCGCGGACTGGGCGAGCGCGAAGGCCAGCTCCAGGCGGAGATCGACAGCCAGGACGGTGGTCTCGCGACCCTCCGGAAGATGGCGCAGCGCGGCCAGGGACTGCTCGAGATCCACGATGGCGTCGCGGTGGGCGGAGCGCGCGGCGGCCTTGAGTCCTGCCTGCCGCAGGTAGGCCACCGCCTTTGCCCATACCTCGCCCCGGAGCGCGTGGTGGGCCAGCCGCTCGACGTGTTCGGGGAGGCGCTCGGCATGGAGCCGTTCGATGGCCTCGACGATCTGCGCGTGGAGGTCGCGGCGCCGCTCGTGGAGCAGGCTGCCGTAGGCCACTTCATGCGTCAACGCGTGCTTGAACGTGTACTCGGGATCGGGGAAGAGGCTCGCCTCATAGAGGAACTCCGCCGCCGTGAGGCGCGCGAGCAGACGCCGGAGGTCCGGCCCCCCGAGGTCGGCCACCGCGCGGAGCAGCTCGAGCGGGACGTCCTTGCCCACCGCGGACGCTGCCTGCAGCAGACGCTTCTCTTCCGCGGGCAGTCGGTCGATACGGGCGGCCAGGATCGCCTGCACCGTCGCCGGCACCTCGATGGCCTCGACCGGCTTGGCGAGCCGGTAGGCCCCGCGCTCACCCGCGAGGACGCCGGTCTCAACAAGCGCGCGGACGGACTCCTCGAGGAACAGCGGGTTGCCCTCTGTCCGCGCGGTCAACATCCGCTTGAGGGGTTCGAGTGCTGCATCCACGCCGAGCAGGGCGCGGAGAAGGTCGTCGGCGCTCTCCGGGGGTAGCGTGTCGAGGCGGAGCTGTGAGTAGTAGGTCTTGCCTCCCCAGCCATGGCCGTATTCTGGACGGTAGTTGACGAGGAGGAGGATCCGCGCCGCCGGCAGGCTCTCGACCACCGCGTCCAGGACCGCCTGGGTCTCGGCATCGATCCAGTGGAGATCCTCGAAGACCACCACAAGGGGCTGGACCTCGCTCTCGTGCAGGAGCAGCCGCTTGACCGCGTTGAGCGTGTGCTGTCGCCGATCGCGCGGCTCCAGACTCTCCCACGTCGAATCGTCTGTTGGGACGTCGAGCAACGAGAGCACCGCGGGGAGGGTGGGCTCGAGCGCCCGGTTCAGGGTGAAGAGCTTGCCCGTGACCTTCTCGCGGATCTCCCGCTGGTCGTCCGGGCCACTGATCTTGAAGTAGGCCCGGAGCAGATCGCTCACCGGCAAGTAGCTCGCAGGTTTGCCGTAGGATGCGGCGCCCGACTCGAGGACCAGCCAACCACGCGTGCGGTGGGAATGCGTGAACTCGTAGAACAGCCGCGACTTGCCGACGCCCGCCTCGCCAACCACGGCCGCCACCTGGCCATGGCCCTGGGCGGCTAGCTCGAGGGCCCCCCGCAGTTGCTTCAGCTCGGCGTCCCGGCCGACGAACCGCGTCAGACCGCGACCCGTCGTCGCGACCTGCAGCCGCGTGCGCGCCGGCCCAACGCCCGTCATCTCGTAGACGTCCAGCGGTGCGTTGAGCCCTTTGACGGGCACTGGCCCACGTGCCGCGACGGAGACATAACCTTCGGCCAGATTCAGTGTCTCGGGTGTCAACAGAATCGTGCCGGGCGTCGCCAGTTGTTCCATCCGGGCCGCGAGGTGGGTGGTCTGGCCCACGGCCGTGTAGTCCATGCGCAGATCGCTGCCGATCGTGCGGACCACGACCTCTCCCGAATTGAGGCCAATGCGGATCTGTAGCGGCACGCCGTGCGAACGGAAGACCTCGTCGGCGTAGGCTCTGACGGACTGCTGCATCCGCAACGCTGCGTAACAGGCCCGCACGGCGTGGTCCTCATGCGCAAGCGGCGCGCCGAACAGGGCCATGATCCCGTCGCCCATGACCTGGTTGACCGTGCCCTCGTAGCGGTGGACCGCCTCCATCATCCGCTCGAGCACCGGGTCGAGGATCCTCCGCGCCTCCTCGGGATCGCGGTCAGCAAGGAGCTCCATCGAGCCCTTCAGGTCGGCGAAGAGGACCGTCACCTGCTTGCGCTCACCCTCGAGAGCGCTCTTCGACGTCAGAATCTTCTCGGCAAGGTATCCGGGGGTGTAGCTCTCCGGCGAGGCAAACTTCCCCGCCGCTGCCGCCTGGTCGAGCGGTGCTCCACACTCGCCACAGAACTTCTGCGAGGGAGCGTTGGACGTCCCGCACGCGGAACAGGCCGTCACGAGGCGGGCTCCGCACTCCCCGCAGAACTTCATCGTGGGGACGGTCTCGTGCTGGCACCGGGGACACTTCATGCCGGGGAACCTCCAATCAGGGGAGCCGGCTTCCTTCGTGGGACGAGTGGGCCGACCTTAGCCGGAGACTCTCCGGGGGTCAAGGATCGCGAATTGAGCGGTGAAGAGATTCATCCTCGATTTCGCGAGGACGAGCGGGCTCTACGTAGTTGTATTAGTCGGCGGAACCGTACTGATTGTGGTCGCCACGGCCTTTATTGGTTATCTTCCGTATAGCGACCGGCCTGGACCGGGGTGGTATGGCTGGCGCGGGTCGATCAGCCTCCACGAGCTGGCGTTTGTTCTCCAGTGGTCCATATTTCTCGTGATACCGGCGGCGGTGGTCGGTGCGTTTCTCTTCTTATCGGTCCAGCTACTGCAATGGCTTCACACGCCGCGCTGGTTGATTGGGGCGCTCGGTGCACTTGTATCAGGAGTTCTCAGCCTCATGGTCGTTGCAGGCGTGGGATGGATAGTTGCGCTTGGTGCGGTGGCCGCCTGTGGAGCCGGAATCATCGGGGGCTTCTTTGGAGGCTGGTTTCTTCCGAGATACGCAGCCCGGCCGGTCATTCGCGCACGGCTCGGAATTCTCCACCGCCTGCGTGTCCTTGTGCTGTGGTGTGTCGCTACAGGATTAGTGCTTTATCCCTTCGTGCCAGGCCGTGGTCCGATCCGGGTTACGCCTTAAAGCTGAGACTCATCCAGTTGACGCGCGGCCCTGAAACTCTCACCCTGGTGAACGGCCTGGCAGCCGAGGAGCTCGCCTACCTGACCTCATTCGGTGTGACTGGCCGACTCGCCGCAAACGCGTCCTTTTCCGGCTGTGGCGGACAAGGCTGTCGCCGTGAGGACCGCGGGCGACTGCTCATCATCATGGAGCGTCCAATAGACAAAGATGTGGTTCTCCCGGAACCGGCCGTCGGCATGCGCGTGATCTATGTTCAGGAAGGAGCGCAATGGAGGAAGCTGCCTCCTGACGAACCGGTTTCGGGCTGAGCGCCACGCCCCCGGCCCGCTGAAGGCTGGCGACCAAGGTGAGTCGACCCGGAGGGTTGGAGGCGATTGCGGACTATCGGAGCTGCCGAGCTGAGACAAGCAAAGACACCGCCCCGCTCTTCGTTACCTTCGCGATGAATGGAGCGACTTGACCACGGGCAACTCGGACGATGAGGGGCAGAGCCTTGACGAAGATCGCCGCCATCTCCGGTCCCTGAAGGTCCCCGGCCGTGAGCACGAACATGCGCACGGTCGCCAGGCGGATCGCGGCCAGAGCGGGGGCCCGATATCTGATACCGCGGTCTTTGGTCAGAACGATCCATCCCCGCTCGCCTGCTTCTCGGAGCCAGACTTCGTCCAGGGCATCCGGTGCGAAGTGGTCGTCGTGTATCTCGACTTGCGCCCCCGCTTGCCGGAGCGCGCCGGCGACTATCTTCTTGCCGAGGGAGCGATCGACAAAGAGGACGAGCGGTTCAGGCGGCTCTTTCTTCGAGCTCGCAGCGGATGGCTTCTTCAATGGCGAGCCGTTCGCGACCGTAGTCGTCGGCGAGTTGGTCGATGGACTCGCCGGCCTTGTAACGCTCGGCGATGACGGCGGTCGGGATGCCACTTCCGGCCAGAACTGGGCGCCCGAACGAGATACGCGGATCGATGACGACGACCTTGGGCTCGTCTGGCGTCCGTTTGCGGGTGAACGGATAGAGCCGGGCGACCACTCCGGTCGCGTCCCACTCTACTCGACGGAGGTAGGCCTCCACGATCTTGCGCATCGCCAGCTGGCCGGATTGCGAGATGTTAACCAGGTCGCCGTAGTGTCGGATGAAGAGATCCACCCCGTCAGTCTCGAACCGCTGCTCAGCGAGAGGATGGTGGGAGCTGAGCCGCTCAGCCAGATAGTTGAGGGCCTTTCGCACCTTCTGAAGAGGAACCTCATGCTCCCGGCGGATCGCGTCTAGGACGTGCGCCTCCACGAGGTTGATGAAAGAGAGGAGGCCGAGACGCTTATCGGGCAGGGCAATGACGGGCCGGAAGAGACGGGAGCCGGCCCTGGTTCGGTAGGCCTGACCGGCGACCCAAGAGTGCAGTGTCGAGCGAGGGATGCGGAGATAGTGGGCGGCTTCTGAGATGGTGTAAGTCGGCAGCTCTCGAGGGTCTGCTTCCTTCTTTGCCCACTCTATCGACATCGTGCGTGCCATAGCTGGCGCCACCCCGCGGTGAGTATAGCGCGGTGGTACGCCCCGCGCGTCGTTCTGCCGGACTGTCGCGGAAAGTTGACACCGGGCCGGGAGTTCAAGGACGATCGATTCCATTTCCATGCCCAGGGGAAGCCAGCTAGGCCGGCAGTGGCGGTTGTTCCAGCTCCTCGACGCCCCGGCCGGAGTGACCGTCGAGGACGCGGCGCGCGACCTTGACTGCACCGTCCGGACGATCTGGCGGGACCTCCGGGTGCTCCAGGACGCCGGCTTCCCCATCTACGACGAGCGCGCCCCGGGCGGCCGGCGGGGGCTCTGGAAGATCAACCCTGAGTTCAAGGCTCGGCTGCCGGTCAAGCTCTCCCTGTCCGAGCTGGCCGCCCTCCTGATGAGCCGACAGCTCCTGGCTCCGCTGGGGGCCAGCGTTCTGGGGCCGGCGGTCGCGTCGGCCTTCGACAGGATCGGCGGGGTGCTGAGTCGGGACGCGCTGAAGGTCATCGACGCGATGAAGGAGACTGTCGGCGTGCGCGCGCTCGGCGCCAAGCTCGAGGTGCCGGTCGCTGAGGTCCTGCCGGAGATCCAGACGGCGATGGTCGAGCGCCGGACACTGCGCATGCGCTACCACTCCCTGCACAGCGGCGAGGAGGGCGAGCGCGACGTCGACCCCTACCACCTCACGTACTTCGACGGCGGGCTCTACCTTGCCGCCTGGTGTCACAAGCGTAAGGACGTGCGGCTGTTCGCCGCCGAGCGGATCTGCTCGGCGGAGGTGCTGCGCCAGCGCTTCGACGTCAAGAAAGACTTCGACCTCAAGGCCTACCTCGACAAGGCCTGGGGCATCCTCCAGGGCGACCTCGTCACCGTGCGGGTCGTCTTCTCGCCCAGGGTCGCCCACTACATCCGCGAGCGCCTCTGGCATCCGAGCCAGCAATTTCGCGACCTGCCCGAGGGGCGGCTCGAGATGACGCTCCGCGTGGCGGACACGCTGGAGGTCCGGCGGTGGCTCCTGGGTTACGGGACCGACGCCGAGGTGGTGGAGCCCGAGGTGCTCAGGGAAGCGCTCAGACAGCAGGCTGAGAGCCTCGCCCGGCTCCTCGCTCCGCGGCGCCCGCCGCTGGCCGCAGTCACGCCAGGTGCCCGGCCCGGGAGCCGGCGCCGGCCGGCCCAGGCCAAGGGCGCTGTCGAGTAGCGCTTCGACTGGCTACCGCCGGCCCGGCCCTCTCCACGAGGAGGCCGATGACGTTACAGGCGCGGCACCTGACCCAGACTGCACGCTCGGTGACGCGCATACGGCGGTCCACCGAGTCGCCGCTCTCGACGTGGCCGCAGGGGAATCGGAAACTCTGTCGGCCGGCCCGGCCGGGTCGGTTGCCACTGGAGAGAGATGCTGGACGCCCCATCGCCGCCCCCCTTCGAGCCGGTGGTTCGCAGGACTCGATCCTCATCGCGAGAAGACTATGGCCGGCGTGTGACAGGGACGGTCACAGTAGAGAGGCGCCCGATGCGTGCCCCCCGCTCTCACGTCTGGCTGGCATGGATGGTGGGCAGGGGGCTGACCGGCCGGCCGCGGCCGGTGGGCTGATCCGGGGGAGAAGGAGCATGGGACTTACTCGCACAGTCGGCTGGTCGTCTACGAGACGTGCCCTCGCCAGTACAGGTGCCCGTACGTTTTGACAACAGTCGACACGGCTGATTACTCTACAGCCATGGTTCGCAGGAAGCGTCCACGTAGCGTGACAGTCAGGGGCGGATGGTCAACCCCCGGTGTTACTGCTCGTGTGTTGGCGGTGTCGCCAACTGAGAGACGGCTGGTGGAACAGGCGGTCGAGGAGTTCCTTCGCCGGTACAAGCGACCTCTCCTAGTACGAAACGGTAAACTGGTGCTGTCGCGGGCACGACCAGTAGCTGCGCGCCGCACGGGAAAGAGTCACCGAAAGTCGAAAAGAGCAAGGGCGAAAAGCTTTTCCTCGCTGCGATCGCCGGGATTTGCGGACTGGGGCTGAGGCCGCGCGCAGCGCTTGAGCTCCCAGCATCGCAACGTCGTCTCGATCGAATTCTGCGACTCATACGTCAATGCCGGTACTCGATTCATGATCTCAGTCGGGTAGAGACTACGAATGGCGTGCCGCGATTCAATATGCCGTTCGAGCTCGGTCTGGCGCTTGCCCGCTCTGGACCTGGGCGTCACAACTGGTGGGTCCTCGAGGCTCAGGCGTATCGTCTCCAGCAAGAAGTTCCGCTGGTGATGATCCTTGAGCTACTCCAGGGGCGTGTACCTGCTGTGCGTAGTCGCTACGGCGACATTTACACTGTCGGAGGTTTTCGAAGCCTGGTTTACGCAGCCACAACGCTATCCGATATGTTGAGGAAGGCGGCCCGCCATGCTCGATCCTCGTCGCGAGGAGGCTAAGGCCGGCGTGTGACAGTGACGGTCACAGCAGCGAACCGCCCGACGCGTGACCTCCGCTGTCACGCCTGGCTGGTACTCCGGGAATCTGCTGAGCGCCGTCGAGAGGTGCCAGACTTTTCCGTGTCACCCCGCCTCCGTTGTGCCATCTCGCCCGGTCATCGCACCAGGCTGTGAGGCAAACTTCGGAGATTTCAGGGCAAACCCGATTCGTATGGGTCTTGCACGCAGAGAGAGGCCCACCTTCGGATGTGGAGGGAAGTGCGTGCGGGTTGTCCGGATCGGAGGGCAATATCTGGAAGCACGCGAGCAGGGTTTCAGGCTGCTGCTCACGCTCATTCTCGCCATTACCGCGGTCGCGGTCATGATTTTGGTCACCAACTATGGCACGAGCTTGATGTGGTTCGGGCTGCTGCCGATTCTCGCCAGCATTCAGCTCGGGCGGGTCGTGATCCGCCGCCTAACCAGTGTACGGAAGGGGAGGCTGGGCGAACGGCTCGTGATCGATCTACTGCGGCGCCTGCCGGACGACTACTGGCTGATCAACGACGTGACCCTGGAGGGTGGCCGCGGCAACATCGACCATGTGCTGGTGGGCCCGTGTAGTGTCGTCGTGATCGAGACAAAGCGCCTCGCCGGTCACATTCGCTGTAGCGGCGACGACTGGTACGTGAACGGGTACCGGCGCAAGAGCATCAGCGAGCAGGTCAACTCGGCAGCCGGGGCCGTCCGGCGCTTCCTGGCCGAGCGCCACCCCCAGCTCGCCCCCACGTGGGTGGAGTCCGTGATCGTCTTCACGCATCCGCTGTGCCGCCTGAAGATTGGCCGGGCGCAGGCCACCGTCGTCCGGTACTCCGAGCTTCTCAACGTCGTCCGTGACCTGGCGCAGAAGCACTGCATGCAGCCAAGGACGGCCGCCCGGCTCGCGCAGACTCTCCTTACCTCCCAGAGCGAGACGACGCTCTCTCACTGAAGCTCTCTTCAACGCCGAGCGCCGGGGTAGGCGAGCAGCTCCTCGTTACCTCACGGTACGTGAGATCATCATCACGGCCTATTTCGCCAACCGGGCACCTAAGTGGAGAGAGAGGCTATGGAGACGGTGAAGATCCTAGACAAGCGAGCGCGACTTGCCTGGACGTATGACCGCGAGGCGGACGTGCTCTATGTGAGCATCGGGAAACCGAGGAAGGCAGTTGGCGTCGACATCGGGCAGGGGGTTGTGGTCCGATATGACGAGGAGAAACAAGAGGTCGTCGGTCTGACCATTCTTGGTGTACGGCAACGTGTTGCCGAATCGCTGGCGACGCAGCAGCGACGGCCGACACAACCGTAGAGAGCCGGCGTAAGGCCGACCGGTCCCGCGGTCGGCGCTACCGCCGCGTCTGCCCTTCCTCCAGATCGCTTAGCGTCGCGCTGAGCGTGCGTTGCCCCTCGCGGCTGGCGATTTCCAGGGTGACCTTCCGATGCGCCATCTGGCGCTCAGCACATCAGCCAGTCGCTGTAGGTGCCCCGGATGGGCTTGCCCTCGGCGAAGCGCGAGAGGCGACACTGGAAGACGCCATCGAGCGGTTGGTTTTCTTGGCGAAGATCGAGTGGGGGTTGGGGGAGCTGGACGCCGGAAAGGGCGTCGATCACGCCGAGGCGAAGCGACGACTTCTCCGGTGACCCAGGTCATCTGGGCAGCTCAGGCGAGAACCTCGGATGTCATGCGGCTCGAAGCGGCGCCAAGTCGGCGCGCGTCACCGTCGGGAGGCGAAAGCGACGCAACACTCGGTTAAGCGCCGCCGTGGACAGCTTGGCCGGTGCTGTGATCTCGATGCCGATTGGCTTTCCACGCCGGTTGAAATCGATCACGAGGCCCGGTTCGGCCTTTGTCGTCCGGTGGCTCTTGTCGCCGGGCTGCCGCGGGAGATAGAGATAGGCGGCCAGCGGGCGGCCGTGTCGAAACGTGACCTCCAGATACGAGTTCTTCATTCCTTCACTCCCACAGCGGGTACGCGGTTACCACGACCAGCAGTTGCCGCTCCGAATCTGGCTCTACGATAACCTCCCATGCCTTGCCCCGGTGCTTAGTTTCGATCACCCACCGGCCCTCGACGACATCCTCGCGATACTGGGCTGCACGTTCTAGCATCCGCCTGATGTCAATCTCGGTGAAGCGCCGGTCGTCCATGCGCTTGAGCAAGTGTGGGCTGAGTTCCAGCTCCCATTCCCACCATTCCGGCCACGCTCGGCGACTCAGACGGGATCTCCCTCACCGGACGCTGTGCCTCTTGCACGGCGGCGGTATACCGCCCCGCTGCCCGGCATGTCAAGCGCGAGCGGGCCCTACCCTTTGATCGTGCGGCTGATGCGCCAGGCGATGGCGGAGAAGAGCACGACCAGGATGCCGAGGAACAACGCATCGTTTGGCCGTCGCCGACGGCGAGCCGACCCGTGACCTCCGCTATCACACCGGCTGGCATCGATAGCGGGGAAGGGGCTGACACGACGACCTACCCCTTGACACGAGATTCGCGGCTCAAGATACTCACGCCGCCGAGAGGATCGTTTGACGAAAGACCGGCCGGCGTGGCCTCGATGACGCTGGGCAGCCGCAGCCCGTAGGGTCCTAGCCTGAGATGGCTCATCCTGTCGGCACAGAGCGCGCGGCCCCACCCCCGGTCCTCGCCCGGGCGCGAGGCTCCGCGGGCGTCTCGACCGAGACGCGCGCCAGCCACAGCCTCGACCTCGATGGGATCACCCATCGGTTCGGCAGCTTCACCGCCGTCGAGGACGTTTCGCTCTCCGTCAAGGCGGGGGAGCTCGTCGCCCTTCTCGGGCCGAGCGGGTCCGGCAAGACGACGCTGCTCCGCATCATCGCCGGCTTCCTCACCTCGACGCACGGCCGTGTGCTCGTCGACGGCACCCCCACCGACCATCTGCCGCCGAATCGACGTAACGTCGGCATCGTCTTCCAGAACTACGCGCTCTTCCCGCATATGACGGTCGCCGAAAACGTCGCCTACGGGCTGAAAGCCCGTGGCGCAGCGGCATCGTCGATCCGGACGCAGGTCGCCAGGATGCTGGCCATGGTCCAGCTCGAGCTCCTTTCGGATAGGTTCCCCCGGCAGCTCTCCGGCGGACAGCAGCAGCGGGTGGCGCTGGCCCGGGCGCTCGCCGTCGAACCGCGCATCCTGTTGCTGGACGAGCCCTTCGGGGCCCTCGACAAGAACCTCCGACTCGATATGGAGATCGAGGTCAAGCAGCTGCAGCGGCAGCTCGGCATCACTGCGGTCCTGGTCACGCACGATCAGGAAGAGGCGATGAGCATGGCCGACCGGATCGCGGTGCTGAACCGCGGCCGCGTCGAGCAGTTCTCCACTCCCGTGGAGATCTACGACAACCCCAGCACACTTTTCGTCAACGGCTTTGTCGGCACGACGAACGTTCTGACTGGTCGCATCGTCGCATGCCGGGTGGGGGAGACCCAGGTGGAGCTGGACGCGGGCGCGACCCTCACGATTCCGGTGTGGACGGAGATGCCGGAGGGGGCGCGCGTCGTGATGTCGGCCCGACCCGAGCACCTGGTTCTGCATGAGGCGCCGGGCCCGGAGCGGTGGTCCGTGGACTTCCGTCTGAGCATTCCGCTCGGCGCGCTCACCGTCCACGACGTCACGACGCGGGACGGGGCCTCCGTCAAGGTCACCGAGCAGCGGGCCGGTCCGCCCCGCGCGCACGCCCCCGGCACGCGGCTCTACTGCGGCCTCGTCGCGCCGTCCGCGGTGTCGCTCTTCGCTGCCCCAACGACCGACCAGCAGTAAAGGAGGAGATCATGGGAACGCATCGGATCGGACGTCGCGCGTTTCTGGCCGGCGCCGTGGCCATGGGGGCCTCGGCGGTTGTGCCGCGCCGGGCCCGGGCCGCGGGCAGCGTGGTGGCCGCCATCTACCCGTCGGAGGCTTGGGAGGGCTCGTATCGAGCGATCGTGGGGCCCTATCTGAAGCGCACTGCCGACGTGGACGTCGTCTTCACGCCGCTCCTGGCGTTCGACCAAGTGTCCAAGGCCATGGCCGCGCGCGGCACCCCGCCCTTCGACGTCTTCATCCTCGATCCCGGGCCCCGGATCTCTGCCATCGAGGCCGGGCTCTTCGAGAAGTTCGACGGGTCCAAGCTGAAGAACATCGCTCACGTTCCACCGGGCTTGTCCGACGAGCACGGCATTGCGATCGCGGCCCAGATCGTCGGCATTGTCTACAACCCGAAGAAGGTCGAGCGGCCCACGGGCTGGAAGGACCTCTTCACGCCGAAATACCACGGCAAGCTCGGCATTACGGGATTCGGCACCACCTTCGGCACGGTGTCCTTGATCGAGGTCGCCAAGGTGTTCGGTGGGTCGGAGACGAATGTCGAGCCCGCCTTCGAGGCGCTCAAGAAGATCCTGCCCCACGTGACCGTCGTCCAGAATCCGGTGGCCATCGGTCCGCTCCTCCAGCAGGGGCAGATCGACATCACCTACACGAACTACCAGTTCGTCGCCACGCTCAAGGCCCGAGGCCTCGACATCGAGTTCGCCAAGCCCGATACCGGGGCGGTGGCCTTCTACACCACCCTTCACGTTGCCAAGAACGCTGCCAATCGCGAGAACGCGTACAAGTACATCGACGCCGTCCTGAGCGCGGACGTGCAGGGGCAGCTCCAGAAGCCGCCCTACAACATCCTCTCCGTCAACAAACTGGTGCCGCTCAGGCCCGACATCCCGCCGGAGCTCCTCCAGTCCCACGATGAGCTGCCACGGTTCGTGAGCCACGATTGGCGGAAGATCAATCAGCATCGGGCGGGCTGGATCGAGCGGTTCAACAAAGAAGTGCGCCAGTGACCGTTTCCGGGGTCAGCGACGCGATCCGCGTCGTCGTCACTCCAGTGGCGCTCCGACCGCGCGAGTGGCAGCTCGTGCTGCCACTCACGCTTTTCTGCGCGCTCTTCTTCGTGTCGCCGCTCGTGCTGCTGGCGATCGTCAGCTTCTTCACCACGCCCCGCCTAGAGGTCATCGGAGCCGCGCAGTACATGAAGTTCTTTGGCGACCCCTTCAACTGGGGCGTCCTGTTCGACACTCTGGCGCTCGGGGTCAAGACGGTTGCCGCGACCGCCATCGTGGCCCTTCCCCTGGCCCTGCTCTTTGTGGAGCTGAGGCCGCGGCTCCAGGCCCTGCTGCTTTTCGTGATCGTCCTGCCCCTGCTGACCAGCGTAGTCGTCCGCACCTTTGCCTGGGTCGTCATCCTCGGGCGCGAAGGGCTCATCAACACTGTGGTCCTCCAGCTCGGGCTGAGCCCGACGCCCCTGCGTCTCCTGCACACGGAGTTCGGGCTTATCCTGGCGCTCTCGCAGATCGAGATGCCGCTGATGCTCCTGCCCCTGGTCAGCGTCATGTCCCGCATGGACCCGAACCTCAAGGACGCGTCGGCCGCGCTGGGGGCGGGCCGCTGGCGGACCCTCTTTCAGGTGGTCCTTCCCCTCAGCGTTCCCGGCCTGCTGGCCGGCTGCATGCTCGTCTTCGCCAGCTCCGTCACCGCCTTCGTCTCCCAGACCATCGTGGGCGGGGGCCGCCTCATCTTTCTCCCGTTCTACATCTGGCAACAGGCCACGACCCTGTACAACTGGCCATTCGCCGCCGCGATCTCGGTCGTGCTGCTGCTCTCGGTCATGGTGGTCCTCGCCCTCCTGATCACGCTCGCTCGTCGCAGTCGGGGCTACGTCTATGGCTAGACGCGGGAGCCTCAGCGACGTCTCGTACACCGTCGTGGTAGGCCTGCTGAGCGCCGTGGCGCTGGTGATTCTCGTCGGTCCGGTGATCGTCGTGCTGATCACCTCGTTCACGGACTCCCTGACGCTGAAGTTCCCGCCGCCGGGCTTCTCCACGCGCTGGTACCGCGCCCTTTTCGACCCCACGCGGTCGGCCGAGGTCCACAGCGCTGCGCGCACGAGCGTGATTGTAGCGATCGTCGCCACGACGTTGGCGACGGTCCTCGGGACTCTCGCCGCGCTCGCCATCGCGCGCACGAAGGCGGCCTGGGCGCGCGGCCTGGACGTCTTCTTCATGTCGCCCCTGATCCTGCCCGCGCTGGCGTACGGGCTCTCCGCCCTGGCGTTCTTCACCCTGATCGGGTTTCGGCTGTCGATCCACCTGTTGATCATCGGGCACATTGTGGTGATTGTGCCGTTCGTGCTGCGGACCACGGTGGCCAGCCTTTCGCAACTCGATCCGGCGCTCCTGGACAGCTCGGCGAGCCTGGGGGCGAGCGCCTTCTACACCTTCCGCCGGGTGACCCTGCCGCTCATCCTCCCCGGCATTGCCGCCGGGGGGTTCCTGGCGTTCATGGCGTCCTTCGACAACGTGCCGGTCTCGTTGTTTCTCTCCGATGCGAGGACGGAGGTGCTGCCGATTCGCATGTGGTACATGCTGGAGAGTACGCTGGACGTTCGTACCGCGGCGATCTCGGGCGTGCTGATCGGCGCCACTCTGCTGCTCGTCCTCATCATGGACCGCGTCGTCGGCCTCGCCCGCCGAATGCGGTGAGCCAAGTGCCGGGAGGTCGGGAATGGACATCGTCGCCGAACCGCTGACCGCGAAGGCGTTCGAGTCGTTCGGGTGGGTGCTGGAGGGGCCGGCCGAGCCCGGCAGGGTGTACGTGAGCGAAATGCTGGCCAACGCTCGCCCCGGCGCCCGGCTCAACCTCTCGGTGGTCAAGGTCGACCCGCTGAAGGCCCTGCCGCTCGAAGCGAAGGTGCTCGAGCGCCACGAGTTCTCCTCGCAGACCTTCTTCCCCCTCAGAGTCTCGCGGTACCTCGTGGTCGTCGCGCCTGACGCCCCGGAGGGTGGACCCGACGTGAGTCAGGTCCGGGCCTTCGTTGCCCGGTCGGGACAGGGCATCACCTACCGGATGGGGACCTGGCATCACGGCCTGACCGTGCTGGATTCCGCGGCCGAGCTGGCGGTCCTGATGTGGACGGATGGCACCCGCGGCGACGAGGAGTTCGTGCCGGTCTCGCCGTTCACCGTGCACCTCCTGGCGTGAGCGAGAGGAGCGACCCATGGCCACCGGATACCCTCGCGACCTGATCGGTTATGGTCCCAACCCCCCGAATCCGAACTGGCCCAACGGGGCCAGGCTTGCCCTCAACATGGTGATGAACTACGAGGAGGGCTCGGAGTACTCGGTCCCGGACGGCGACAACCGCTCCGAGGCGACGCTGACGGAACTCGGCGGAATCGACCCCGGCATCAAAAGCCGGGACCTGGCAGCCGAGTCGATGTTCGAGTACGGCAGCCGCGTCGGATTCTGGCGCCTGCTGCGTATCTTCCAGGATCGCAGCCTCCCGATGACGGTGTTCGGGTGCGCCCTGGCTCTCGAGCGGAACCCGGTGGCCGCCGAGGCCATTGGCAAGGCCGGCTACGACGTCTGCTGTCACGGCTGGCGCTGGATCAAGCACTACGAGCTCGACGAGGACGAGGAGCGCAAGCACATCCGGATGGCCGTCGAGTCCCTGCGGAGGACCGTCGGTGAGCGGCCGCTGGGGTGGTACTGCCGGTACGGACCGGGCGTCAACACGCGGCGGCTGCTCATCGAGGAGGGCGGATTCCTCTATGACTCCGACGCCTACAACGACGAACTCCCGTACTGGGTCAAGGTCAACGGCAAGCCCCACCTGGTTGTTCCGTATACGTTGAGCAACAACGACGCGAAATTCGGCGCCGGGGGGCTTTTTACGTCGGAGGACTTTTTCGCGTTTCTGAAGGACGCCTTTGACGTGCTCTACCGTGAGGGACGGACCCAGCCGAAGATGATGTCAGTTGGTCTCCACATGCGACTCATCGGGCATCCTGCTCGCTCAGCCGGGCTGGAGCGGTTCCTCGACCACGTGGGGAAGCATCCCGACGTCTGGGTCTGCCGGCGGATCGACATCGCGCGGCACTGGGTCAAGCAGCACCCCTACCAGTAAGCCCCGCGACGTGCGAGCACCACTCGGCAAACATCGAGGGTCGACCGGCGAAGACCTTGTTCCGCGTGTGCGTCACTTCGCTTGAGCGTCCGTCCCGGGGCATCGGGGTCCTCCCGGCGCCCGTGGCTTTTGCCCGCCGTCCGGGATAATGTTCGTCGGGCCATGAAGTTCGGCGTCTTCCTCCCGATCTCGGGCCGGGCGGCCAGCGGGGTGCTCAAGGAGGCCGCGCGCTGCGCCGAGGCCCTGGGTTACGCGTCGGTCTGGGCGGCTGACCGGATCGTCACGCCCTGGCGGATCGACACCCCGTACCCTTACAGCGCGGACCAGCGCTTCATTGTCCCGCCCGATCTGCCGTTCCTCGAGCCGCTGACGTGCCTGGCCTATCTGTCCGCCGGCACCGAGCGGATTGCGCTAGGCATGAGCGTGCTGGTGATGCCCTATCGCCATCCGCTGTACTGGGCCAAGATCGCCACGACGATCGACCACCTCTCGCGGGGCCGGCTGATCCTCGGCGTAGGTGTGGGGTGGATGGTCGAGGAGTTCGACGCGCTGGGGGTCAACTTCAAGGAGCGCGGAGCCGCGGCCGATGAGCAGCTCGAGATCCTGACCCAGCTCTGGGGAGAAGACAAGCCGAGCTTCGAAGGACGGTATTATCGCTTCCGCGAGGTGGGCTTTTCCCCGAAGCCGCTGCAGCAGCCCCGCATCCCCATCTGGGTCGGCGGTGAGGGGACGCGCGCTCAGCGGCGTGCCGCGCGCTACGGCGACGCCTGGTTTCCGTACTTCGTGAGGATCACGCCGCGCGAGCTGGCCGCCCGGTTCGACAACGTCCGGCGCTCGGCCCGGGAGGCCGGGCGCGATCCCGAGCGGATCCGGCTCTCGTGTTGTCTGCCGATCGAGCTGACGCCGGAGCCGGTGCCCCAGGAGGAAGACCGCCTGATGGGCAGCCCCGAGCAGCTCGCGGTCGCGCTTCGGGCCTACGGTAAAATCGGCGTCGAGCACATGGCGCTACAGTTCATGGTGCCGCGGTGGCCCGAGCGTCGCGAGCAGATCGAACGCTTCGCCCGGGAGGTCATGCCGGCCGTTCGGAGCCCGTGAAGGAGGTAAAGCTATGGCGACGCAGGCGTACGTCGAGGCGTGAGCGACCCGCGGACGATCGAGGGCACGGTCCTCGACATCGTCGAGGATCTGGTGAGCGAGCTGCGGGGGACGTCGCCGCGCCCCGCCGTCACCATTGACGCGTCCCTCGACCGCGACCTCGGCCTGGGCAGCCTGGAGCGCGTCGAGCTGCTCCTCCGGCTCCAGCAGGCGTTCGGCGTTCTCTTGCCCGATGCCACCATGGAGGAGGCGGAGACTCCCCGGGCGATCGCCGAGGCGGTTCGCTCGGCCGGGACCTCGACCCTGCCGGTCGTGGTCGAGCCGCCGGTGCCACCCGCCCCGGGGACGCCCGCCCCAGCCTCGCTCCGCACTCTCGTCGATGTCCTGCGCTGGCAGGCCGAGGCCGACCCGGGGCGCGTTCACATGTTCCTCCAGGAGGGAGACGGGCGCGAGCGGCCGATCACCTACGGAGAGCTCCGCGCGCGGGCGGTGGCGGTCGCCGCCGGTCTCTCTGCGCGAGGGCTCCAGCGGGGGGACGCGGTCGGACTCATGCTCAAGACCGAGGAGGATTTCTTCTACGCCTTCTTCGGCACGCTCCTCGCCGGCGGCGTGCCGGTGCCGATCTATCCTCCGGCCCGCCTCGACCGCCTCGAGGAGTATGCCCGCCGCCACGCCCGAATTCTAAAGAACGCCGAAGCGCGCCTGCTCATCACGTTCCGGCAGGTCGAGCGCGTGGCGGGGGCGCTCGCGGCGCAGGTGCCGTCGCTTGGCGGCGTGACGGTGGTAGAGCGCCTCGCGGTGCCGGGCGCCGAGGCCCCAGCGATCCGTCTGGTCCGCGAGGATCCGGCGCTGATCCAGTACACCTCGGGGAGCACGGGCGAGCCGAAGGGGGTGCTTCTCTCTCACGCCAACATCATGGCCAACATCCGCGCGATCGCCCGCGGGATCGCGCTCGGCCCCGACGACGTCGGCGTGAGTTGGCTCCCCCTCTATCACGACATGGGGCTGATCGGCTCGTGGCTGGCGACGCTCTCCTTCGGCATCCCGATCGTGATCCTTTCCCCGCTGGCGTTCCTCTCGCGCCCGGCGCGCTGGCTCTGGGCGCTTCACGCCCACCGCGGCACTCTGTCGGCCGCCCCGAACTTCGCCTTCGAGCTCTGCGTGCGGAAGGTCTCCGACGAGGAGATCCGCGGCCTCGATCTCAGCGCCTGGCGGGCGGCGTTCAACGGCGCCGAGCCGGTGAGCCCGGAGACGATGGAGCGCTTCACCCGCCGGTTCTCGCCCTACGGCTTCAGGGCCGAGGCGATGTGCCCGGTGTACGGCCTGGCCGAGTCCGCGGCGGCCCTGACCGTACCGCCCCTCGCGCGCGGCCCGTGGGTGGAGCGCGTGGCCCGGGAGGCCTTCGAGCGCTCCGGCGCGGCGCGCCCCGCGTCTCCTGATGACCCGACCCCGCTGCGCTTCGTCTCGTGCGGCCGTGCGCTGCCGGAGCACGCGGTGCGGATCGTCGATGCGGAAGGCCGGCCGATGGGCGAGCGGGTCGAGGGACGCGTGCAGTTCACGGGCCCCTCGGTCACGGCGGGATACTTCCGGAACCCGGAGGCGACCCGGGACGTCCTCCAGGACGGCTGGATGGACTCGGGCGATCTCGGCTACCTGGCCGAAGGCGAACTGTTCGTCACCAGCCGGCGGAAGGACCTGATCATCAAGGGCGGCCGTAACCTCTACCCCCAGGAGATAGAGGAGGTGGTCGGCGACGTCCCGGGGATCCGCAAGGGCTGCGTCGCCGCCTTCGGCGTCGCCGAACTGGAAACCGGGACGGAGCGCCTGGTCGTCGTCGCCGAGAGCCGGCAGACGACGCAGGAGGCGCGGGCGCGCCTTCAGGCCGCGGTGCTCGAGCGAGTCGTCGATGTCCTGGGGATGCCGCCGGACACGGTGGTGATCTCGGGGCCGGGTGCCGTGCTGAAGACCTCGAGCGGCAAGGTGCGCCGG
>JBOHPP010000108.1:0-3543 GCA_050731755.1 Candidatus Rokuibacteriota bacterium | reverse complement strand
GTGAACAACCTCGTTCTGGTCGTGCGTGAACGTTCCATACCAGGCCTCCTCGTGTCCTCAAAGCGTCGCTCAGCAGCGTCAGCCGGTAAGACGGCCGGCGGGGGCCGCCCATTCGCCCGTGGTGGAGCGTTTTAGGCGGTGGCGAGGCGAAACTGGTGGAGCGCCGCTCGAATCACGCCGATCGACGAGCGCGCGAAAACGAGCGCGAGCAGGAGTCCCACCCCGATGTCCGGCCACGCCGAATCCGTGAGCGCCACGCCGCCGGCGGCGATCAGAACGCCCACGTTGCCCAGCACGTCGTTGCGCGAGCAGAGCCAGGCCGAGCGCATGTTGAGATCGTCGCCCCGCCGGCGGCCGAGGAGGACGAGGCACGCGATGTTGGCGGCGAGCGCCAGCAGGGCGAAGGCGCCCATCATTCCGGCACCCGGCAGCAGGCCGCGGGCGATCTTGAGGCTGGCCTCGGCCAGCACGCCGGCTGCGAAGGCGGCCATCACGATCCCTTTGAGCAAGGCGGCTCGCGCCGGCCAGCGAGGGCCCCGTCCCACGACCCAGAGGCTCAATCCGTAGACCAGCGCGTCGCCCAGCATGTCGACCGAGTCGGCGACCAGCGCGGTGGAGTGGGCGACGAGGCCGGCGGCGAGCTCGGCCAGGAACATGCCGGCGTTGATCCCGAGCACGATCTGGAGCACCCGGCGCTGGCGGCGGGGGACGTCAGCGGTGAGCGGGCAACACGACTCCACGCCCGCCATTGTGCCAGAGACTCGCCCCGGCCTATGAATGCCGTAGGTCACACGTTGAATGGATCTGCAGTGTTGCGGGTCGGGGCTCTCAGGCAGCGTGGGGTCGATCGGCGGCCGCCCGCCGGAGCAGCTCGCGCACCTCGTCGTCGGTGTTCGGGGGAAAGTCGTCGTACAGTCTCCGACGGCGACGAAGTCCTCCGGCATCGAGACACAGATGACGTCGTCGGCGACCGCCTTGAGCTCGTAGCAAGCCTCGCGCGGGGCGACGGGCACGGCGATCACCAGCCAGGCCGGTTGCTGGCGGCGCCGGGCCAGCGCGGCGGTGCCGATCGTGGTGCCGGTGGCCAGACCGTCATCGACGAGGATGACGGTGCCGCCCCCGATTTCGACCGCGGGACGGTCGGCACGGTAGAGCCGCTCCTGGCGCTGGACCTCCGCTTGCGCCTTCGAAGGCGACGGGAACAACGCCACCGCGCGGGAGGGCCAGGACGAGGACGTCCGGATGCTGAGCGTAGCGGGCGAGCCGGTCGGAGAGGACTCGCCCGGCGTGCTAACGATCGCGGAACCTCAGAGTCATGTGCCCTCCGCGGGCGCGGAGCCGCAGCCTGTGGTGACTTTGTCCCACCCGCGAATCACGGGCCACACAAGGCCATGGCAAAAGCGCTTCGTATCGCCCGCGGGTATAGTCGGCCCGCGATGAGGACGGCCCGGCGATTCTGCGCCCTGTCGAGAGCCGCAGCGGCGGTAGCTGCGGCCTTCCTTCTCGCTCTCGTGGTGGCCGAAGCGCCCCACACCGTTCACCACCTCTTCGATAGCGGAGGCGAGGCTTCCCAGGAGTGCGCCTTCGCCAGTACCGCCGACCACAGCCAGGCAGCGACCACGCAGGCCGGGCTGGCGGCACCCATCCAGGTGGTCGAACGCGGCGTCGGCCTCCCGCCGAGTCCGCCGCGGCTCTGCCGGATTCTCGGGGCATCGCCGGCCAGAGCCCCGCCGACCTCCACCGTCTGATCCACTCCAATCCAGGGTTGCCGCACTCCGGCGGGGGCCGTGTCCCGCCCAGGGAGGCGTGTCCGCGCTGTCCTGCCGCCGGAGACGGCTGCGATCTTCCTACACGAGTGGAGGAGGCGCGGATGAGCTTACGCGTTCCGATCGTGATGGTCATGGTTCTCGCACTCGCTCTCGGGCCGGGCGCTGGGCTCGCTCAGGGCCAAGCAATGGTGACGGCGTCTGAAGTGGAGACGTTGAAGCGCGAGCTTCAACGCCTGCAGGAGCGACTGAACAGGCTCGAGTCCGGGTCACCCCCGGTGGCCCAAGCTGCGCCTCCGGCCCCGCCGGCCCGGCCCCCGGCGGGCGAGCGGGAGATCACCCTGGAGCGGGAGCACCCGCTCGAGACGCTCGGGCTGCCGAGACCCGAGATCGCCGGGGCCAGGATCTCGGGCTTTTTCGTCGGCTCGGCCAACTACAACACGCACACCCAGATGGTTCCCGAGTTCGCCGGGAACGCGAACGTCACCTCGGAGCCACGCAGCGTCGACTTCAAGTTCGACCAGTTCAGCATTGGCGTGTTCAAGACCTTCGCGCCCTGGCTCTCAGCCGGGGCCAGCATCGAGGTGGCGCGGCACGTGCACCGTCACAGCCACGGGTTCGATCCCGCGTTCGGCTGCCCCGGCGCCGGCGTCTGCATCGAGCAGTTCGGAGCCGAGACGCCGGAGACGGAAATCGACCTGCATCGCTTCAACATCACCGGCATCGCGCCGCTCGGCAACGGCCTGGCCCTGTCCTTCGGGCGCTTCGACACACCCTTCGGCATCGAGCGGCACGACGCCCCGCTCAACCTCACCGCCTCGCTCTCCGAAGTTCTCCAATTCGGGCGGCCTATGAGCATGACCGGCTTCACGGCGTCCTACCAGTTCGCGCCGTGGCTCGACGTGGCGGGGTGGATCGTCAATCGCTGGGAGAGCGAGACGACCGAGGATCCCTTCGAGGACAACAACCGTGACAAAAGCATCGGCGGCCGGATCGGATTCACGCCCATCGCCGGTGGGCAACTCTTGAACGTGGGGATCGGCGGGTGGTGGGGACCCGAGCAGGACAACGACTCGGCCAACGCCCGCTGGATCGTGGATCTCGACGTGACGTAGTCGCCGTTGCCGCGGCTGCTACTGGCCGGCGAGTTCCTGTACGGCGGCGAGTCGGGCGTGTCCTTCCGCGAGCGGGGCATCCCCTTCGCGGCGCCGGCAGTCACCGACAAGAACGTCAACTGGCTCGGCTTCTATGCGCTGGTCCACTACGACATCGCCCGCTGGCTCGGTCTCTCGTTTCGCTACGGGTTCTTCGACGACCAGGACGGGGCGCGGACCGGTGTTGAGCAGGTGCTCCAGTCGTGGACGATCACGCCGATCGTTCACCTGTCGCGCCTGATCCCCGAGCTCCGGCCGCTGGGGGTGACCTACGCTCGCACACGCCATCCGCTGGACTGGGTCGATCTGCGGCTTGAGTACCGGCTGAATCATTCCAACAAGCCGGTGTTCTCCGATGCTCGCCCCGCAGTCCCGATCCTGGACGCCGATAAGACGAGTCACCAGGTGACCCTCCAGTTCGTCGTCAACTTCTGAGGGCGCGGAACTCGCCAAGACGAAGGAGGCGGGACGGATGAACGGCATCTACCTCTCACGTTTGCCGCTGAGCGGCAAGGTGTTCTGCACGCTGTACCTGCTCGGCATCGGCTGCGGCGCCCTGGCGGCCTTCGTCCAGGCCGCGACCGCCGTCGGCCTCAGCCCGGCCGAGGTCCAGGCGAGCCTCG
>JBOHPP010000107.1:0-9366 GCA_050731755.1 Candidatus Rokuibacteriota bacterium | reverse complement strand
TCTGTCCCGCGCGTCGGCACTGGAAGTCGTTCGCTCACGTCCGAGGAGGGCGGCGATTCACGAAGTTATCTTAGCGGCGATGGGTCTTAAGGACAATGCCCTCTGCCTCCGCTCCGTCTGCTGGCGTGATCTCGAACGACAGGTCGTATCGCGGTCCGCGCCACGTCCACACCTGACGCAGATGATACCGGCGACCTGCCCAGAGACGCTCACCGTACGGTCGCACCTCGACCGTTCCGGTCGGCGGCGGTGATTCGTAGTCGCGCATCGAGATCAGACATCCGCCACCTGGGCGCACGCAGCGGAAGCACTCAGCAAGCACCCCTCGCACGTCCGCCTCGCTGTCGAGATGGGGGAGGGAGTTGTCACAAGCGAGCACGACATCGAAGGTCGCCGAGCGCACTGGCAGCGCCCGGAAGTCGGCGACCAGAGAGGCGAGTGGTAAGCGCCGCACCGCCGCTTCGTGTCGGGCCCGACTGACAGCACCGCTGGAGATATCTGACCCTGTGACACGGAAGCCCCTTGCGAGAAGCCCGAGCGCTTGCGTACCGATGCCGAGCGCAGCGTCCAGCACCGCGCGCGCGTCCCCTCCCCAACATTCCGTGATGAGCGATGCCAGCGCGACACCCTGCCGCGCGACGCTTGTCTCCCAGTCGTCGTAGACGAGATGATACAGGGGCGCTAGTTCGTCGTAGAACGCTCGGACTGACATCAGACTCGCTTGTGGTCTAACGCCGCGGTCAGCGGCCGGAGGGCGAGCAACGCGAGCCCCCGGTCCGCTGAACTGCGAAGTTATGGGCCCCATGGTTCGCCTCCGCGCCCGGACTCTAGGCCCGACTCCCGCTACCCCTTCAATTCCTTCTTCAGCTCGTTGAGGAAACGCCAGTCGGTGCCCTGGGCGATGATCTTCTGCGGGCTCGACCTGATCATGCCGGACTCGTGGAGCCGGAGCGCATAGAACCGCAGCGTGTCTGCCGGATCGAACTCGCGCCACTTCGTCCACGGGATTTCCTTCAACGCCTGGACGACGTGATCCTCGCGCGCCGTGAATCCGCGCTGGAGGAACGCGCGGGCGGCGCGTGCCGGCTCGAGCGCGCACACCTGATTGCCCTTGAGGATGGCGCGCAGCGCGCGCTTGGTCGCGACCGGATGCCGCGCGACGAACTCGCGGTTGGCCGTGAGCATGCAGCAGAAGTACTGCGACCACGGGCGGTCGACCGCGCTGTTGACGACGACGTGCCCGACCTTCTTCTCGCGCAATTCCTGAGGATCCGGCGGAAAGCCGAGATAGCCGTCGATCTTTCCCTCGGCGAGCAGCTTCTTTGCCTCGGCGGGCGGATACACGACGAAGTTGACGTCCTTCCGTGGATCGAGTCCGACGTGCGCCACCATGGCCGACAGGAACACGTGCTGACCGGAGCCGAGGCCGAAAACTCCCACGGTCTTTCCCTTCAGGTCCGGGACCGAGCGCACACGTTTCGTTGCGATCAGCTCAAAGCATCCGACGTGAATGCCCCCGAGCACGACGATCTGTGCGCCGGCATCGAGCGCGATGACGATCGGCGCCGCGAAGTTCATGCTGATGTCGATCTCGCCCTTCCCCATCTGCTGGGCCCCGGGCACGCCGGCCTCGGTCGAAAGGTAACGGACGTCGGTGAAGCCCTCCACGCGCAAGAACTCTTCGGCGACGTACTGTGGCGACAGGCAGACGCTCGGCACTGACGCTACCCGGATGCGCGCCGTCTCCGGCGGCGGCTCGGCCGGGACCTGCGCTGGCACTCCCAGGAGTCCTGCCGTCCCGGCCAGCGTCAGCCCGCTCACGAACTGCCGCCGGCTCCAATGCTCCTCTCGGTTACTCATGAGGGCCTCCTTCGCTAGAAGGGAATCGGTCGCGCCATGTATGGACCTCGGGTACACCCGGAATCAACCGGGCCACCTCAGCCTGAACGCTTCGGCGACGCCGAGCTTTACAGCCCTCCACCTCTCGACCTCTCGCGGTGCGCATACCTCCCGCGGTCAGCGGCCGAGGGGCGAGCAACGCGAGCCCCCGGTCCGCTGGACTGCGCGGTTAGCCGTTGGCGTGGTGCCGATTCCAGGGTTGCCTCATCTCGCGTCACTGGATCACCTCGTCGGCCCGGATCAACAGCGTCTGCGGGATGGTGAGGCCTAAGACCTTTGCGGTCTTCAGATTGATGACGAGCTCGTACCTCGTGGGCTGCTCGACGGGCAAGTCGGCGGGATTCGCGCCTCTCAGGATCTTGTGCACGTGAGTCGCGGTCCGCCGGAGTTCCTCAGACAAGCGGGGCCCGTAGGACATCAGACCTCCGGAATCCACGAACTCTCTCAGGTCATACATGGCCGGCAAGCGGTTCTTGGCGGCGAGCTCGACGAGACGTGCTCGCTGCGCGAGAAACATCGGATCCAACTGCACGTGAAGCGCAGTGGCACCTCGCTCAACCATGGAGGCGAAGGTGCGCTCGAACTCGGCGGAGGCATTGGCCTCCAGGAGATGGAGCCTCACGCCGAACGAACGCGCGGCGGACTCGGTCTGTCTGAGAGTCGGCTCGAACCCCGGGTTCGCCGTGTTCATTAGTACGGCTAAGCGCGAGACCCCCGAAATGGCCTCGCGCAGAAGCTCAAGACGCTTCCCGGCTAGCTCCGGCGCCATCAGGGTGAACCCGGTGAGGTTTCCGCCTGGTCGGGCAAGGCTGACCACGAGCCCTGTGGCAACCGGGTCCACGTGAGTCGAGAAGACGATGGGAATGGTCTTGGTGGCATTCTTCGCCGCAACGGTCGCCGGGTAGCCGTTGGTGAAGATCACGTCAACCCCTGCCCGGACGAGATCGGTCGCGAGCTCGGCGAGGCGGTCGATGCGCGCCTCCGCCCACCGCGCCTCGATCGCGACGTTTTGCCCGTCGGTGTAACCCCACTCGCGTAGGCCCTGAACGAGAAAAGGCGGAGGAGCAGAAGCGGGTGGAGGAGAGCCCGGTGACAGAATTCCGACTCTCGGCATCCTCCCCGGCGGCTGGCCCTCGACGGGCGCGGCGAGCAGACTCGAGGCCAAGGCGGCGATGAGTGCGACGTGCGTGACGTTCATGTTCCGCCTCCGGCTCAACCCCCGGGTGCAAGGCTTCGGGCCGCATTTCCCTTCGTGGATTCTCCTGGAAGGAAAGCGGGGGCCTGGCTTCAAGACGGCTAACGCCCGCGGTCAGCGGCCGGGGCGAGCAACGCGAGCCCCGGTCCGTTGGAGCGCGATGTTGGGCAGCCGTCCATCACTCAATGACCTGGTCAGCTCGCAGCAGCAGCGATCGCGGAATCGTAAGCCCGAGCGCCCTGGCTGCGCGCAAGTTGATAACGAGCTCGAAGCGCGTCGATTGCTCGATGGGGAGGTCGGCAGGCTTCGCCCCCTTGAGGATCTTGTCCACGAGCGTCGCCGCCCTTTGAAAGGACTCCTCCTGACTGCCCTCGTAGGACATCAGGCCCCCGGCATCGACGAAGACCTTGAAGAAGTACACCGCAGGCAGGCGCTTGCTCACCGCGAATCCAACGAGCTTGGCGCGATTGGCAGTAAAGAACGGATCGTTCGTCACAATGATCCCTTGAGCGCCTCTCGCGTCGATTGTGGTAAACGCCCGATCGAGGTCCGTGGCGTTCCCGGTGTCGAGCACGTCGAGCTTCACATTCAAGGCGGGCGCAGCCGCCTGAATGTCCCGCACAGACTGGGCACTGGCCGGATTCGCCGAGTTCCAGAGCACCGCGACATGCGATACGCCGGGGACAGCTTCCTTGAGCAGCTCCACCCACTTTCCGGCGAAGCCCAAGCCGCCAACCCCGACGGTGGCACCGGTGATGTTGCCTCCCGGTCGCGCGAGGCTCGCCACGATACCCGAAGCGACCGGATCGAACACGCTCGCGAACACGATAGGGATGGTCGTGGTCGCCTTCTTTGCGGCGAGCACGGTGAGGGTCGAGCCGCACACCAGCACGTCGACCTTCAGTCGGAGCACCTCAGCGACGAGCTCGGGAAGGCGTTCCTGACGGCCCTCCGCGAATCGCGCCTCGATAATGACATTCTTGCCCTCGACATACCCTGCTTCCCTGAGCCCCTGCCGAAATGCCTCGGTGGCGCGGTTGGGCGAAACCGTGGCAACGAACCCGATTCGGTACACCCCTGCCGCCGGCTGGGGCTGAGCGGCGACCGACCCGGCCAGAAGCAGAACGGCGCCAGTGAGAGAGACGACGATCGACTTCACAACCATCCGGCTCCGGAAGCCAGCCCACAGCGGGAAAGGATCTCGTTCGTCATGACCGGATTACGCTCCTCCCGCAGCCATCCATCACTCAATGATTTGGTCCGCTCGCAGCAGCAGCGATTGCGGGATCGTAAGCCCGAGCGCCCTCGCTGCTCGCAAGTTGATGGCCAGCTCGAACTTTGTGGGCTGCTCGATGGGAAGGTCAGCCGGTTTCGCCCCCTTGAGGATCTTGTCCACGTACATGGCCGCCCTTCGATACGATTCCTCCAGACTTGCCCCGTACGCCATCAGGCCCCCTGCATCGGCGAAGAGCTTGAAGAAGTACACCGCGGGCAGGCGCTTGCTTGCGGCGAATTGAATGAGCCTGGCGCGATTGGCGAAAAAGAACGGGTCGTTCGTCACAATGATTCCTTGAGCGCGGCTCGCGCCGATCGCGGCAAACGCCCTGTCGAGGTCCGTTGCGTTCCCGGCGTCGAGCAAGTCTACGTTCACATTCATGGTTCGCGCAGCCTCAGCGACGAGCTCGGGAAGGCGTTCCCGGCGCCCTTCCGCGGATCGCGCCTCGATGATGACATCCTTCCCCTCGACGTACCCTACTTCTCTGAGTCCCTGCCGGAATGCCTCGATTGGGGGACCGGGCGAAGCCGTGGAGACGAACCCGATTCGGTACACTCTTCCCGCCTGCTGGGCCTGAGCGGCAAGCGACCCAGCGAGGAGTAAAACCGCAGCGAGAGGGACGACCGTCGCCTTCACAGCCAGCCGGTTCCAGAAGAAGCCGGCCGCAACGGGGAAAGATTTCGTGTCGTCATGGCCGCATTACTCTCCGCGCGTCTGCCCAACGTTCGCGCTCAGCGGCCGAGGCGAGCATCGCGAGCCTCGGTCCGTTGAAGCGGGTTGTTGGACGGCGCGTCGACACGGTACAGTACACACATGAAACTCACTATTGATCTGTCGCCAGCCCAGGCTGAACGTCTTCGCCAGGTGGCGGAGGGTCTTGGCCTCGCGCCGGAAGACCTGGCCAGGGCAGCAGTCGCGGATCTGCTGGCGACTCGGGACGACGACTTCGAGGCAGCTGCCAAGAGAGTACTGCAAAAGAACCAGGAGTTGTACCGGCGCCTCGCCTGATGCGGTATCTGACGTTGGGGGAAGTCGTGGAGCTGCACCGACGCGTCCTCCAAGCGACCGGCGGGGCGTCCGGCATCCGTGACTTCGGCGTGCTTGAGTCCGCCGTCGCCCAGCCCAAGGCGACGTTCAGTGGGACCGACCTGTATCCCACCCTCGCTGAGAAGGGTGCGGCGCTGTGCTTCGCGCTGGTTGAGGGCCACCCTTTCATGGAAGTATCAGCGTGCCGATGACAGCGGCCGTCAGCCGGGACATGCGCCCCCTTCCTCGCCGGGGTCGACCGCCGCGACGAGGCATTCCGATAGGGCAACCACCGTGCCACGGCGGAACTCAGCGTGCGTGCTCAGGTCGAGGTGAGGGCGCGGCCGCCCCGGGGGCAAGACGCCCGCCGGCCGGGTAACTTGCCCGAAGTGGCTGCCCCCGTACGCGCACTCCGGGCACAGGGCTTGCACCAAAACCCTTGGCGGCTGGACGCGCGTGACAGCACACCCGCGCCGCCTCCGAGGAGGGGGGTATGACCAGAGCCACGAGATGGGTCGCCGGGCTGGCCGCGACCGTGTTCGTCGTCGCCGGCTGCGCGACGCTCGGGGGACGCACAGCCGGACAGTGGGTCGACGACAAGACGACGATCGCCAAGGTGAAGGCGGCCTTGGCGTCGACGCGGGTCGGGACGCTCATGCGTGTCAACGTCGACACGTTCAAGGGCACCGTCTATCTGAGTGGCGTGGTCCCGAACGAGTCGGTGAAGCGAGAACTCGTCGACGCTGCCCAGGGCGCGTCGAATGGAAGACCGGTGGTGAGCAACCTCGCCGTGGCCGGTCAGATCCCAAGCCGCGACGACGCGACGTCCGCCTCGCCGGCCCCGACGACACCCCTGACGCGGCTGAAGTTCAGCCGGATGGACGCCGAGCCGGACGTTCCCGGGCGGTTCGCCGCCTACAATGGCACCGGCCAGCGCGTAGCCACCGTGTACACCCTGCTGGCCTGGGACCTGGAGCAGGATGGCGTCTTCAACCTGGACGCCGGCGAGCGACAGATCCACCATATCTCGGTCTATCCGCATCCGGGCTCTGACGCCATCGAGTACCACGTGGTGCTGTGGCACGTGAGCCACGACGAAGCCGCCTCGCTCCAGTAAAGCGCGGTGTTCGGGCGGTCGTCGCACCCCGCGCGAACGGGGAGGCTTGGAGGGGGACGGCTGTGGCAGCGCGCGCGAACGGGGAGGTTTGGAGGGGGCGGGCGCTGCCCCCTCCAACTTCATGGACGAGCGGCGAAGCCCCCCTTCCGAGGACTACTCCCGGTCGGCAACGGCCTGAGGGGACCGGCGCCGCAGCAACACCAGCGACGTCACCAGGACGAGCACCATCACCGTCAGCAGGGCCAGCTCGATCATCGCGTTGCGGAAGACGTCGCCGCCTTTTTCGAGCATGCCGGCAAACTCGGCGGTCAGCACCAGGATGCGGCGCGTGGCCGCGATGAGCCCGACGATCAGGAACGGCTCGGGCACCAGCGTGTGTTCCCGGAACGAGACCTGCACGGTGTAGAGGAGCTCGACGATCATGAGGATCAACAGAATGCGGTCGAGAGCCTCGACGACCCGGCCGGGCAGCGTGCCACCCACGACAGCCTGGCCCACCGAGATGGCCGTAGCGACGAGCAGCGTCAGCGCACTCACCGCGAGCAGGACGCCGAGGCCCACGTAGACCACGTCCTCGATGCGCGTGAACGCGCTGGCGATCCACTCGCGCACGTCGCGCGACGTCCCCCCCGGCGCCTCGCCGTTTCGGGTTCGCCTCAGCTTGGCTGGCTCCGCCACGACGCGGCCTGGCCCTCAGGCGGCCCGCCGGAGGTCGCGAGCCCCCGCCGGCCGCGCGGGCTCCCCGAGCCCCATGCCCCGCAGCACGAGCACGTGCGTGATGTCTTTGAGCGAGAGGTAACCGACCAACCGGCCGCGCTCGACAACGGCCAGTCGTCCCAGCTCGTTGCCAGTGGCCCGCTCCAGCGCGCGCTGGACGTCGTCGTCGGGCCCGATCAGCAGCGCCTCACTCACCGGGCGCATGACCTCGCGGACGCGCGTCGTGGGCCAGCGATCGCGCTCCACCGCGCGAACCTGCGGCAGCGACGCGATGCCCACCACCGCGCCGCTCTCGACCACGGGGAAGCTGGCCACGTGGTGCGTCCAGAAGGCATCCACGAGGTCGGCCACGGTAGCGTCCGGGCCTACCATGACCACATCCCGCGTCATGATCTCGCGCACGGCCAGTCCCTGCAGCGCTTCGCGCAGCGTGACCTGAGTGTGGCTGGCCTCGGCGGCGCCGCGCAGGAAGAGACCGATCAGGATGAGCCAGACGCCGCCCACGATCACCCCGTTCAGGATCTGCACCAGACCCAGGATCATAAGCGCGATCGCGACGCCGCCGCCCACGCGGCTGGCGATCGTCGTCGCCCGGCCGAGCGCGCCCGTCCACTTCCACAGCGCGGCGCGAAGCAGCCGTCCGCCGTCCAACGGGAAGCCCGGGATCAGGTTGAAGACGCCGACCGCCAGGTTCACCACGATCAGGTAGTCGACGATGGCCCGCGCCGCCCCCGTGGGGACCACGGCGCTGGCCGACGCCGCCCACAACAGGCCGGCGATGAGAAAGCTCGTCAGCGGGCCCACCACCGCGATGAGGAACTCGGCGCGCGGGCTCGGGGGTTCGTCCTCGAGCTGGGACACGCCTCCGAAGACGTGCAGCGTGATGCCCCGGACGCGGAGACCGTGGGCTTGCGCCACCAGAGAGTGTGACAGTTCGTGCAGCAAGACGGAAACAAAGAGCAGGAGCGCGGCGACGAGCCCGCTCAGCCAGGCGGCTAACGTGGACGGGGCGGACAGGGCGTGGGGGAAATACCCCACGGCGAGGGTCCAGGTGATCAGCGCATAGACGGCCAGCCAGCTGGCGTGCACGTAGATTGGGATGCCGCCCAGGCTCAGGATTCGCACCGCACTCCCCATGCCGTTTGTGAAGTGTGCACATCGCGTGCCGCCCAGCGCGGGGCCGGGTGTACGCTAGGGCGATGTTTCGGACACGAGCCCTTGTTGTCACGCTGATCGCGCTCGGCGTGGTCGGCGCCGGCGGCGTCGCCGAGGCGCAGTTGCCGGCGTCCCACGTCGACGAACGCGACGTTCACGCCATCGCCGCCGAACTCCGCTGCGTGGTGTGCCAGAACCTGTCGGTCGCCGACTCGCCGTCCGAGATGGCCAACCAGATGCGCGGGGTCATCCGCGACCGGCTGGCCGCCGGCGAGCGCCCCGACCAGGTCCGGCAGTACTTCGTGGACAAGTACGGCGAGTGGATCCTCCTCGAGCCCCGGCGACACGGCTTCACCCTGCTGGTGTGGATCCTGCCTCCCCTGGCCACGCTGGCCGGTCTCGGTGTTGTCATCGCGCTGCTCGTTCGCTGGACGCGCCGGCGACCGCCTGCCCCCTCGCCGGCGCCACCGGTCGACCCGGCCATGAGCGAACGCATCCGGCGGGAGATGGAGACCGAGACGTGACCGGTGCCGCCGGCATCGCGCTCGCCCTGCTGATTCTCGGCGTGCCGCTGCTCGGTTTCACGCTGTGGCCGCTGGTCCGGCGCGCCGCCGGTCCGCGCACCTTCCTGGCCGTGCCGCCGGACGCGCGGGAGCCGCTGCGGGAGCAAAAGCGCAGGGTGCTGCGCGCGCTGCGCGAACTGGACTTCGAGCGCGAGGCCGGGCACGTGGCCGCGGACGACTACGCCGACTTGCGGGCGCGCTACGAGGCGGAGGCCGCGGCGATCCTCACCGAGCTGGATCACCTTGGCGCTGCCGCCGAAGGTCCGTCGCCGCGGGAGGCGCCGACCGGCGCGGTCAGCCGGCGCCGGGCCATGACCTTCGCGGCCTCGGCGACGGCGTTGGTCGCCTTCGGCGTCGCCCTGGGGATGGGCATCGTCCGCCACACGGCGCCCGACCCCGCCGCCGGGCTGCCCGCGCC
>JBOHPP010000106.1:0-8240 GCA_050731755.1 Candidatus Rokuibacteriota bacterium | reverse complement strand
ATCGCCGCCGGCGCGGCCGCCACGATTCTCGTGTACCGCGATCCGCCGGACCTGCCCGCGCCCGCGCACGGCGCCGGCCGGGCCCTGCGGCTCGTGCTCGGCACGCGCGACCTCTGGCTGGTGGCGCTGGCCACGCTGGTGTTCGCCGGCATGCAGACGGTCTGGATGGCCTTTCTCGTCCTCTACCTCACGGACGTCGTGGGAGTCTCGCTGCTCGCCGCCGGCCGCTACCTCGCGCTGGCCCAGGTCGCCGGGATGATCGGTCGCATCGTGTTCGGGATGCTGTCCGACCGCACCTTCGGAGGCCGCCGGCGCGCGCCGCTGATCCTGGCCGGCGTGGGCTCGACGGCCTGCTCGCTGGCCATCGCCGGCACCGGCCCCGGCACCTCGGCGCTGGCCCTGGCCTCGCTGGCGCTCATCTTCGGCTTCGCCGGCATCGGGTGGAACGGTGTGCAGCACACGCTGATGGCGGAGCTCGCCGGGCCGGGCTCGGCGGGCACCGCGGTGGGGCTCGGGCTGGCCGTCTCCTCACTGGGCGTGACGCTGGCGCCACCGATCTTCGGCTGGTGCGTCGAGCGCGTGGGCGGCTACCGCGAACCGTGGGTTGGACTAGCTTTGACGATGGTCGGGGCCCTGGGACTGCTGGCCCTCGTGCGGGAGCGACCGCGCTTCGGCTGACGACTCCAGGTGCACCTGGGTCGGCAGCGGGATCTCGATCCCCTCGGCCCGGAAGCGGCGAAGGATCCGCTTGCGCAGCTCGTGCTGCACCAGGTACTGGTCCACGAACGTCGCCACCTGGCAGATCAGCGAGAAGTCCAGCGAGTACGTCCCGAACCCGGGAATGAGCCGGACGAACGGCGCCGGTTCCCGCAACAGCCCCGGCACTTGGCCCGCCGCCCGGGTGGCCTCGTCGACGAGCACCCGCTCGACGTGGTCCGGATCGCTGCCGTAGCTCGCGCTGATCGGCAGGACCAGCGACATCCGCGGCTCGGGCAAGTCGTAGTTGGTGATGATGGACTCGGCCACCTTCTTGTTGGGCACGACGACGATCGAGTTCTGGAGCATCCGCACCCGCGTCGAGCGCCAGCCCACGTCGACCACGAAGCCTTCGACGTCGGCGATCTTCACGTAGTCGCCCACCCGAATGGGTCGGTCGGCCAGCAGGTGCATGCCGGCAAAGAGGTTGGAGAGGGTGTCCTGCAGGGCCAACGCCACGGCCAGGCCGCCCACGCCCAGCGCGGTGAGGATGGGCGCGATGTGGATGCCGAGCGCCCCGAGCAGGACCAGGGCGCCGACGATCAGGACGACACCCCGGGCGGCCGTTTGGGCCAACCCGGTCACCGGGCCGCCTAGCGCGCGGCTCTCGCCGCTTCGCCGGACCAGCGTGCCTACCACACCGGCGATGGTCAGGGTGACCGACAGGATGATGGCCACCTCCAGGATCACACTCAGTTGCTGGCTGAGACGCCGGGGCAGGCGCTCCAGCTCGCTCGCCACCTCGATCCCCACGTAGAGACCGAGCACCAGGCACCACAGGATCGAAGGCAGACGGATGACGTCGAGGAACGCCGCGAGGCCGTTGGACCGGCCGACCCACCGCCCGAGGACGGAGAGGATCACACCGCGCACGGCCAGCGCCGCCAGCACGGCGAGCGCGAAGGCCACGACCGGCCAAAACAGCCGCCACATGGCGCCCATGCTATCGTAGGAGGCCTCCATGGGTCAGCGACGATTGTTCTACGGCTGGGTGGTGGTGGGCGCGGCCGCGCTCATCACCTGCGTGGGGATGGGCAGTCTCTTTTCGCTCGGCATCTTCCTCAAGCCCATCGAGGAATCGATGCAGTGGAGCCGGACCGGCATCTCCACCATCGCGCTCTTCAACTGGATCTTCATGGGTGTCGGCTCGTTCCTGTGGGGCGCGCTCTCCGACCGGTACGGCACCCGCAGCGTGGTGCTGGCCGGCGGCGGTCTGCTCGGCCTGGGCCTCGTGTTGTCGAGCCAGGTGGAGGCGCTGTGGCAGCTCCACCTTACTTTTGGTCTGATGGTCGGGCTCGCCGTCGGCGCCTTTTACGCGCCGCTCACCGCCACCGCCACCCGGTGGTTCACGGCCAACCGCGGCCTGGCCGTGGCGCTGGTCTCGGCCGGGATCGGCTTCGGCGTGCTGGTGATCTCACCGCTGTCGCGCTGGATCATCAGCCTGAGCGACTGGCGCATGGCCATGCTGGTCCTGGGCGATCTGGCCTGGCTCGTCATCATCCCGACGGCCCTGCTCATCCGCGAGCAGCCCGCCGATGTCGGGGGCGTGGCCCTGGGCGCGGTACCCGGCGAGCCCCCAGCCGGCCGCGACTTCTCGCCGGGACAGGTGGCGCGCTCGCCGCAGTTCTGGGCCCTCGGGCTGACGCACGTCGCGTGCTGCGCGGCGCACTCGGGCCCCATCTTCCACATGGTGACCTACGCCATCGATCAGGGCATGGGAGCGATGACGGCGGCCACTGTGCTCAGCGTGTCGGGGCTGGCCTCGGTGGTGGGGCGGATCGCCACCGGCTTGCTCGCCGATCGGTTCGGGGCCAAGCGCACGCTGGTCGCCGGCCTCAGCCTGCAGGCCGTCATGATCCTCCTCTACCTGCAGGCCCGCGAGGCGGGGACGTTCTATGGGCTCGCGCTGTTCTTCGGCGCGGCCTACGGGGGGGTGATGCCGCTCTACGCGCTGCTCACGCGCGAGTATTTCGGCGAGAAGGTCATGGGCACGGCGTACGGCGGCGTCTTCCTGGTCTCGACGCTGGGCATGGGGCTCGGCTCCTTCGCCGGCGGCTGGGTCTACGACCAGCTCGGCAGCTACGCCTGGCTCTTCATCAGCTCGGCGGTCATGGGCGCCGCAGCTGGGCTGCTGGCCCTGACCTTCCGGCCGCCGCAGCCCGCTCCCGTCCTCGCTACGGCCCGCTGAGCCGGGTTTGCCGTTGACACCCCGCCCTCGGGGTGTTATCACTTCGTCACTTTTCTCGGATGTTTAGCCATCCCTTGCGGCACGACCGTCGACCCCCCGGGCGGGGATCTCCGGGCCGGAACTGCGGGGAGCATCGACTCGCGTCGATCAAGGAGGAACAGCCATGCAGGGTGACCGGATGAACCGTCGTTACTTCATCAAAGTATCGGGCGCCGCGGCGGCGGTGGCCGGCACGGGGCTCGAAGGCATCCTGGCCGCGGGCCGGGCCCCGGCCTGGGCCCAGGGCACCAAGCTGCACATCGTCCGCTGGGTGGACTTCATCAAGGAGGCCGACGTCGAGTTGAAGCGCCAGGCCCCCGAGGCCTCCAAGGCGCTGGGTGCGGAGGTGGTCTTCGAGTTCATCAACTTCAACGACCTGCAGCCCCGCATCACGGCGGCCATCCAGTCCGGCGCCGGCGCCGACATCATCATGATGCTCTACAACTGGCCGCACCTGTACGCGAGCGGCGTCGTCGACGTGTCGGACATCGCCGAGCCGATCGGCAAGGCCGAGAACGGGTACTACGACGTATTCCAGGCCACGGCCAGGGTCGGGGGCAAGTGGCTGGCCGTCCCCCACGGTGTGGTGGGCAATGCCGTCGCCTATCGCCGCTCCTGGCACAACGAGATCGGGGCCAAGGAGTTCCCGAAGACGTGGGACGAGTGGAGGGAGGTCGGCAAGAAGCTCAAGGTCAAGGGCAAGCCGGTCGGCCAAGCCCTCGGCCATAGTGCCGGTGACCCGCCCACCTTCTCCTATCCGCTGCTCTGGAGCTTTGGCGGCGCCGAGGTCGACAAGAGCGGCAAGAAGGTCGTCATCAACTCCAAAGAGACCCTGGAGTCGGTGAAGTTCATGCAGGCTTTCTGGAAGGACGCCTGCGACGAAGGCGGCGCGGCCTGGGACGACACCAACAACAACCGGGCCTTCCACGCCGGCGAGATCTCGGCCACCCTGAACGGCGCCTCGATCTACATCGTGGCCAAGCGGAACAAGGACAAGATCAAGGACGAGCGGGGCGAGCCGCTCTTCCAGGACATCGAGCACGCGGCGCTCCTGCCCAAGGGGCCGGCCGGCCAGTTCGCCCTCTACGTGCCCTTCCAGCATGCGATCATGAAGTACTCGAAGAACCAGAAGCTGGCCAAGGACTTCCTGAAGTGGCTGCACGCCAAGGAGAACTACGAGAAGTGGTTCCAGGTCAACGAGGGCTACAACGTCGGCCCCACCAAGGTCTGGGAAGAGCACGCCATGTGGAGCAAGGTCGACAAGCCCCTCCAGGTCTTCCGCCAGGCCGTCCGCCAGTCCCGCATGCTCGGCTACCCGGGCCCGGCCTCGGCCAAGGCCACCGAGGCCTACACGAAGTACATCATCGTGGACATGTACGCCAAGGCCGTCACCGGCACCAAAGCCGAGGACGCCGTGCAGTGGGCGGACGGCGAGCTGAAGAAGATCTACGAGAAGGCCTAGCCGAGCCCTCGGTGAGCAGGATGTGAAGAATTCGGTCATCGGGGGTGCGGGCAGCGCCGCCCGCGTGGAGGTGGCGCTCCCGCACCCCGGCGCCACCCAGCACCGCGCCCTGACGCGCTTCCTCGAGAACGAGCGACTGCTAGCCACCCTCCTCTTGGCCCCCACCGTCGTTTTGCTCGGCCTGTTCATCGCCTACCCGTTCGTCATGGGGGTCTGGCTCTCGCTCTCCAGCACGAGCGTCGGCAACCCGGGCGCATTCGTGGGCCTCCAGAATTTCGTCCGGGCCTGGAACGACTCGATCTTCCGCACCGCCTTCTGGAACACGAGCGTCTACACGTTTTGGGCCACGATCTTCAAGCTCGCCCTGGGGATGTGGCTGGCCCTGCTGCTCAACCGCCACTTCCGGGGCAAGCGCCTGGTCCGGGCCTCGATGCTGCTGCCGTTCATCGTCCCCACGGTGCTCAGCACCTTCGCCTGGCGCTGGATGTTCGACCCGACCTTCAGCGTGCTCAACTGGACGCTGTACCAGATGGGGATCATCACCACCAAACTCCCGTTCCTCAGCGACGGCACCTGGGCCCTCTCCTGCGCCATCCTGATCAATACCTGGCGCGGGATGCCGTTCTTCGCCATCACCCTGCTGGCCGGGCTGCAGACCATCAATCCCGACCTACACGAAGCCGCCTCGCTCGATGGCGCCAATGGCTGGCGGCGCTTCTGGCACGTGACCTGGCCGCTGCTCAAGCCGGTCACCATCGTGGTCGTCGTCTTCTCGGTGATCCAGACCTTCTCCGACTTCCAGCTCATCTACGTGCTCACCGGCGGCGGCCCGGCCAACTCGACCCACCTGCTGGCCACCTACGCCTACCAGATCGGCGTGGCCACCGGCCTGCTCGGCGAGGGGGCGGCCATCTCGCTGTTCATGCTGCCGGTCCTGTTCGTCGTGGTCTGGATCCAGCTCCGGTATCTCCGCCGGTTGGAAGGCGCGTAGCGTGCTCATCGAGCGGCGCTGGAAGAAGTGGGTGTACTTCTACATCCCGCTCACCCTGTTCGTGATCGGCACCCTCTTTCCGTTTTACTGGATGGCCGTCACCGCCTTTCGTCCCGACCACGAGCTGTACCGGTCCTGGCGCGCCGCCAACAACACCCCGTTCTGGACGTTGAACCCCACGCTGGCGCATTTCCAGGACCTCATGGCCAAGACCACGTTCCCGCGCTGGCTCTGGAACACGTTCTTCATCGCGGTCGTCTCCACGGCCATCTCGCTCTTCTGTGGGCTGCTGGCCGGGTACGCCCTGGCCCGGCTGCGCTTCCCTCTGGCCGGGATGCTGGGCACCTCGATCTTCGTCACCTACCTGGTGCCGCCCACGCTCCTGTTCATCCCCCTGGCCGACATCATTCGGAACTTCCAGCTCGGCAACACGCCGTGGGCGTTGATCCTGACCTATCCGACGTTCCTCATCCCTTTCTGTACCTGGCTGCTCATGGGCTACTTCAAGACCATCCCCCGGGAATTGGAAGAGTGCGCCCGCATCGACGGGGCCACCCGCTTCGGGGCCATGGTGCGCATCATCTTTCCCATCGCGGTGCCCGGCATCCTGTCGGCCGGCATCTTCGCCTTCACCCTGTCCTGGAACGAGTTCATCTACGCCCTGGTCTTCCTCTTCTCGCCGGAGCGGAAGACGGTTCCGGTCGGCGTGGTCTCCGAGCTCATCCGGGGCGACATCTATTTTTGGGGCCAGCTGATGGCCGGCGCCCTGCTCGGCTCCGTCCCCGTCGCGCTGGTATATTCCTTCTTTGTGGAGTACTACGTCACGGGGCTCACCGGCTCCGTGAAGGGCTAAGGAGACTGACGATGGCCCAGGTCGTCCTCAAGGATCTGAACAAGAAGTACGACGAGGTCCACGCCGTCAAAGACGTGAACCTGCACATCCGCGACAAGGAGTTCGTCGTCCTGGTCGGCCCCTCGGGCTGCGGCAAGACCACCACGCTCCGGATGATTGCCGGGCTCGAGGAGATCACGGCGGGCGAGATCAGCATCGGCGACCGCGTGGTCAACGACCTGCCGCCCAAGGACCGCGACATCGCGATGGTCTTCCAGAACTATGCGCTGTACCCGCACATGAGCGTCTACGACAACATGGCCTTCGGGCTCAAGATGCGGAAGTTCCCCAAGCCCGAGATCGAGAAGCGGGTGCGGGAGGCCGCCGTGCTCCTGGGCATCCAGGAGCTGCTCAAGCGCAAGCCCCGCCAGCTCTCGGGCGGCCAGCGCCAGCGGGTGGCCGTGGGCCGCGCTATCGTCCGCCATCCCCAGGTGTTCCTCTTCGATGAGCCGCTGTCCAACCTCGACGCCAAGCTGCGGGTGCAGATGCGGGTGGAGCTCAAGCGCCTGCACGAGCGGCTGGCCACCACCGCCGTCTACGTCACCCACGACCAGGTGGAAGCCATGACTTTGGGCGACCGGGTGGTGGTGATGAAGGACGGCTGGATCCAGCAGGTCGGCGAGCCGCTCGAACTCTACTCCCGGCCGGCCAACCGCTTCGTGGCTGGCTTCATCGGCTCACCGGCCATGAACTTCGCCGAGGTGACCATCGCCGAGGCCAACGGCGCCCTGTGGGCGGAGAACCCCGGGCTGCGCATCCGGGTGCCGGGAACCCGGGCCGACCGCCTCCGGCCCTACAAGGGTCAGCGCCTCACGCTGGGGGTCCGGCCTGAAGACCTCCATCCGGCCGGCGGGGCCGACCCCGCCGACGCCACCTTCGCCTCCGTCGTCGAGGTGGTCGAGCCGCTGGGCTCCGAAATCCTGCTGGACGTCAAGGCCGGCTCCAACGCCATGGTCGCCCGTGTCGATCCCAGCGTGCGGGTGAAGGTTCACGAGGGCATCCGACTGGCCCTCGACGCCGAGCGCCTGCACTTCTTCGACGCCAAGACGGAGGCGGCGATTTAGACTCGGAGGGGCCCTCGACGCTCAGGGCCCGTAGAGCCAGCGCGGAAACCACATCGCGATCGGCGGGTAGAGCAGCACGATGAGCAGCCCGATCAGCTGGAGCACCATGAACTCCGCCATCCCCCAATAAATATCGGTGAGCTTCCAGTCCGGCGCCACCGCCTTCAGATAGTAGGCGGCCATGGCCACCGGCGGCGACAGGAAGGCGGTCTGGAGGTTCACGGCGATCAGGGTCGCGAACCACAGCTGGTCGAACTTCAGCGCCATGATCGCGGGCTGGAGCAGCGGCACGAAGACCAGCACGATCGTCGGCCACTCGAACGGCCAGCCGAGCAGGAAGATCAGGAACATGACTACCAGCAGCGTGCCGAGGGGCGGCAGAGGCAACCCAACGAGGGTCTCGGTCATCAGCGTGGCCGACCCCAGGCGCGTGAAGACCGCACCGAAGATGATCGAGGCGACGGCCAGGAACAGCACCATGCTCGACTGCTGGGCGGTCATGATCATCGCTTGCTTGAGCCGCGCCCAGCTGAGCTGCCGGTAGCAGGCGGCCATGATGACCGTGCCCACCACGCCGACCGCGGCCGCCTCGGTGGGCGTGGCCAGGCCGGCCAAAATCGGCCCCAGCGTCACCACGGTCAGGACGACGTGGGGGAGCATCCCGAGCGTCAACTCGACGGCGAGGATGCGGAGCGAGCCCGCGCGCTGGGCGGACGGCAGCGGCGGCCCCAGCCGGGGATTGACGAGGCAGCGGATGAGCGTCCAGACGATGAAGATCCCCGCGAGCAGAAAGCCCGGACCGAACGACGCCGCGTAGAGGGTGATCACCGGGACGCCCATCATCGGCC
>JBOHPP010000105.1:0-6087 GCA_050731755.1 Candidatus Rokuibacteriota bacterium | reverse complement strand
ATTCTGCCCACGCTGGGAGCCGGCCTGGTGCTCGGGCTCGTCAACGCCGTCGTGCGTCCGGTGCTCCTGATTCTCACGCTACCGGTGACGGTGCTGACCCTGGGTCTCTTCCTTTTCGTGTTGAACGGTCTCTGCCTCTGGCTCACCTCGGCGCTCGTGGAGGGATTCGAGATTCACGGCTTCTGGTCGGCGGTCTTCGGCGCCCTCATCGTGAGCGTCGTGAGCTGGATGCTGACCGCCTTCGTCAGCGATCGCGGCCGGATCGTCTCGATCACCCGTCGGCCGCCCTGATGGGGGCGAAGCCCCCCTCCGGGCGACCTAGACGAGGCCGTGGGCCGTCGCGTAGGCGACGGCCTGCAGGCGGCTGTGCACCTCGAGCTTGCCGAGCAGGTTCTGGACGTGGTTTCGAACGGTGGCCGGGCTCACCTTCAACTCATCGGCCGCCATCTTCGTGTTGGCGCCTTTGGCCAGGAGTCGCAGGACCTCCAGCTCGCGAGGGGTCAGCGGCCCGGTCACCCCGTTGCCGTTGGCCTGTGGCTCTCGGGCCGCGCGGTTCTGCAGCGGCGTGGTCCGCGGCAGCGAGTCCCGGAACAGGTGAATCACCAGCGCGCCGGAGCCGGCATCGGGCGGCAGAGTCAGCGTGCTCACGTTGAGGCGGACATCGCGGCCGGCCTTCGTGAGCGTCTGCATGTCGAAGCTCTCGATCGCTTCGCCTTTGTGGGCGGCCGCCATCACGGTGCAATCGTCGGTGCAGGCGCGACCATTGTCCCGGTGTCCTTCGAACACCTCGCAGCAGCTGCGCCCGAGCGCTTCAGCCGATCCCCACCCGAGCAGCCGCTCGGCGGCTCGATTCCAGAGGAGGATGCGTCCATTGGTGTCGGCCACCATGACGCCGTCACCCGCCCTCGCCAGCGCCTTGTAAAAACCGGTCTGTTCCAATCGCATCCCGACCTCCCTGACACCAAAGGCTCGTCGCTGGTGCAAAGGGATCAGCAAGGCATTTGCCACTTTACAATCGCTGGAAAGTCAGGATGTTAGGCGGCACAGCCCAGGCTCGATGCTGGGAGTTCCTCCCGGGACTGGGAGATCATGGCGGTGCCGGGGTGCCGCCGAGGTGGTATACCGAGACCGAAGAAGGGAGGAACGGGAGGATGAAGACGAGCCGCGTCGCAATGCTGGCGTTCGTACTCGTGCTGGTGGTCGTGATGAGCGCCGGAGGGGCCCCGGTGCCGGGACTCCTGGTGGACGTCGCCTGGCTCAAGGATCACCTCGCTGATCGCGACCTGCGCATCATTGACATGGTGAGCCAGCCGGCCGACTACGAGCGCGGCCATCTTCCGGGCGCCGTCTACCTCCACGTGAATGACGCCCGCATCGCCGTGCCGGTGGGAGGATTCAGGCTCCCCACCCCGGAGGAGGCGGCACGGCTGTTCGGCGCGCTCGGCATCGGGCCAAAGACGTTCGTGGTCATGTACGATGACGCGGGCGGCCTGCACGCCTCGCGTCTCTTCTTCACGCTCGACGTGTTCGGTCATCCGCGCGTGGCGCTGCTCGACGGAGGTATCCAGGCCTGGCGCCGGGCGGGGGCGCCAGTGACGACGAAGCCGGCAACGGTCGAGCCCACCACCTACCGCGTCTCCATGCGCCCCGAAGGCGTTGCCACGGCGGAGTGGCTGGCGCGCCGTCTCGGCGATCCGAGCCTCGTCCTCCTCGACTCGCGTTCGGCCGCCGAGTACCAGGGCACGGACGTGCGTGCGGCGCGGGGCGGCCACATTCCGGGCGCCGTGAGCATCGATTGGGAGGGAAACCTTCGCTCGGACGGGACCTTCAAGCCGCTCGCCGAGCTGCGTGCAATGTACTCGGCCGCGGGCGTGACGCCGGACAAGACCGTCGTGACGTACTGCCAAACCCATCACCGCGCCTCCCACAGCTACTTCGTCCTGCGGCTACTCGGTTACCACCGCCTGGTAGGGTACGACCGGTCCTGGGCCGAGTGGGGCAACCGGGTAGATCTCCCTCTCGAGCGGTAGTCCTGTTCACCTAACCAAGCATCATTACTGGCTCACTCCTCATTATTGACTTTCCCGGTCGACAATAGTACCTTTCGCCCATTCCCGCCCCGGGAGAGGGCAATGAGCGTCCAAGAGAAGGAGACGAAGGCTCAGCGGGTCGAGCGGCTCAAGCGCGAGTTGAATCCCTGGGAGGCCTGGGATGAGATCGCCCGCTTCGCCCGAGAAGGCCGCGCGGCGATCCCGCCCGAGTGGAACACGTACTTCCGCTGGTGGGGCGTCTACACCCAGGGGGACGGCGCCGGGGCCGTCGGCGGCGTGGGCGGTGAGGGGCGGGCCACACCGTACTTCATGGTCCGGATCCGGATCCCGAACGGCATGTTGCTGTCACACCAGGCCCGCGTGATCGCCGATCTGGCCGAGCGCCACGGCCGCGGCGTGGCCGACATCACCGTCCGGCAGAATATCCAGCTCCACTGGGTGGCCATTGAAGCCATCCCGGAGATCTTCCAGGCGCTGTGGCGCGTGGGCCTCACTACCATGGGCGCCTGCGGCGACGATACGCGCAATGTCACGGGCTGTCCCCTGGCCGGGGTCGATGCCGACGAGATCGTGGACGCCTCGCCCCTCGTGCAGGCCGTCACGCGCCTGCTGAACGGCAACCCGGACTTCTACAACCTGCCGCGGAAGTACAAGATCTCCGTCACCGGCTGCCGCGCGTGGTGCTCTTATCCCGAAATCAACGACGTCGGGATCACGGCGCTGCGCCATCCGGCTTCCGGCGAGGTCGGCTTCTCGGTGCGGGTGGGCGGGGGTCTCTCCACGGACCCGCACTTCGGCGTGCGCCTTCCCGCCTTCGTGCGCTGGCCCCAGGTGCTGCCGATCGTCCGCGGTATCTCGGAGATCTTCCGCGACAGCGAGGTGCTGAGGCAGAACCGTGAGAAGGCCCGACTCAAGTTCCTGTTCCTGAACCACGGGTGGACGGCAGCGCGCTTCCTCGGTGCGCTGGAGGAACGGATCGATAGCGCGCTGGAACCGGCGCCAGCCGACGATCCGCCCGACGACGTCTATCGCGACCACGTCGGCATTCATCCGCAGAAGCAGGCGGACTACGTCTACGCCGGCGCGGCCGTGCTGCGCGGCCGGATCAGGCCGTCCGAACTGCGGGCCGTGGCCGACCTGGCCGACCGCTACGGCAGCGGTGAGGTCCGGACGACGAACATGCAGAACATCGTCATCGTCAACGTGCGACGCTCGCGGGCGGGGGCACTGGCCCACGCGTTGGAGGCGGCCGGGCTCCCGCTCGACGCCTCACCATTCTGGCGAGGGACGATCGCCTGCACGGGGAGCGAGTTCTGCAAGCTCGCGCTCACCGAAACCAAGGGCTTCGCGGGCCGGCTGGTCGACGACCTCCAGCGGCGGCTCCCGGGCTTCCAGGAGCACGTGAAAATCCACGTCACCGGGTGCCCCAACAGCTGCGGCCAGCACTGGATCGCCGACATCGGGATCGAGGGTAAGAAGACCAAGGTCGGCGGCGCGCTGGTCGATGCCTACTACTTCTGCGTGGGCGGCGGTCTCGGGCGACACCAGGCCGCGGCCCGGCCAATCGGCTACCGCGTCGCTGCCGACGAGGTGCCGGCGGCGATCGAGCGGCTGCTCACCGCCTACCTCGGCTGGCGCCTGCCCGGCGAAAACTTCCGGGAGTTCTGCGCCCGCCACCGCGACGAGGAGCTGCGGGTGTACCTCGCCGGCGAGCAGGTCACCGCCGTCGCGCGTGACTCCTCACCGGGCCGCCCGCCCCACGCGGTGGATGGCTGACCTGCAGCCTTGGTGGCGTCGCTCCGCGGTAAGACGATCGCTCTCACCGAGGCGCGCCGGGCCACCGAGCTGGCAAGTCTCGTCGTGAAGCTCGGCGGCGTCCCGTACTCGGCCCCGGCGGTGCGGGAAATTCCCCGCCGGGACCGGCGCCCGGCCCGGATCGCGCTGGGTCTGATCTGTGCCGATGCCGTCGGCGTCATCGTCTTTCTCACCGGGGTGGGGACCCGCGCCTTCCTCGAGCTCGCCGCCGAGGCGGGCCAGGGCGAGGTGCTGCTCCGGGCGCTCGCCGGCATGTTCGTCTGCGCCCGCGGGCCCAAGCCGGTCGCGGTGCTCCGTGAGGCCGGGGTGCGGATCGACCTCATCCCGAAGGAGCCCACGTCCGAGGCGCTGCTCGCCGAGCTGACCCTGATCCGGCACCTGGTCGACAGTGTCGTCGCCGTCCAGCTCTACGGCGAGGACAACATCGCCCTCGTCGAGGGGCTCACGGCGTGTGGGGCGACAGTGCTCGAGATCCCGCTCTACGAATGGGCGCTGCCGGAAGACGAGGCGCCGCTGGAGCGCCTCGTCCACGATCTCATTGGCGGACGCATCGATGTCCTCGCCCTCACCAGCTCGCCCCAGGTTCGAAACGTGGTGACGGTGGCCGGCCGCCTCGGTCGTCGCGAGAAGTTCCTCTCTGCTCTGCGCGAGCGTGTCACCGTTGCCGCCATCGGTCCCGTCTGCGCGGCCGCGCTCGGAGAGGTCGGCGTGACGCCAACGATCCAACCCGTCAAGGGCACGATGGGCGCCCTCGTCCACGCGATCGCCGATCACCTGGATCGTGGGGAGCCCGCCGCGCGGTCATGAGCTATTACCCGCTGTTCGTGGAGCTGGCTGGACGATGCTGTCTGGTGATCGGGGGCGGGCCGGTGGCCGAACGCAAGGTCCAGGGGCTGGTCGCGGCGGGGGCCGCAGTGACCGTCGTCAGTCCGGACCTGACGGCAACGCTGCACGGGCTGGCTGCGGCCGGGCGCATCGGTTACACGTCACGGCAATATCGGGCCGGGGATCTGGCCGGGTTCGCGCTGGCCTTCGTGGCCACAGACGACGGCGCGGTGAACGGCGCCGTCGCGCGCGAAGGGCGGGAACGAGGCGCCTGGGTGAACGCTGCGGACGATCCCGCCCACTGCGACTTCATCCTGCCCGCGGTGGTCCGGCGCGGCCCGCTCACCGTTGCGGTGGGGACCGACGGCACGAGCCCGGCGCTGGCCCGAATCGTCCGCGAGGAGCTGGAGGCGCACTTGCCCCCGGAGTACGCGGCGCTGGCTGAGTTGGTGCGCGACGTGAGACGTGAGCTGCGCGTCCGGCGTCGCTCGCCGGCCCCCGAAACGTGGCATCGGGCGCTCGGCCCGGATCTCCGCAGCCTCGTCGCGTCCGGGCGGCGCGACGAAGCGCGCCGGCACCTGCTCGAGCGGCTGGGGGTCGCCTGATGCGGACCGGCACGGTCGCGCTCGTCGGCGCCGGGCCCGGCGATCCCGGGCTGCTCACGCTACGAGGACGCCGGCGCCTGCGTCAGGCCGACGTCGTCGTCTACGACCGGCTCGTCGACCCGCGCCTGTTAACGCTGGCCCCGCGCCGCGCCCTCCGCCTCTTCGCCGGCAAGGCGAGCGGCGTCCACGCCCTCGACCAGGACGAAATCAACGCGCTGCTCATCGCTCACGCCCACCGAGGCCGCCGCGTCGTCCGGCTCAAGGGCGGCGACCCGTTCGTGTTCGGGCGGGGCGGTGAGGAGGCCGAGGCGCTGGCCGCGGCGGGCATCCCGTTCGAGGTTGTGCCCGGCGTCAGCGCGGCGATCGCCGTGCCCGCCTATGCCGGCATCCCTCTGACCCACCGCCGCCTGTCGTCCTCGTTTGCCGTCGTCACCGGCCACGAGTGCGGCAAGGACGCATCGCGTGTGGACTGGGCGCGGCTGGGCGAGGCGGTGGACACGCTCGTGGTTTTGATGGGCCTGGCCGGCTTGCCCCGCATCGTGCACACGCTGTTGGCTTCGGGTCGGCGGCCCGACACGCCGGTGGCCGTGGTGCGCTGGGGCACCACGGCGCTGCAGCAGATTGTCACCGGGACGCTGCGCAACATCGTCGCCAAGGCGCGGGAGGCCCGCCTGGAGCCGCCAGCGACCATCGTCATCGGCGACGTCGCCTCTCTGAGCGCGGAACTGGCCTGGTTTCCGCCTGGCCTTGCCGCCGTTCGAGCGCCGGCTCCGCCGGCGCAATCCGGTTCT
>JBOHPP010000104.1:0-9454 GCA_050731755.1 Candidatus Rokuibacteriota bacterium | reverse complement strand
GCTCCCACCTTCGAGTCCTGGCAGGCCGCCGCTCGCACGCTGGTGCGGGAAGGCGTCCCGCCCGGCGAGGTCGCTTGGCGCGAGGGCGCTCCGTCAGTCGCCGTCGCCGCGCCACCGCCCGGCCTGGCCCGGGTGCCACGCGAGTTCCTCGACCTCGCCCGTCAGGTCGCCGGCCTGCGCGACCCAGCGCGTTGGTCGCTGCTCTACGAAGTCCTCTGGCGCCTCGTCCACGAGCGCCGGGATCTGCTCAAGGACACCCGTGACCCTCAGGTGCGACGGCTCGTGGCGATGACGGCCCAGGCGCGCCGGGAGGCCGTGCGCGCAGAAGAGCAGGAGGCGCTCCGCCTCGAGCAGGAGGGCGGCGGCGCCGGGCCCTACGTCCCGGCCGGTGCCGGGCTCGACGAACTTCGGGCGGCCGCCACGCGGTGCACCGGCTGCGACCTCTACCGTCACGCCACCCAGACGGTGTTCGGCCGCGGGCCAACGGACGCGCGCATCGCGCTGGTCGGCGAGCAGCCCGGCGACCAGGAGGATCTCAAGGGCGCGCCCTTCGTGGGCCCGGCCGGCGACGTGCTGGACCGAGCGTTGGCCGAGGCCGGCTTGGCCCGCGAGCGGCTCTACGTAACCAACGCGGTGAAGCACTTCAAGTTCATCGAGCGCGGCAAGCGCCGCATCCACCAGACCCCACGTCAGGCCGAGATCGCCGCCTGCCGCCCGTGGCTGGAGGCCGAGATCGGCGTGATCAAGCCCGAGATCCTGGTCTGCCTGGGGGCCACGGCGGCGCGCGCGATCTTCGGGCCCGACTTTCGGCTGCTCAAACAGCGCGGCCAGTTCTTTCCCACCCGGTGGGCGCCCAAGACGCTGGCCACGCTGCATCCCTCCGCCGTGCTGCGCGGCGAGGACGAGGCGGCGCAGGCGCACCTCTACGGAATGCTGCTCGAGGACCTTCGGCTGGCCGCCGCGGCGTAGACTCGCGAAGCGCCGGTCAGGACGGGGCGCCGAGATCAGTGAGCAGCTGAGCGGTGGTGCGCACGCCCTGGAACAGGTGATCGAGCTTCAGGTGCTCGTTCGGGCTGTGCTGGCGGTTGCTGGCATTGGCGTAGGGCACCAGCAACGTCGGCAACTTCAAAATATCGGTGAAGGCCCAGATCGGCACGCTGCCCCCCGCCGTCGGCATGAGCACGGCGCGCTGGCTGCCGTGCGCGCGCTCGACGGTCGCGATGATCTGTCGGCTGATGGGCAGATCCAGCGACGTCTTGGCCGGGTCGTAGCCGCCCTTGTCCACGACGCGGACCGCCCGTCCCCGCAGCTCGTCGGCCAGCGGCTCGTCGGCCGACTCCAAGACGGTGAACCCCTGGGCGCGGATGTGCTCGAGCAGCCGCCGGTAGACCTTCGCCCAGCGCTGGTCCTTCACCATCCGGATGTCGATGGCCACGGTGGCGCGGTGGGGAATGATCGTATTCGCCTCCGCGCCGACAAAGCCGCTGTGCAACCCGCGGATGGTCAGCGTGGGATGGAACATGATCCGCTCGAGATAATCGGCGGGCAGGCGGACGCCCAGCTCCTTTTCCAGGGCCGGAAGATCCAGCGGCAGCGCCGCCATCATCTGTCGCTCGGCCGGCGTCGGCGCGACCACGTCCTCCTCGAAGCCCTCGATGAGCGGCTCGCCGTCCGGTGTCGCCATGGAGGCGAGCAGGCCGGTGAGCTTCCACGCCGGGTTGGGAACGGTGAAGTTGCCGGAGTGGACGTCGCGTCGGGCCGACTCGATGACCAGCTCGATCTTCATAACGCCGCGCGCGCCGCCGGTGATGGTCGGGCGGCCGCTCGTGTGCTTCGGTCCATCCGTGACCAGGACGACGTCGGCAGCCAGCAGGTCACGGTGGGCTTCGGTGAACGGACCGAAGAACGGGCTGCCGATCTCCTCCTCGCCGTCGAAGATGAACTTCACGTTGACCGTCGGCGAGAGACCGAGCGCATCCATCAGCTCGATGGCGTGGAGATGGCACCAGATCGGGCCCTTGTCGTCGGATGCCCCGCGGGCATAGAGCCTCACGCCGTCGAGCTCCTCATCGGCGAGGGTGCCGAGCGCCACCAGGGGTACGCCGTCCTCGGCGAGTCCGCGGCGAAAGACGGGCTCGATCGGGTTCGGCTGGAGCCAGCCCTTCAGAGGAATGGGCTTGGTGTCGTAGTGGCAGTAGATCAGCACGGTGCGTGGGGCGCCGGGCACGCGGCGCTCGCCGAAGACGGCCGGGTTGCCCCCGGTCTCGAGGACGCGCCCCGCGAGGCCTCGAGCCCGCATGGCCGCGGCCAGCCATTCTCCGGTGGCGCGAACCTTGTCCGGCTCCTGGCTGACCGAGTTGAGGCGCAGGAACGCGCCGAAGCCTTCCACGATGGCTCGACGGCGGGAGGCGAGCGTTCTGTCGAACCGGGCCCAGTCGGTCATGGCGCGAAGATTAACCCAGGCGGTCGAAGTTGACACGGCTGCCGGGCGGTCGCATAGTGACCGAGGATTCGCTCATGGCCAGGGCCCGCACGGTCGGAGAACTTCGCGAGAGCGGTTGGCAGCGCATGTCGGTGAAGCAGGAGCTGCGCAACAGTGTGATCGCGCGGCTCCGGCGGAGCGAGCCCTTCCTGCCCGGCATCGTGGGCTACGACGACACGGTCGTGCCCCAGATCGAAAACGCTCTGCTCAGCGGTCAGGACCTCATCTTCCTGGGCGAACGTGGCCAGGCCAAGACGCGCATGGCCCGCCTGCTGGTCGGACTGCTCGACGAGGCCATGCCGGCGCTGGCCGGCTGCGAGGTGAACGACGATCCGTTCGCACCGATCTGCCAGGCCTGCCGCGAGCGGGTGGCCGCCGAGGGCGACAAGGCGGCGATCGCCTGGATCCCTCGCGACCGCCGCTACGGGGAGAAGCTGGCCACGCCTGACATCACGATCGCCGACCTCATCGGCGAAGTGGATCCTATCAAGGTGGCCGAGGGGCGCTATCTCTCCGACGAGCTGACCATCCACTACGGCCTGCTGCCGCGCACCCACCGGGGCATCTTCGTCATCAACGAGCTGCCCGACCTCGCCGAGCGCATCCAGGTCGGCCTCCTCAACATCATGGAGGAACGCGACGTCCAGATCCGCGGCTACAAGGTGCGCCTGCCGCTCGACTTGTTCGTGGTGGCCAGCGCCAACCCCGAGGACTACACCAACCGCGGACGCATCATCACGCCGCTCAAGGACCGATTCGGCTCGCAGATCCGCACGCACTATCCACGGAAGCTGGAAGACGAAGTGACCATCATGGAGACCGAGCTGACAGCCTTCGCCAGCGATGGGCTGACCACCCGCTGCCCCGAGTACATGAAGCAGGTGGTGGCCGAGCTGACGCATCTGGCCCGGCACTCGCCGGACATCAGCCAGCGCTCGGGCGTATCGGTGCGCGTGAGCATCTGCAACTACGAGAATCTCCTGTCCAACGCGTTCAAGCGGGCCATCCGCCTGGGCGAGTCGCTGGCGGTGCCCCGGGTGAGCGATCTGGGCGCGCTCCTGGCTTCCACCGCCGGCAAGATCGAACTGGAGGCCGTGGGCGACGCCAGCGAGGACAAGGTCCTGGCCAAGTTGCTGCAGCGGGCGGTCCTCAACGTCTTCAACCGCTCCTTCAGCGTCGCCGAGTTGGAAGGCGTGGTGACGGCGTTCCAGGGCGGCCTCACCGTCCAGGCCGGCGACAGCCTGCCGTCCGGCGAGTACGTCCGCCAGGCCGGCCAGGTGCCGGCGCTCAAGACTGTCGCGTCCAAGCTGGGGGCCACCGACCCCGCCGGCATGGCCGCCGCGGTGGAGTTCGTGCTGGAAGGTCTCCACCTTAACCGCAAGCTCAACAAGGACGTCCAGGCCGGCCGCTCGCGCTACCGGAGCTGAGGTATCCTAGGCGCATGCCGCGCCTGGATCGGCCGATCGAGCCCGACCCGGTCATCGAGGTCTACAAGCGCGACATCGATCGGACGCTCATCCGGGAAAACCTCAAGCGGTCCATCGAGGAGCGGATCGACGCCTTGATGCAGCTCCAGCACGTCGCCGACGAGTTCCGTCGGGCCGGCCAGCGTCTGCGTCGATGACCGACTTCAAGGCGATCGTGCGGGTGCTCGCCGAGGGAGGCGTGGAGTTCGTCGTGGTGGGCGGGTTGGCGGCCACGATGCACGGCTCGGCCCGCCTCACGTACGACGTCGACGTGGTTTACCGACGCACCGCCGACAATATGCGTCGGCTCGTGCTTACTCTGACGCCGTATCATCCCTACTTGCGTGGGGCGCCGCCCGGCTTGCCCTTCCGCTGGGACGCGGCCACCCTGCACCGCGGCCTCAACTTCACGCTGACCACGGACATCGGGGATCTCGATCTCCTGGGCGAGATCACCGGTGGCGGCGACTATGAAACGCTCCTCCCACAGAGCCCCGGCATTCAGGTGTTCGGCATCGAATGCCGCTGTCTCGGGCTCCCGGCGCTGGTCCAGGTCAAGCGCGCCGCCGGCCGCCCCAAGGATCTGGAGGCCATCGCCGAGCTCGAGGCGATCCTCGAGGAGCGCCGCCAGGGCGAGGGCCGCTGACCCCATGCTGATCCGTTACTCGCGCTGGGACGGCTCGCAGAACGTCCCCGACCTCGACGCCGACAACATCCTCGACCAGATGGCCGATGATCTTCTCGCCCACGGCGACGCCTGGAGCGCGTTGCGACGCCTGCTCCAGCGAGGCCTGCAGCCGCCCGAGGGGCCACGGACGGCCGGTCTCAAGGATCTCCTCGACCGGCTGCGCCAGCGCCGTCAGCAGCAGCTGGAGCGTTACGATCTCGGGTCGAGCCTGGAGGACATCAAGCGCAAGCTCGACGAGGTGGTCCAGACCGAGCGCGCGGGGATCGAGCGCCGGCTGGAGGAGACGCGGGCCGGCACCCGGAGTGGCAACGTCCCGGCGAAGCTCGGCGAGCAATTCGAACGGATGGCCGCCCGCAATCGCCAGCAGCTCGACCGCCTACCGCCCGATCCGGCCGGACGCATCCGGGGGCTCCAGGACTATGACTTCGTCGACCCCGAGGCCCGGCGGCTCTTCGAGGAGCTGCTAGCCGCGCTCCGCCAGCAGATGCTCCAGCCGTTCCTCCAGGGCGTGCAGCAGGCGCTCCAGGGAATGAAGCCTGAGGATCTCAAGCGCCTGCGCGAGATGCTCCAGGACCTGAACCGGATGCTCCGCGAGAAGGCGGAGGGCGGCGAGCCCGATTTCGGCGCCTTCAAGGAAAAGTGGGGCCAGCAGTTTCCCGGCGTGCAGAGCCTCGACCAGCTGCTCGAGCAGATGGGCCAGCGCATGGCGGCGATGCAGTCGCTGCTCCAGAGCCTCTCCCCCGAGCAGCGCCGCCAGCTCGACGAGATGATGCGCTCGCTGTTCATGCAGGACGAGCGGCTGGAGGCGGCCATGCGGCAGCTCGGGCGGCATCTGAGCGAGCTGCTCCCGCTGGACGAGCTGAGCCAGCGGTACCCCTTCCGGGGCGACGAGGAGGTGAGCCTGGCCGAGGCCATGCGGCTCATGGAAGAGCTCCAGCAGCTCGATCAGCTCGAGCGCGAGATCCGCGGCGTGCGGGCCCTGGAGGAGCTGGAGCGCATCCCCCCCGAGCGCGTGGAGCGCCTGCTCGGCCCGGAGGCGGCCCAGGACCTCAAGGCCCTTCAAGATTTGGCCCGCAAGCTGGAGGACGCCGGCTACCTGGAGCGTGAGGGCGAGGACTTGCGGCTGACCGGCCGGGCCATCCGCAAGATCGCCGACAAGGCGTTGCGGGATATCTTCGACCGGCTCAAGCGCGACCGCTTCGGCGGCCACGCGATCCACCGGCGGGGCGCCGGCGGCGACCAGACCGACGAAGGCAAGCCTTACGAGTTCGGCGACCCGTTCCTGCTCGACCTCAAGCAGACGGTGATGAACGCCGTGGAGCGGCAGGGCCCAGGCACGCCGGTGCGCCTGACGCCCGATGATTTCGACGTCTTCCGCACCGAGCTGCGCACCCAGGCGGCCACCGTGGTCATGCTCGACATGAGCCGGTCCATGCTCAACAACGGCTACTTCCTGCCGGCCAAGAAGGTGGCGCTGGCGCTGAGCGCGCTCATCCGCAGCCAGTTCCCCCGCGATGCCCTGTACGTCATCGGCTTCGCGCTCTACGCCCGCGAGTTCACGCCCCAGCAGCTGCCCACGCTGTCGTGGAGCGAGTGGAACGTGGGCACCAATATGCACGCCGGCTTCATGCTGTCGCGGCGGCTCCTGGCCCGCCACGCCGGCGGCAACCGGCAGATCATCATGGTGACCGACGGCGAGCCCACCGCCCACATGGAGAACGGCGTCGCCGACTTTGCCTACCCGCCCAGCCGCCGCACCGTGGAGGAGACGCTCAAAGAGGTGCAGCGCTGCACCCGCGAAGGCATCACCATCAACACCTTCATGCTCGAGCGCACCCCCTGGCTCGCCGCCTTCGTCGAGCAGATGGCGCGCATCAACCGGGGCCGGGCCTTCTTCGCCGCCCCCCAACGCCTGGGCGAGTACGTGGTGGTCGACTACGTGAGCGCCCGGCGCCGCCACGCGCGGTAGCCCCAACCAGACCACGCGAGGAGCCCACACCCATGGCCGATTTCAAGATCTGGATGAACGGACGGCTGGTCCCCCAGGCCGAGGCGGTGTTGCCGGTGAACAGCGCCGCCGTCTTCTACGCCACCAACGTCTTCGAGGGGCTCCGCGCCTACTGGAGCGAGCGGGACGGCGAGCTGTATGCCTTCCGGCTGGCCGACCACTTCGCGCGCCTGCGCGAGTCGATGAAGATGATGCGCTTCACCGTCCCCTACGGGGACGACGACCTCTTCGAGGCCGTGCGCCACGTCCTGAGTGGCAACGAGGTTCGCGAGGACGTCCATCTGCACCTGGTGGCCTACGTGGTGGGGGCGGGCCTGGAGGCCACCACGCCGACCGGGCTCTACATCAATCCGCGCCGCCGCCCTCGCGTGACGGAAGGCCAGGGCCTCGCTTGCTGCGTGTCGTCCTGGGTGCGCACGTCGGACAACGCCATCCCCATCCGCCTCAAGTGCGGCGCCAACTACCAGAACGGTCGCCTGGCCCGCCTGCAGGCTCGGGCCGACGGCTACGATGACCCGATCTTCCTCAACCAGCGGGGCAAGGTCGCCGAGGGCACGGGCGCCACCTTGTTCATGGTCCGCAAGGGGCGCATCGTGACCCCCACCACCAGCAACGACATCCTGGAATCCATCACCCGCACGACCCTCATCGAGGACAGCTGCCCCGACGTGCTGAGGCTCGACGTCGTCGAGCGCGACATCGACCGCACCGAGTTGTACGTGGCCGAGGAGGCGTTCTTCTGCGGCAGCGGCTACGAGATCACGCCGATCACGTCGATCGACCGCTTCCCGCTGGGGACCGGACAGATCGGGCCGATCACGCGCGCCATCACGAAGGCGTACCTCGATCTGGTGCGCGGCGTCGACACCCGCCGGCCGGAGTGGCGCACGCCGACCTACAAGCCCGTCGTGGTGTAACGCGCCGGCGCCCCGACGTGAAGTTCGACGTCGGCATCCTGAACAATCAGCCGGTACCGGTGATCGTACGGCAGGTGCGGCTGGCCGAGGCGCTGGGCTACCAGACCGCCTGGATCACCGACTCGCACCTCGTCTGCCGGGAGCTGTGGGTGACGCTGGCCGCCTGCGCGCTCGGCACCTCTCGTATCCGACTGGGCCCTGGCGTCACCGTGCCTCACACGCGCCACCTGTCGGTCACCGCCAGCGCGATCGCCACTCTGGCTGACCTGGCCGAGGGGCGCCTGGTCCTCGGCATCGGCACCGGCGGCAGCAGCGCCGAGACGATGGGGTTCAGCGTGCAGCGGGCCGCGCGCGTGGCCACGCTGGAGACGATGGTGGAGTCGATCCGGCGCCTGATCGGCGGGCAGTCGGCGCGGTTCGAGTCCGGGGTCGAGGGTCGGCTCGCGTGGCTCGACGGGCCGCGGGCGATTCCGATCTACGTGGCCGGCTCGGGCCCGAAAATGTTGCAGGCGGCCGGACGCCTGGGCGACGGCGCCATCATGTATGTCGGCACGGCGCCCGAGATCCTGCGCGCAGGTCTGCGGCACGTCGAGGACGGTGCCCGCGTGCGGGGACGCCGCCTGGCCGACCTCGACGTCGTGCTGTGGACGCCGACGGCGGTGGGGCGTGACCGCCAGTTGGCCCGCGACCACGTCCGCGGGCGCGTGGCCTCGGCCATGCGCCATCCCCTGCCGGTGGAGCTGCCACCCGAGGACCAAGCAGTTGTCCGACGGCTCCGCGACGCCTACGACTCCTACCAGCACGCCACTGCCGCCTCCCGCCACCGCGAGCTGGTGCCCGACCGCTTCGTGGACCGGCTGGCGCTCGCCGGCACGCCCGCCGAAGTGGTCGAGCAGGTGCGGCGCGTGATGCAGGTCCCCGAGGTGAGCCGCGTCATCATCCTGCCCCAGGTCCCCGGCCGTGGCTTCGGCGAGCGCGAGGAGATCCTGCGCCTGTTCGCCGAGGAGGTCATGGCCCGCGTCTAGAACCGGATGGAGACGCCCACCAGCACATGGTGGACATTGAGCGTCGTATCCACCCCGGTGCGGTCGCCACCCAGAAAGGACTCGGCGTCCTTCCCCGAGATCGACAGGTGCGTGAAGCGGTACTCCCCGAACACCGCGAGGCGCCGGTGGAACTGCCAGGCGACGCCGCTCCGCGCGTCGAACCCGATGTCGATCGAGCTATCGGTGGCTCTTCCTGACAACTGGGGCCGGAAATCCACGGAGGACTCCGCGAGAAAGACGCTCGGTCCCAGGGCGACGTACGGCTGCAGTCGTCCCCGGGGAATCTCTTCGGTGGCCAGCAGAGGCAATCGCAGCATGAGCAGCAGCGACAGCGGCACGACCGTGAACCGCGAGTTCGTCCCCTCCGCTTTGAAATAGGACAGGTCGCCAGCGAACCCCAGCCAGGGAATGGGGTCGAGCCAATACCCGGCGCGCACGCCGAAGACCTCCGTGCGCTCGAGGTCCACACGTCTCGCGTCCGCAGTTTCCGCAGCACAAAACAAGAAGGAACACTCCTGGTGAGAAGCGCTGACGCGGGCGGATCTCGGGATTGGCCAGGCCGGCGTAGAAATCTAGGAAGATCTCGCCTCTCGCCGGCACCGGAGCGGCCATGACGATGCCAAGAGCCGCCGCCCAGAGGTGTACGCCAGTTCGCCGGTGCCGTGCTCGGCGCCCGTCGCCATTCATCGGCGTCAGGCGGCCGGCCAGCGCATCAGGTCTTCCGCGGCTTCACCCACGTTTCCGACCAGGCCAGACAGGCGCTGGAGCCCTGGCGGTCGCCGCGCATCTCCGGCCATGGCTGGCCGGTGGCGAAGCGACCATTCATCTCCACCTGGGCCGACCGGGC
>JBOHPP010000103.1:0-9742 GCA_050731755.1 Candidatus Rokuibacteriota bacterium | reverse complement strand
GTCTCGACGTGGATGCTGAGCCACTGCCGCGCGGCCACCGGCCGCACGAAGTCGGACAGCTCCAGCACGAGCTGGATGACCGACACCTCCTCGAAGTGCGGCCGCGGGAACCGCGCGAAGGCCAGGTACTCCTCCGTGAGCGCGTCCAGCGTGTTGACCTGGTCGCGGATGGCGACGAGCAGGCCGCGCGCTTCCTCCATCTCGATGCCGGCGCGCGCCTGCACGATGTCCTGCAGCAGCTCCGTGTTCAGCTCGATGGCGCTGATGGGGTTGCGCACCTCGTGGGCGACCTTGAGGCTGAGGCGCCCCACGGTGGCCATGCGCTCGGCGACGAGCAGCTCCTCCTGGGCGGCCTGCAGGCGGTTGAGCGTGCCGGTCAGCTCGGTGTTGAGCCGCTCCACCTCACCGCGGGCCCGGCGCTCCCGCTCGGCCACGAGCCCCAGCGTCACTGCTGGCAGGCCGAAGAGCCCGGCCAGGATGATCCCAGGCGTCCAGCCCACCCAGTCCGGCACCAACCAGGCCGAGAGCGTGTACAGCCCGCCGGCCATGAGCGCGGCGGTGAGCCCCACCCACGGGCCGAAGTAATAGGCGTTAACCGCGACGAGGGGGAAGAACAGCAGGTAGAAGAGGCTGTACCCGCCGCCGGTGAGGCACAGCAGCACGAAGACCAGCAGCAGGTCGATCCCCAGCGCAGCCAGGAAGATGCCGCGCGTGGCGCGGGGGTTGATGGTGACGAGCGCGAAGACGCCGACCTTGTAGGCGGCGAACCAGAAGACCAGCGAGTAGAGGTCGATCTGATGCCGCGGGCGAAGCGGGACCAGACCCAGCGTGGCCAGGCCGCCGACCATGGCCACGGCCAGGAGGACCGCGAAGATCCGCTCGTCGCCTTCGAGCAGCCGAAAGATCCCGTGCCACGGCTTGCGCTCGGCGGTCGCCACGTCTGTCCTCCGGGCGACTATAGCACGCGGTGCGTGCGCCACCGCCGGGCCGGGCGGCAGGGGTTGTGTCGACCACGCAGTCGGCCCGTAGGTTCCGCTGTGCCATCTCCCTCTCCCGCGCCGTGCCAGCGCCGTACCCACCGCCGAGTGCGGCCGGTCAGCGCGAGCATCATGAGGGGCGCCGGTTCTGGCGCCAGGCCAGGTAGCCGAGCCAGGCGGCCAGGGCCACCAGCGCGTAGAGGACGAGCCAACGCTCCACGCGATGGACGTCGGCGATCACCCGCGCGAGCTGATCGGCGAAGAGAAACGCGAGACCGAAGCTCACCGGCACCCCGATCAAGGCAGCCATCGCGTCCACCGAGATGAACCTCCAGAAAGGCACCCGAGCGATCCCGGCGGTGAGGAACGCCGCGGCCCGGAGCCCGACGACGTGGCGGGCCGTGAAAATGATCTTCACCCCATGATGACAATAGGCGCTCTTGAGCCACTCCTCGCGCTCGGGGCTCAGGACCCACCGGACGACGCGCCAGTCGAGAATCCGCTCGCCCCAGTGGCGGCCCACCCAGTAGAGGACGACGTCGCCGCTCAGCACTCCGATGACGCAGACGGGCAGTGCGATCCACCAGCGGATGACCTGCTCATGGGCCAGGACGCCGGCGGCGAGCACGGGCCCCTCCTCGGGGATCGGCAGCCCGACCCCGCCGGCGAAGAGCACCAGGAACACGCCCAGGTAGGTGAAGTTCTCGATGAAGCGCTGCAGCATCGTCTATTGTCTATAGTCACATGAGCGTGCCCGGGGCCTCGTCCCGTTTGGTCCTGCACACCGAGTCCTCGCTCGGGTTCGGCGGTCAGGAGATCCGTATCTTGACCGAGGCGCGGTGGCTGCGCCAGCACGGCTGGGACGTCCTCGTCACCTGCCAACCGGCGAGCCGCCTGGCCGCCGAGGCCGAAGCCGCCGGCGTGCCCGCCGTCGCCATCTCCATGCGGAGCGCGCTCGACGTATGGGCGCTGCTCGCGCTGCGGCGGCTGATGCGGGCGCGCGGCGTGCGGCTGGTCCACACTCACAGCTCGATCGACAGCTGGCTGGCGACCCTGGCCGCCAAGTCCCTCGGCCTGCCCGTTGTGCGCGGCCGCCACGTGACCATCCCCGTCCTGCGCCGCCGCGCTCTCGTCTATCGGCTGGCCGATCGGATCGTCACCAGCGGCGAGGCCGTCACGATGCTCGTGGCGCGGGCCGGCGTGCCCCTCGACCGCATCGTGGCCATCCCGGCCGGCTTCGATCCCGCCCGGTTTCATGCCGGCGTGTCAGGGCAGCGGGTTCGCCAGGAGTTGGCCCTGAAGGGGCCGGCGGTGGGGCTGGTGGCCAACGTGCGGGGCTCGAAGGGCCATCGCTACTTCCTGGAAGCCGCGCGCGAGATCGTGCGCGGGCGGCCCGACGCGCGCTTCCTCGTCGTCGGCGACGGCGTGGGCTTCGCCGACGTGCGCCGCCAGGTGCAGGAGATGGGGCTGGGCTCCTCAGTCATCATGACGGGGTTCCGGCGCGACATCCCCGAAGTCATGGCAGCCCTGGATGTGCTCGTGCTGCCCTCGACGAGATCGGAGGCGGTGTCGCAGGTGATCCTGCAAGCCCTCGCGGTGGGGACCCCGGTCGTGGGCACCACGGTGGGCGGCACTCCCGAGGTCGTGCGCGACGGCGAGAACGGACGGCTGGTGCCGCCCGCCGACGGGCCGGCCCTGGCCACGGCGATCCTGGCCCTGCTCGACGATCCGGCCCGCGCGCGGGCGATGGGCAGCGCGGGCCAGGCTCTGGTGCACGCGCGGTACTCGATCGACGCGACGATGGCGCGGACGGCGGCGCTCTACGCCGAGCTGCTGCCTCAGTAGGATCGGGGCAGGCTCACCACTCGGAGCCGCACGCGAACCACGCCGGCCTCGACGGCGCCGAGCCGCTGCGCGGCGGCGTACGACAGATCGATGATCCGCTCGAGCTTCAGCGGCCCTCGGTCGTTGATGCGGACCTCCACCGCTCGCCCATTCTCGAGATGGATCACCAGCACCCGCGTGCCCAGGGGCAGCGTCCGGTGGGCGGCGGTGAGCTGGTGCATGTCGTAGACCTCGCCGCTCGATGTCCGGCGCCCGTGGTAGGGCACGCCGTACCACGAGGCCCGACCGGTCGCTTCGGCGCCCAGGATCGGCGGAGGAATCGGCGGGCTCCGGCGGATGATGTCGGCCGGCGTGGCACACCCCACCGTCACCAGGAACGCCAGCAGGTAACCGGCCGCACGCTGAATCGACACGCAGGCCATGACCCAGGCTAGCATCCCGCCCCGGCGCCGCCGAAAAACCGCTGTGGTACCGTGAACGACAAGGGACGCTCCGAATGATCGTCCACGTGCTGGCCGTCGACTACGACGGCACCATTGCCGATCAGGGCCGGGTGGCGTCGGCCACGACCGGCGCGCTCACGCGGGTGCGCGAGTCCGGCCGCACGCTGCTGCTCGTCACCGGCCGGATGCTGCCCGATTTGCGTCAGGTTTGTCCCGACGTGGACGGGATGTTCGACGCCGTCGTCGCCGAGAACGGGGCGCTCCTCTACTTCCCCGCCCGGCGCGAGGTGCGCACCCTCGGCGCGGCGCCGGAGCCGGCGCTGGTGGAAGCGCTCCAGCGCCGCGGTGTTCGCTTCGCCCTGGGCAGCTCCATCATCGCGACCCACGAGGAGTACGCGGAGGCGGCGCTGGCCGCCATCCGCCAGGCCGGCGTGGAGCGCACCCTCGTGTTCAACAAGGGGGCGCTGATGCTGCTCCCCGGAGGCGTCACCAAGGGAACCGGGCTGGCGGCGGCCCTGGCCGCGCTGGAGCTGTCCCGCCACAACCTGGTGGGCATCGGCGACGCCGAGAACGACCACGCCTTCCTCGCCCTCTGCGAGGGCGCCGTCGCCGTCGCCGACGCCGTGGCCGCGCTCAAGGAGCGAGCCGACTACGTGACGCGCCGAGGCGGCAGCGCCGGCGTCATCGAGTTCATCGACGAGCACATCCTCACCGACGCGGCCAGCCTCATCCCCGGCCTGGGCCGCCACCACCTGGAGCTGGGGCGCACCGCCGCTGGCACACCGGTGACGATCTCCGCGCACGGCACTGGCTTCCTGATCGTGGGGCCGTCGGCCAGCGGCAAGTCCACGTTGACCGGCGTGCTCGTCGAGCGCCTGGTGGAGAGCGGCCGGTCGTTCTGTCTGCTCGACCCGGAAGGCGACCATCGCGGGCTCGCCGAGCTGGAGGGCGTGGTCGCGCTCGGCGGCCGGCCCGGCCAATCGCTGCCGACCGCCGAGGAGCTGCAGTCGCTGCTGCGGCGGCCCGGCTCGGGGCTCGTCCTCAACCTGAGCGGGCTCAGCATGCCGGAGAAGGTCATGTACGCCACCCACGCGCTGGCGGCCGTGGCCGCCGTCCGCGGCCCCAGCGGGCTGCCGCACTGGCTCATCATCGACGAAGCGCATCACATCGTCCCCGCCGACGGCTCGTCGGCCGTCGAGCTGCTGCCCCGGGCCGGTGAGTCGCTGGCCCTCATCACGCTGTCCGCGGATCAGCTCGCCCGCGATGTTCGTCAGGTCGTGGCCGTGCTGGCCTCCACCGACCGCGAGGCGTTCCGGGAGGCGCTGGCCACGCTCGGGCGCGACCGCGACCGCCGCCCGTCGAGTCCCGACGTCGGCGGCGGCCCTCTCGAGCGAGGCGAGGCCCTGCTGGGCACGCTGGACGGGCACGCCCCGGGCGCCGCCCGCTTCCGGGTGACCCGGCGGGGCGTGCAGCACCAGCGGCACCTCCGCAAGTACGCCGAAGGGGAGCTGCCCCCCGATCGGAGCTTCTACTTCCGCGGCCCCGAGGGCGCGCTCAACCTGCGCGCGGCCAACCTCAAGCGCTTCTGCGAGCTGGCCGAGGGCGTGGACGATGGCACGTGGGCGTACCACCTCGGCCGTGGGGACTACTCCCGGTGGATGCGCGAGACGATCAAGGACGACGAGCTTGCCGACGAGGTGGCGGTGCTGGAGTCCGACGACGCCCGGCACCCCGGCGAGTCGCGGCGGCTGGTGCTCGAGGTAGTGCGTCGCCGCTACGCGGTGTGAATCATGAAGTTGGAGGGGGCAGCGGCCGCTACGCCCGACGGGCGGCGAAGCGGCGCATATCACCCCGCGCTCGACGGCTCTCCGGCTCGATGACGAAGCCTCCGCTCTCGACGAGGCGCTCCGTGTCGCGGTTGGGACGGCAGCCCCCGGTGATCCAAGTCCAGAACGGCTGCAGGCGGTCTTGCATGCGCGCCTTCCACGGCGTCCTCGAGCGCACGTGCTCCAGCATCCGTAACGTGCCGCCCGGCGCCAGGACCCGCCGGACCTCCGCGAGGCCGCGTCGCGCGTCGGGCACACTACAGAAGACGAGTCCGCTCACCACCGTGTGGAAGACCGCATCGCGGAAGGGCAGCGCCTCGGCCCGGGCCTGCACCAGGGGTACGCCGGGGGCCCGGCGGCGGGCGCGAACCAGCGAGTCCCACGCTGGGTCGAGACCCAGCGCGCGCGCCCCCGAGGGAACGAGCGGAAGGTTGCGGCCGGTGCCGCAGCCGAGGTCGAGCGTTCGGCCCCGGGCCCCCTCGGCCAGCCATCGCCGCCACCGACCGAGCCCGCCCCACTCGTAGAGGGTGCAGAGGCCGTCGTAGAGCCAGGGAATCTCCTCGACGCCCCGCATGTGTTAGCGCAAATCGGTGAATCGGGCAAGCAAGGCGCCGGCCCTGGTCATGTCGGCCAGCGCGCGCGCGCCGTCGCCTGCGGCCAGGTCCACCGCGGCGACCGCGTCTTCGAGGACGACGACCTCGAATCCCTCTTTCAGCGCGTCGAGCGCCGTGGCCTTGACGCAGTAGTCGGTGGCCAGGCCGCCCACGAACAGCCGCCCGGCGCCCCGCTCGCCCAGTGCCGCGGCGAAGGGCAGGCCATCGGGGGTTTCGGCCTGGAAGCACGAGTAGGCGTCGGTCTCAGGGTCCATGCCTTTGGAGACCACTTCCGTCCCCGCGGGCAGCCGGAGCTCGGGGTGGAACTCCGCGCCTCGCGTGCCCTGCACGCAGTGCGGAGGCCAGACACCGCCGTACGCCTTGAAGTGCTTGGTCCGCACGGGGTGCCAGTCGCGCGAGGCGAACACCGGGGCGCCGTCGCGGGCGAAGCGCTCGGCATAACCGTTGAGGACCGGCACCACGCGGTTGCCGTCGGGCACGGCCAGCGCGCCACCCGGACAGAAGTCGTTCTGGACATCGACGATCACGAGGGCGTCGCGAGCGGGATCGAGCGTGAAGCCCATGGCCGCACCTCCCCTTCGGGCTGGATCGTAACACGCGGCAATCGGTCGAGCGCGCGCGCAGGCTCGTCGGCTTGACGCCGCCGTCCGGCCTGGCCGATGATAACGACCCTCCGGCGTCGGAGTCGAGTGGCGGCCGGTCGGATCCGTGCCGATCGATCCGCATGAAGCGACGTCCCGCGGTTGGACAAGGAGGCGCTATGCGGACGCTCTCAGGCACGAAGCGTGTCGTGATCGCACTCGGCATCCTCGCCGTGGTGCTCTCGGTGGCGCTCTACGCTCTGGCTCAGGCCAAGGGCGAGACCAAGGCGGCGGCCGGCAAGGCCGAAGCCAAGCGGCATCGGCTGGTGGCCACCCTCGAGACCGTGCAGTGGGGCTGGCTCGATCCGAAGGAGGCGCCCAAGCTCACCATCGCGTCGGGGGACATCGTCTCCGTCGAGACGATGATGCACGCCCACGACAAGGTCCGACCCGGGATCACCATGGAACAGATCGTGGAGCTGCGAAAGGCCAACCCGGGCGGCGGGCCGCACTCGGTGACCGGGCCCATCTCTGTCAACGGCGCCGAGCCGGGGGACGTGATGGAGATCCGGATCCTGAAGATCGTGCCCAAGAACTTCGGGATCAACTTCAACCTGCCCGGAAAGGACTTTCCGACCATCGGCGCGCTGGCCCCGGAAATGCCGGACGGGTTCATCAAGTTCTTCACCCTGGATCCCGGCAAGCGTTCCGCGCAGTTCAAGCCCGGGGTGAGCATCGACCTGGCGCCGTTCCCCGGCACGCTGGCCGTCGGCATCGATCCCAGCGACCCGTCGCCGCGCAAGGGTGGCGTGAAGGACGATCCGATGGCCGCGGTGTCGACGCTGCGGCCGTGGAAGAACGGGTCGAACATGGACCTGAACGAGCTGCAGGCCGGCAGCACGATTTACGTTCCCGTCTTCCTCAAGGGCGGGCTGATCTGGACCGGTGACTCCCACTGTCGCCAGGGCAACGGCGAAGTGAACCTCACAGGGCTGGAGTGCTCCTTCCGGGAGATCGTGCTCCAGCCAATCGTCCGCAAGGACATGAAGCTCGAGTGGCCGCGGGCCGAGACCAAAACCCACTGGATCATGATGGGGTTCGACGAGGACCTCAACAAGGCGATGGTTAACGCGGTTCGGGAGACGGTGGACTTCCTCTCCACCCAGAAGATGGCGCCGATGGACCGCTATGAAGGGTACTCGGTGGCGTCCATGGCCGCCGACTGCCGTGTCACTCAGGTGGTCGACATCCGCAAGGGCGTCCACTGCATGGTCGCCAAGTCGATGTTCGCCAAAAAGCCGTAGCGGGTGGTCGGGGCGCTCGCCGCCCTCGTTCTCGCGCTGTCGGCCGCTGCTCCTGTCGACGCCGCCGGCCTGATCCCCGTGGTGACGACGTCGACCGACCTCAAGGCTCTCGTCGAGGCGGTCGGAGGAGATCGCGTCCGCGCAGAGAGCCTGGCGGCTCCGCTCCAGGACCCCCACGCGATCGACCTCAAGCCCGGCCAGATCGCCCGGCTCAAGACGGCGGTGCTGCTGGTGCGGATCGGGCTCGACCACGAGCCCTGGCTCACCAGGGCCCTTCGAGCTGCGGCCGCGCCACGGCTGGTGCGGGGCAGTCCCCATTACCTCGACACCTCCAACGACATCTCCTTGCTACAGGCGGAAACGCCTCGCCTCCGGGACACGGGCCCCGCGCACGTTCACAGCTACGGCAACACGCACTACTGGCTCGACCCCGAGAACGCGCGCCCGATGACGGCGGCGATTCTGGAGGCGCTCGCCCGCCTGTCGCCCGCCGACCGCGGGCTGTTCGCGGCGAATCGCCAGCACTTCCTGGAGCGCCTCGACGCAGGTTTGGCCCGGTGGCTGCAGGCGATGGCTCCGTACCGGGGAACCCGGGTCGTCGTCGTCCACGACAGCTGGCCCTACTTCGCCCGGCGGTTCGGCCTGGTCGTCGCGGCCTCGATGGAGGCGACGCCCGGCGTGCCGCCGTCGCCCGGCGCGCTGGCCGCTCTGCCCGCGCGGATGCGTGAAGCGGGCGTCGCCCTGCTCATCGCCGAGCCATATTCCAACGAATCGGTCGTCCGTCAGGTCGCCGCGCGGAGCGGTGTGCGCCCGGTGACCCTGGTGCCGTCGGTCGGCGCCGATCCGGCGGCCGCCGACTATCTCGCCCTCTTCGAGGTCAACATCGGGCGCCTCACCGCCGCCCTGCGCGCTCCGCGCTGAGCCCGTGCTCGAGCTGCTCGGCGTCCCGTTGCTGACGTGCGTGGTCCTCACGGGGATCCACGTGTACCTGGGCCTGCACGTGCTGGCCCGAGGGGTCATCTTCGTCGACCTCGCGCTGGCCCAGGTCGCGGCGCTGGGTCTTTCGGTGGCCGTGTTGGCCGGCCATGCCATCCACAGCGATGCGGCGTACTGGTATGCCCTGGCCTTCACGCTCGCCGGAGCGGCGCTCTTCGCCGTCACCCGCGTGCCCGCGGGACCGATCCCCCAGGAAGCCATCATCGGCATTGTGTACGCCGTATCGGCGGCGGTGGCCGTGCTCGTCGTCGACCGTGCTCCTCAGGGCAGCGAGCACATCAAGCAACTCCTGGTGGGCGGCATCCTCACCGTCACCTCAAGGGAAGTGGCCGCCTTGGCCGCGCTGTACGCCGGCATCGGCGCCCTCCACTGGCTCATTCGCCGCCCGCTGCTGGAGATCTCGCTCGATCCGGAGGGCTCCCGCCAGCGGGGCCGCGCCACCCGTGCGTGGGACTTCGTGTTCTACACGTCGTTCGGCCTCGTGGTGACGAGCTCCGTGCGTCTGGCCGGGGTGCTGCTGGTGTTTTCCTACCTGATCGTTCCGGCCGTCGTGGGTGCCCTGCTGGCCAGCGCCGTGGCGGCGCGTCTACTCGTCGGCTGGGGCTTCGCGCTCGTCGTCAGCATGCTCGGTCTGCTGGCCTCATGGATCTGGGATCTCCCGACAGGCGCGGCGATCGTCACCACCTTTGGCGCGCTGCTCGCGGCCGTGGCCCTCGTCGGGGCCATCCGGACCCGCGTGCGAGACGTCAGAAGTCGGGGCTTCCAGGCGCTCAGGGGCACCGGCGTCGCGGTCGGCGGTTTCCTGGTGCTGGCCGGTTTGTTCATCCTCGTCTTCCCGCGCATGGATCATCTCTGGCTCGACTGGCTCGAGGACGGCGTCCCGGCGATCAGGCTGGCCTTCCTCGACGTCGAGGAGCGCGCGGCCGACGCCGAGAGCCGCCAGAGTATCGACGAGGGGTTGGCCGAGCTCTCCCGGGTGCGCCGGATCCAGCAGGATGCCCAGTGGGGGACGAAACCACTGACGGACGAGATGCAGGAGCGCGTGCGCCAGTACATCGCCGGCCGGACCGAGCTCGTGACCGGGGACCGGCTCGTCCTGCGCGAGCTCAAGCAGCGAGCCCGCGAGCGGCAGCGCTACGGTCTCGGCGTGCCACTC